>NZ_JABDWV010000018.1:0-175996 GCF_019685435.1 Rhizobium sp. NLR10b | reverse complement strand
CGGAATGAAATATCGCGGGGTGGAGCAGCCCGGTAGCTCGTCAGGCTCATAACCTGAAGGCCGCAGGTTCAAATCCTGCCCCCGCAACCAATCTTCCCAAAAAGCCCGCCTCGTGCGGGCTTTTTGTGTTTCCGGGAAACGTCAAAGCATGCGTTCAGCGAACGGCGCCGGAGTCCGATCTCTCACGTTCAGCTCGTTGCGGGCCAGGAATTCCGCGGGCCGGATCGTCTGCAATGCATTTGCTGCTTCCCTGAAATAGGGGAGCGTTTGCCAGAGCGTGCGGTCGCCGACGATGTAGAAACGACGCTTGGCGCGCGTCAGCGCCACGTTCAACAGGTTTGGCTTGGATGCGGCCCAGCCGGCCGCTCCGCGATGCTCGGCATCGGCGCCGAGGACCATGAAAACGATATCTTCTTCCTTGCCCTGGAAGGTGTGAACCGTGCCGACCCGTTCCTGAAGCCATTTCTGCAGTTTCGCTGGAGATCCGCGCGCATATCCGTCTTGGTCGATCCAGACCGCATGGAAAAGAGCCCGTCTCAAACTGGTCTTGATCTCCTTGAACGGGGAGATGAGGTAGATGTCCGGCAATGCACCGTCTCGGCGATAAGTCGAGGCGAGGAGGTCGACGATGAAGTCGGTCTGCTCGGCAACGGCCTGTTTGCCCGATACCTTGCCCTTGATGTCGATCCAGGCGCTGTCGCCATAAAAGGGCGATGCGTCGCCGGCCGGTCGGCGCTCGTGCAGCCCGAAGATCATCTTGTTCTGATAGGCGATCTGATTGGCAAGGCTGAACATCGGATCGATGCAGCGTCGATGCACCCTGAGTGGGCTGCCGATCCAGAGCCGATCTGCCTCTTCGCCCTGAAGCGTCGTTCCGTAGCGATTGGCGGCATCGGCCAGCATCTGCACCGACGCCCTGTTCGGCGAATATTGACCTGCCGCCGTGTGGGGTGAAAGAGCCGAGGCGCCTGAAATCAGCGCGCTCGGAAGCGTGAAAACCGGTTCGATCTGCAAGGGATCGCCGATCACCATGACGCGGCGCGCCCGCAACAAAGCCCCGACCGCCGCCTGCGGCACCGCTTGGCCGGCTTCATCGATGAAGACCCAGCCGATCGAGCCGGGCTTGAGCCCGCGGAACTGCTTGGCAAAGGACGCGAACGTCGTGGAGACGATCGGAACGATCATGAAAAGGCTCTGCCAGATCGATGCGATGTGTTTGTCATCGACGGGATTGTTGTTGGAAAGCAGCTTGGTGATGGCAACGATATTTCCGCCAAAACCTCCGCCCTTCCTGCCGACATCGGCCAACCAAGCTTCATGCAGCGTCAGCGCTGCTTCCAGCAATGCCGAACGCAGAGCCGCCAGTTCGTCCTGATGCCAGAGACCGTCGATCTGCACCTGATCCTTATCGAGATCGGTGAGACGCTCCGGTGCGGTGGGACGATCGAGAATTTCCCCCAGCCGCTCGAGTTCCTCCTTTTTCGCAGACCAGATTTTTCGTCGTGACCGCAGGGACCGTTCGGCCCGGTCATGCGCTCGCAAAGCCAGTTCCAGCGCGGGTCTTTCGGTTTTTGCAAGCCGATCTTCGCATTCGGCCAGCGCTTTACGCAGTTCCAGCTGCTTCCGCGCATTGCCGATGACGTCTTGCCGATGCTGCCGGGCCGGGTTGGTCGAGAGCACCCTCTTCCATCGTGCAGGAGCGCTGCGGTCGAGCAACTGTTGCTCCTCCTTCAGATAAGCCAAACCGTCGGCGATGCGGCGCATTTCGGTCGCCAGCATCTCGCATCGGTTCTGCGCATGCAAAACTTCGTCCGCGGCGGCGGCCACCCTCTCAAGCGCCTCGCGGCAGAATGCATCCTGCGAAACGGGTGCTATTTCATCGCGGAGATCGGCATAACGCGCATATTGGCCGATCTTTTCGCGAACCATCTCGTCGGCGGCATGAAAAGCCGATGCCGCTTCGGCAAAGCTTGGCCCCTCATAGCTCTTCAACCATTCCCAGATGGTCTGCGGCTTTGCGGCGCCCGACCAGCCGGGCTTCGGCCTTTCGGCGATTTCCATGAAGGCGAAACGTTCCTTGAAGGCTCGGCGGTTTCTGGAGTTGCCGAGCGCACAGGCGATCAACCCCCACGGGCGATCGCCGTCGGAGAGCTTGATGACCGCTCCATTGTCTTTCTGGCAGGCGATCTTGTGCGCGACCGTCTGCAGATATTGAAATGAAGATGTCCTTGCGATCGAGCTCTGCTTGGGAAGGTCGCGCGAAATATTCTCCACGGCGGCATTGTTGGAGGAGGCGACGACCATTTCGAACCCGGCAAGAGCCGGGATCAGCGCGGATATGGAGGCGGTGCTCCGATCCGCAAAACCGACACGGCGCAGCGTTCCGTCAAAGGCGTCGCGCGCCATCGTCAAGGAGGAGAGCACCCGGGCGCGCCGAACGATATTGTCGGCGAACATGTCTCGAAGCAGGGTCGTCTTTCCGGTGCCCGGCGGGCCGTTGACTGAGAACAATCCCGTTTCCGACAGGCCGCCGATCGCCGAATTGATCGCGAACTGTTGCATGAGGCTCATTGCAAGGTGAGGCTCGCTCAGCCAGCGTCCACGGTTGAGATTGCCGGGATGCAGCGCCCGAATGATCGACCGGCGCCCTTCCTCCGAATAAAGGTCGACCCGATTTTCACCTGCCGGCGGGTTGAGGTACCGCCGGAGCGGCTCCGGGATATTGCCCTGCTTGACGCAGATCATCGCCCGTTCGATATCCTCGATGAAGAAGCTGTTCAGAATGCCAATGTCTTCATCAAGGCTTGCACTTTCGTCTTCCTCGTCGGCATTGGATGCATGGTCCTCCTGTTGAGGCGGCAACGAGATCAGCTCGGGTCTTTCCGCCCTGTCGCGGTAGCGGATTTCAACGGCGGCGATGGGCTTTTCCTGGCGCGAGGCAAAACCCGCCCAATCGCAGAGCAATTCGTGCAGCGCCAGGATTTCGACGGCATCGATCGGCTGATCGGCGGCAGCCTCGAAGGATGAAGATCCCAGCTGTCGCTGCGCCTGAAAGTTCTGAAGTAATTCCGACAGCTGCCGCTTGCCGTCTGCAAATGCCTCATGGCTGAGCGAGGAGAGACCGGTTTTCCGTACCCGTCCGAGGGCCCACGGAAGCGTCGAGACGGAAAATGTTTCGAACATCGGCTGTCCGAGCGGAGTAAGCTGCAGGCTGGCAAAGCAGGTATCGCCATCGAGATCGCCGCGTTCGGCATCCTCATACTCGGCAATGTCGACCGCAGCGCTGTCGAAGTGCCTGCGGATCTCGGCAATCTCGGATTTGCTGAAAACGCCGAGGAACAGGGTAAAGCCGGTGATCTGCTTCTCCTCGGGTATGACAGGACGGCTGAGTGCAGCGCTGTCCTGCAAGAGCGTCTCTGCATGTAGCCAGAAAACGGTCCGTCCTTCGCCGGAGACAAGGCGACTGGAGAGATCATAAGGTATGAAAAACTCGATTTTATGCCAGAAATCGAGAATGGCCAGAAGCCGTTCCCGTTCCGCCCTGTCCGCATCAATCTGCATGACGTCTCACTGAGGAGTGCAAAATAGGCTCACGCCTCTTTTAGCAGCGATTGCAGCTCAAAATCAAAGAGCATGGTGATGATGCGCCCGGTCGGGTGCATTTCAACAGCCGCGCAAGCGTGCCAGTGCAGACGCGGCCGCCTTTCTTCACCTTGCAGGCGCCCCCTGTTCCAGCCCACGAGGGTCTCCGGCACGATATCAGCCCTGCGAAGCAGCCGGAATGCGAGGCTTCTGCCAGGCATCACCGGGTTGAGCGCCACCTCGCGAGCGTTTCGCTTGTCTCGTAATCTTCAGGGCAGATCGCAAAAATATTACAATTTGTACTGAAACATTACATTCACTGGATCATCTATAGTGGGGGCAAATATAACCTCGAAGTATAAGGATGGACAAAAATACAACCGATACGCAGTATCTTATTGTTTCTCGCTCCCTAAAACTAATCACTTTGGGCCATTTCCTTCCTTCTCAATCCGTATTAACATAATTAAGAAATGTCTAAAGAAGAAGGCGATGACACAATAGGACCGGCATTTCATACTATCTTATACCTGACATCGCTACATGTTTGAGTAAAGTGTACCGCTAGGGGAGGCGTATATGTTCATGACAGGCTCAGGAATGGAGAATGCGGACCAGACAAGAAAGTCTAGCCCATCCGCAGATACTATCCTTGTAGTAGCCCAGGCTGATTTGTTTTCAGAATGCATGGTGGAAGCGCTGGCAAAGAAATTTCCCAATTGCGATGTGCCAAGCATAGCGAACGCAAATCCGATGCTGGAAAAGGATACCAGCGATATAAAGCTCGTTTTATTTTACCATATACCTGCGCCTGAGCTGCAAGACGCGCTGCAGGCGGTCAGAGAAAATCACCCGGAAACCTCGATCGGACTTGTCGTCGAGGCCATCGACATGATGGAACCTTATGTCAGCCGTTTGGTGGAGGCAAGGATCATCGACGGCGTCCTGCCGCTTAATCTTCGACTTGATGTCTTCATGGCCGCGGTGGATCTGCTGATGAAAGGCGGGGAGCATTTTCCCTCGGCGCTTCTCAACCGCCTCACCAATAAGGGGGCCCAGCTGGAGCCCTCACTTTATCAGACCAAATCGGTTGATGCCGCCCGCAACAATGCGCTCAAGCTGAGACGCGACAGCATCTCCGCCTTGACGACCCGGGAGGTTCAGATCCTGGATCTCATCTGCAAGGGGACGCAGAACAAGATTATTGCCGACAAGCTGCATCTTTCCGAAAACACGGTGAAGGTTCACGTCCGCAACATCTATAAGAAGATGAACGTCCGAAACCGCACGGAAGCAGCGTCCCGCTTCTTCAACGACCATCCGGTCGGCGATGACGACATGTCCAGCCGGTGGCGCAACTGACCGATTGCGCCACGCGCTTTTCATGCGCGCAACGAGCGTTGTCTCACTTTTGCGTTGAGCCTAGTTCTATCCTTAAATCGATTCCGATTTAAGGAATATGCAGCGGCGCTTTTGCTTCAGATCGAGGGACGCGCAAAGCAGCGCGACTTCTGCCCGAAGCCGCTTGGAGAGCAGATATAGCGCGCGGACCCGTGATAGGCGACGATGTGGGCTCGTGCCGCAGTCGGCCGAGCAGTTCGTTTTTCTGGGTAGGTAAAGGCCTTCGACACGGACGGCGTCTCGACGACGACAACATTCTTTTTCGCGATGACCGCCATGTCGTCGTCAACCGCACAAGCCGTCGCTCCGATCGCAAGAAGCGTCGCTCCCCCGGCAAGCATCGCAAAATGAAATGGACGCCAGCCTTTCGGCTGGGCTGCGGCCCGATTTTTAAACATGACCAGATCCCTCGCATATGACGCTTCCGGATGCAAGACTGGTCGTGCAGTTCTGCGCGACCGACCTCTCCCCTCTTCTATCTCGTATTTATTGAGCAAAGCTTGAGCAGCGGCACGATTCCCGTTTTACGTGAGAAAACAAGTAAAATGATTAATCATTTGTTATTCTGAAGAACAACCGTGTAATTATTTGGGATATTTTGCGCCTTTAAAGTTGACCACGGTAACAATCTCCCTATCATTTCAATAGTAAATGAGCTAAATGAAGAATAACCTTGGAGGTTTATTCAAGTATTTGTGCTTAGTTGCGTGAATATCCATCCAGGTAAGGGGGTGTGAAGCGTATCCATAAAACAAAAGACTAAACCGTGGGGAGGAGTTTGTAATGCGTAGTTTCGTTCCCGGCGAAGGCTCTGAAGTAAAGAACATGGCGGTGCTCAAGTATCTGGGCACCGCTCTTGTAAATGGCGGAGCCGGCTTTCTTGGCTCGCATCTCTGTGAAAGGCTTCTGCTGGGCGGCCACAGCGTCATATGCCTTGACAATTTTTCGACCGGCCGCCGTGCGAATGTCGAGCATCTCGCGTCGAACCCCCGCTTTCGCATCATCGAGCACGATGTCCGTCAGCCCTTCGATATCGAAGCGTCGCTGATCTTCAACTTCGCCTCGCCGGCCTCTCCGCCCGACTACCAACGGGACCCGGTGGGTACCCTGCTCACCAACGTACTTGGCGCCGTCAACACATTGGACTGCGCGCGAAAGACGGGCGCGATCGTCGTTCAGTCGTCGACCTCGGAAGTCTATGGCGACCCGACCCAGAGCCCGCAGCGCGAATCCTATTGCGGCAATGTCAACTCCATCGGACCGCGCGCCTGTTACGACGAGGGAAAACGCAGCGCCGAAACCCTGTTCTTCGACTACCACAGGACCTACGGCGTCGACATCAAGGTCGGCCGCATCTTCAACACCTACGGCCCGCGCATGCGCCTGGATGACGGCCGGGTGGTCTCCAACTTCATCGTGCAGGCCCTGCGCAACGCCGACCTGACCATCTACGGCGACGGCCAGCAGACCCGCTCTTTCTGTTATGTCGATGATCTTGTCGAAGGTTTCCTGCGTTTCTCGGCCTCCGGCAGTGCATGCCACGGCCCGATCAATCTCGGTAACCCGGGCGAGTTCACCGTTCGACGCTTGGCGGAGATCATCCGGGACCTCACGAATTCGCGTTCCCGCATCGTTCACCTGCCTGCTGTCGTCGACGATCCCCGCCAGCGGCGGCCGGACATCTCCCGGGCGAAGACGGAGCTGGCATGGCAGCCTCATATCGAGCTCGAAGCCGGCTTGGCGCGCACGGTCGAATATTTCGACGGCCTGCTAGCCGGGACGAAGCAGGCGGAGGCTGTATGAGATGCCCCGCTATATTCTCGTCACCGGCGGCGCCGGTTTCATAGGAAGTCACATCTGCAAAGCGCTGTCGCGCGTCGGGATGATTCCGGTTACCTACGACAACCTCTCGACCGGACATGCCGACAGTGTCCGCTGGGGCCCGCTCGTCCGCGGTGAGCTCGGCGACGCAGCCGCGCTACGCCAGACGATGGCTGAATTTTCGCCGGATTGCGTCATCCATTGCGGCGCCAACGCCTATGTCGGCGAATCCGTCGACATGCCGAGGAAATATTACCGCAACAATGTCGTCGGCAGTCTCACGCTGCTCGAGGCCTGTCTCGACCAGGACATCGACAAGATCGTCTTTTCGAGCAGCTGCGCCACCTATGGCGTTCCCGCCTCGTTGCCGGTACGGGAGGAAAGCCTGCAGCAACCGGTCAATCCATATGGCCGCACCAAGCTGATCTTCGAGATGGCGCTCGAGGATTTTGCTGCCGCCTACGGCATCCGCTTCGCCGCCCTGCGTTATTTCAACGCGGCCGGCGCCGACCCGGAGGGCGAGCTTTCTGAGCGTCACGAGCCCGAGACACATCTCATTCCTCGCGCCCTCCTGGCTGCCGCCGGCAGGCTGGAGCGGCTCGATATCTTCGGCACCGACTATTCGACCGAGGACGGAACCTGTGTTCGCGACTATATCCATGTCAGCGATCTTGCGCAGGCGCATTTGGCCGCCGTCAACCACCTGATCGCAGACGGCGCCTCGCTCAGCGTCAATCTCGGTTCCGGCCGCGGCACGTCAGTGCGCGAGATCCTCGACGCGGTCTATCGCGCCAGCGGCCGCGAAGTCCCCGTCCGTTATCGCGCTCGCCGCCCCGGCGATCCGCCGATCCTCTTTGCCAATACGGCTCGGGCCAAAGCAGAGCTCGGCTTCGTGCCGGCTCTTTCGGATCTCGACACCATCATCCGCACGGCCGGACCCACCTTCGGGCTGGAGGTGACGGCATGAGCCTGGTTTCGGAGATCGATCACCGGATCAGGACGGCGAAAGCCGCCGCTGATGCATTCAACCCGGTTTTCACCGGTCGGAAGCGTGTCGCCTATGGTTTCGGCATCTTCTGCTGGCTGGCGGCACTCGGCTATTTCTGGATCTGGTGGTGTCAGTCCGCCCATATCATCTCCTGGTCAGCCTTCGTGCTCGTCACCGTCGTGCTTGCCTGGATCACGCTTGTGCCTGCCTATTTCATCCTGATCTTCCTCGATGCGAGAGCGATCAGTTCGCGCGCCCGGCTGCCGGAAGGACGCGTGGCGATGGTCGTCACCAAGGCGCCGTCCGAGCCCTTTGCCGTCGTCCGCGCCACGCTTCAGGCGATGCTCGATCAGACCGGTGTCGACTTCGATGTCTGGCTGGCCGACGAGGATCCTTCCGCGGAAACCAGACGCTGGTGCGCCGAGCACGGCGTGCTGATCTCGACGCGAAAGGGCGTGGCGGAGTATCACCGCACGACCTGGCCGCGCCGGACGCGGTGCAAGGAAGGCAATCTTGCCTATTTCTACGACCATTTCGGTTATGCGCGTTACGATTTCGTCGCCCAGTTCGATGCCGATCATGTGCCGACACCGACTTATCTCCGTGAAGTCCTGCGCCCCTTCGCCGATCCTGGCGTCGGCTATGTTTCCGCTCCCAGCATCTGTGATGCGAATGCCGCGGCGAGTTGGGTCGCGCGCGGCAGGCTCTACGCAGAGGCAAGTCTGCACGGCTCGCTGCAGACCGGTTACAACAATGGCTGGGCGCCCCTTTGCATCGGCTCCCACTATGCGGTCCGCACATCAGCCCTTCGCCAGATCGGGGGCCTTGGGCCCGAGCTTGCCGAAGATCATTCGACCACGCTGATGATGAACGCCGGCGGCTGGCGCGGCGTCCACGCGATCGATGCGATCGCTCATGGCGACGGCCCGGCGAATTTCGTCGATCTCGCCGTGCAGGAATTCCAGTGGTCGCGCAGCCTCGTCACCATCCTGCTGCAATATTCCCGCCGCTATGTCATCCATCTGCCCTGGCGGCTGAAATTCCAGTTCGTCTTTTCGCAGCTGTGGTATCCGCTCTTCTCCACCGTCATGGCAGTGACGTTCCTGCTGCCGGTGGCCGCCTTGCTGACGGGCCAGGTCTTCGTCGACGTGACCTATCCGGATTTTCTGCTGCATTTCGCGCCGATATCGATCGTGCTGGCGCTCTTTGCTTTCTTCTGGCGGGCCACGGGAACTTTCCGGCCGTGCGATGCGAAACTGTTTGGCTGGGAAGGGCTCGCCTTCATCTTTCTGCGCTGGCCATGGTCGCTGGCCGGCAGCCTGGCCGCCATTCGCGACCATGTCTCCGGTTCTTTCGTCGACTTTCGCATCACCCCGAAGGGAAAGCAGCAGCAGCAGTCTTTGCCGCTGCGTGTCGTTGCGCCCTATCTTGCTCTCGCGGGGCTTTGCGCCGCAGCCATGGCGCTCGCCGGCGAGGCCGCCGCTCAGGGCTTCTATCTTTTCGCCGCGATGAACCTCGCGATCTATCTGTCGTTGACGGTGCTGATCGTCATTCGCCATGCGATCGAGAACGGCCTGCCGCTGCTGCCGCAATCGCGCGGCCTTTGGTTCGCGACGGCCATGGGTTTGGCGATCTGTGTCACCGGCGGCATGCAGGCGGGCAATCACGGTCTGCGCGGCCTCGAAGCCCTTTCTCATGGCCAGACGCTTGTCAGTTTCAGCCAATCGCAATTTGCCGTCGCCGGGGCCGGGCTCGGCAAGACCAGGACCGTGAAGTTTCGCCTCAGGTGGAATGGATTCGGAAGCACGGGACGGGACCAACAGGGTGTTTGAACCGGCCAACCGGCATGTGTCGAGAGGAGTATACAATGAGCATCGGACCGAGACTGTATGGCATAGCCCTGGCTCTCAGCCTGTGCCTGCCTGTGGTGGCGCAAGCTGCCGAGGCCGCTAAGAAGCCGCCGACACCGCTCAGCGCCTATGAACTCTATCGTATCTACGGTGACAAGACCTGGACCTGGGGCACCGGCGGCGGCCGTTTCTTCGATGAGGGCCGGCGGTTCGTGGCCTGGACCAACGACAAGGGCAAGCAGTCCTTCGCCGAAGGCAAATGGGTGGTCGACGATCTCGGCCAGCTCTGCATGCGCGCGACCTGGACGAATGCCGAGGGAGCAGCGCGTGCCAGCACCTGTTTCGGTCACCGCAAGATCGGCAACACGATCTACCAGCGCCGTCAGCCCGACGGCGATTGGTACGTCTTCCGCCATTCTTCGGTGCGCCAGGATGACGAATTCCGCAAGCTCGTCTCCACGGATACCGTCAGCGCCAAGGCGTATGACCTGAAGCAGCTCCTGCTGCATCAGGAAATAGCCCGAAAAGGAGGGTGAGCCATGAAGAAGCTGACGAAAAATCACCTCTCCACCGCCGCCATCGCGCTGCTGCTGTTGTGCGTCGCGGAACTGCCGGGCCGAAGTGAGGTGCAATATGCGGGCATTGCGTCGAACCCGGCGGCGAGCGCGCGGACGATCATCGACAAACGCCCGGTCGTTCATGCCGATGGCATCAAGTTCGGCGCCTACGACCCGCATGGGGATTTCGGCGCTCAGGCCAACGTTTCGACCGAAGCTCTGTTCTTGCCGTGGGAAGACGTTGACCTGGAGACGCTGCGCATCGCGGATGCCTATGCGCTGGCCAGGGGCCGCAACCTGCTGATAACGGTGGAGCCTTGGTCCTGGGATGTCGATTGGCGGCTGACCTCGGGCGAGCTTCGCGCAAAGGTTCTGCGCGGCGACTACGATGTCAACATGCGGGCGATCGCGCAAATGATATCCCAGCTGAAAAGCCCCGTGATCCTCCGCTGGGGACAGGAGATGGAAGACAAATCCGGGCGGTTTTCGTGGGCCGGCTGGGACCCGCAAGACTATATCACCGCCTACAAAAGAATGATGGACATCCTCCGCGAGGAGGCGCCCGGCACCGAAATAATGTGGTCGCCGAAGGGCCTGCCGGGCCTGCAGGACTACTATCCCGGCGACGATTATGTCGATCTCGTCGGATTGTCGGTCTTCGGGCTGGAGCGCTATGATGAACTTGCTTACAACACGCACCGGACCTTTTCGGAGGCGCTGAAGCAGGGGTATGATCTCGTCGCCGGCTACGGAAAGCCCATCTGGGTCGCAGAGCTCGGCTACGAAGGCGGCGACGCCTATATGAGGCCCTGGATCGACACCGCGACTCTGAAGCAGGGCGCCTTCCCGAACCTTCGGGAAGTGGTCTATTTCAATGACCGGGACGTGAACGCCTGGCCGTTCAATCTCGGCCGGCCTGACTGGCGCGTGGTCGAGAGCTTGGCGGCCAACTGATGTTGCGAGGGAGAGGCCCGCCGGGGTTTGCGGCCCTCTCCTTTCATATCAGGCAGGCGATCATCCCTTGAGCGTTGCCTTACCCTCTTCGACGAGCCGGGTCGCCGCATCGGCGGGCGAGGTCCGTTCGAAGGCGAGTTCGTCGCAGATCGGGCGCAGCACGCGCTGGTCGAATTGCGTTGCACCCATCGGCACCGGCGGCGGATATTCGCCGACCTGATCCTTGAGCATATTGACGTATTTGACCGTTTCCTGCTCAGTCGGGTTCAGCTGCGGTAGAATGGCTTCACGCACGGCCGGCGACATCGGCACGCCGCGCTCGACGCCGAGAATCTTGCCGGCTTCGATGTCGTTGACGAAGAAGTCGATAAATTTCGCGGCCGCTTCGCCATTCCTTGTCGTGGCGCCGACACTCCAGATCAGCGCAGGGCGGTAATAGTGGCCCGACGGCCCGCCCTTCCTTTCCCGCGGCAGCATGGTGATGCCGATTTTGTTCTTGATGATCAGCTGATAGCCGATCATCTGGTTGGAATAGGCCATGCCGATCACCGATTTGCCGAGACCGAGGGCGTTGGTGTCGATGGTGTTCTGATCGAGCGTCTGGACGTCGGCAGCAACGGTGCCTCCTGCCTTGCGCAGCTTCTCCCAATAGTCGAACCACTCCGTGGCATCGTCGGCCGTGAAACCGAGACCGACCGTTTCCTTAGCAAAGAGGCTTTTGCCGCGCTGGCGCAGCCAGGCATCGAAGACATAGGCGTAGCGGGCCGCATAAGGGCCGCCTGCCTTGCCCGAGGACTTGCCGAGTTCCACCGCGAGCTTGGCATATTCATCCCACGTCAGGTCGGGTGTCGGCACCGGAATGCCTGCCTTTTCGAATTCCACCGTGTCGAAGAACATTGAGAAAGAGTTGAGGCCGAGGCCGACACCGTAGAGTTTCCCGTCGATGGTGGTCAGTTTCAGCACGTCGGCACCGAAGGACTGAACCTTCAACGTCGAGGGGACGAATTCGTCGAGCGGCATGCAGGCGCCGCGCTTGGAATAATCGGAGATGGTTCCGGGCTCGAGCTGAAAGACGTCAGCGATCGAGCGGCCGGCCATCTGCGTGGCGAGCTTCGTCCAGTAGCCGTCGCCCGAAAGCGATTCACCGATGATCGTCACGCCGGGCGTTTTCGACTGGTAGAGTTTGGCGACGTCGAGCGTCCGCTTGGCGCGGTCGTTCGACCCCCACCACATGGCTCGCAGCTGCGTGTCTTCGGCAAAGGCCGGGACGGCGCTTCCGGCGCCAAAGGCAAGGCCGGCGAATGCACCGGCTGAACCCATCAGAAATGAACGGCGATTGACCTGCATCGGTATCCTCCCTTGTCCCAATATGTCCGCTGCCATCCTCCATGGCGTCGTCCGGCATTTTCGTGAGACAGGTTACGCAAAAAAGAATTTATTGCAAGAAATAACTCTGGTATTGCAAATTTGCATTATTTGCATAAAGTTTGCCTATGAGCGATGAAAAAGTCAGACGGCTGCGACAGGCCGACATAGCCACATTGGCCGGCGTCTCCGTTTCGACCGTGTCGCGCGTGCTCGCCAACGAACCTGGGATCAGCGAAACCGTCCGGCGGCAGATATTGAAGGTGGCCGCCGAACACGGTTATCCGGTCAAACCTGCTGCCGAAGCCGTTGCCGGCGGGCTGGCGCTGATTGCCAGCGACGGCGTCACCGGCGGGCTCAGCGTCTTCTACGAAGCGATCGTCGACGGCTTGCGTACCGGAGCCGCCGAAGCGGGCATGCCCTTCGAAATTCGCATGGTCCGCGAGGATCGAATCACGCCGGATGCCCTGCGCGACTATATGCAGGCGGCGGGTGCCCAGGGTCTTTTTCTCGTCGGCATCGATCCCAACGACACTCTGCGTGATTGGCTGCGGGCCACCATGACGCCGACCGTGCTTGTCAATGGCGCTGATCCCAGGATGCAGTTCGACGGTGTTTCGCCGGCTAATTTCTTTGGGGCCTACGAGGCGGCCAGCCGGCTGACGAGGGCTGGCCATCGCCGTATCCTGCATCTGAGCGGCTCTCACCGCCATACGATTCGGGAGCGCATTCGTGGCTTCGAGGCGGCGATCTCCGCCGTCCCCGGCGCCGAAGGACGATTCGTTTCGCTGGCGCTGCAGGGTAGCGCAAGCCGCGAGGCTCATGAACGCACCGCGGCAGTTCTTGCCGAGAATGCCGGCTTCACCGCGGCGTTCTGCATGAATGATTTCATTGCCGTCGGCGTATTGGAGGCGGTCACCGAAGCCGGCCTGCGAGTGCCGGACGATTTCGCGATTGTCGGCTTTGATGATCTGCCCTGCGCATTGATGACCAATCCGCGGCTTTCCACCATGCGGGTCGATCGGGCTGCCCTCGGGCGCGAGGCTGTGTCGATGATGCTCACCCGGTTCCGCAACCGAACAGCGGCTGCGCGCCACATCTGCCAGGCGGTCGTTCCCGTTCCGGGAGGGACCGTTGCCAATGCCGAGAACCCGTGAGGTGCCGATGACCTATGATCCCGCCAGCGCCAATCCGCTTGCCGGCAATCCGCTGGAAAGCCGCGCCGATATGAGCCGCGCTCTGCTCGCGCTCTTCGATCCGCTGCTTCCCTGTTTTTCCAAGGGCAATGCCCGCGTCAGGCTCAGTGGTCTCGCCGCCCATTTCGATCGGGCGGCCGCCGATCTCGAGGGTTTCGCCCGCCCGCTCTGGGGATTGGCCCCTTTTGGCGCCGGTGGTGGAGAATTCGCCCATTGGCATCGTTTTGCCGAAGGCCTCGCAAACGGCACCGACCCCGCCCATCCCGAATATTGGGGAACAGTCAACGGCCGGGATCAGCGGATGGTCGAGCTTGCTGCCCTCGGCTTTGCCCTGGCGCTGGTGCCGGAAAAGATCTGGGAGCCGCTTGATGCGCGTGCCCGTGGCAATGTCGTCGCCTATCTCAAACATGCCAGGCAGTTCGACTATGCCGACAACAACTGGAAATTTTTCCGCATCTTCGTTGATATCGCCCTCGATCGTCTCGGCGTTGATTTCGACCGCAGCCTGACGCGGCAATATCTGCAGGAGCTCGAAGGCTTCTATATCGGCGACGGCTGGTATCGCGACGGAAACGTGCGCCGCATCGACCACTACATTCCCTTCGCCATGCATTTTTACGGGCTGATCTATTCGAAGCTCGTCGATGACGATTATGCGAAACGCTATCGCGAGCGCGCCATCTTCTTCGCCCGAGATTTCCGCCACTGGTTTGCCGCCGACGGCGCGACGATCCCCTTCGGCCGCAGCCTGACCTATCGCTTTGCCTGCGCTGGCTTCTGGTCGGCGCTCGCCTTTGCCGATCTCGAGGCTTTGCCCTGGGGCGAGGTCAAGCATCTCTGCCTGCAGCATCTGCGCTGGTGGAGGGACAAGCCGATTGCCGATCGTGACGGCGTTCTGTCGATCGGATTCGGCTACCCGAACCTGCTGATGTCGGAGAGCTACAACTCCGCCGGCTCGCCCTATTGGGCCTTGAAGGCCTTTCTGCCGCTCGCAATCGCTGGGGATCATCCCTTCTGGACCGCCAGCGAGAAGGCGCCGGAGCCGGCGCCCGAGGTCGTTCCCCAGCGTCATCCCGGCATGGTTCTGATGCGGGCAGGCGGCGATGTCGTGGCGCTGTCTTCTGGCCAGGAAAACCTGCAGATGCGTTTTGGCACTGAGAAATACGCGAAATTCGCATATTCGGCCCGGTACGGCTTCAGCGTCGAGTCCGATGAACGCGGCTTTGCGCTGGCCGCCTTCGATTCGATGCTGGCCTTCAGCGATGACGGCCTGCACTACCGCGTGCGTGAAACGAATGAGGAAGCCCGGCTCGCGGGTGATGTGCTTCATTCGAGATGGTCGCCCTTCCCCGATGCCGAAGTCGAAACCTGGCTCGTGCCCGCCGCCCCCTGGCATATCCGCCTCCACCGGATCAGGTCGGGCCGGCCGCTGCGGATTGCCGAAGGCGGCTTTGCCACCGGCCGCCGCGACTTCGAGCAGGATCGGCTGTCGGCCTCGGAGGGGGCAGCCTATGCGATCGGTGAAGCCGATTTCACCGGCATTCTCGATCTCGGCTCTTCGATCAAACGTGTCGGGCTCGCGCAGAAGGCCCAACCCAACACCAATGTGATCGTCGCCAAGACCATCGTGCCACAACTGCGCGGTCAGATTCCGGCCGGCGAGACCATCCTGGTGACGGCGGTGCTGGCGCTCGACGATCCCGCCGCCGTCTCGTCGGCCTGGACGCAGCCGCCGAAAGCGCCCGATATTGCGGCGCTGCAGGCGCTGGTGCGGGAAAAGGGCGTGACCGTCAGCGCCATCGAAGCACCGGGTCAGATGCCATGAGCCGACCGGCCATCGTCCTTGCCATGGAGCCGTCCCGCACGGAGCATGTCCTGCCCGATGAGATCCTGCGCCGGCTCGATGCGATCGGCCGCCTGCTTGATCCCGAGCCGCTGCAGCGGCTGGACGACGCGCGGGCGAGACGCCTGCTTTCCCGAGCGGAAATCCTGATCACCGGCTGGGGTGCGCCCTGTGTCGGGCCTGAGATCCCTGCTGTCGCGCCGCGGCTGCGCCTCGTCGTCCATGCGGCCGGTACGGTCAAGGGCATCATCGATGACGCCATCTTCGAAGCCGGCATCGCGGTCAGCCACGCGGCCGAGGCCAATGCCGTGCCGGTTGCCGAATTCACGCTCGCCGCGATCCTTTTTGCCGGCAAACGCGCCTTCCGCTTCCGCGAGCTTTACGTCGGCGACCGCAATCGCGATCGGACTTATCCGATGCAGCGCGAAGCGATCGGCAATTATGGCCGAACCCTCGGCATCGTCGGCGCCTCGCGCATCGGCAGGCGGGTGATCGAACTCCTGAAGCCTTTCGACTACAGGCTGCTGCTGTTCGATCCCATGCTCGATGCCGCCGAAGCAGCCGGTCTCGGAGCTGAAAAGGTCGATCTCGACGAATTGATGCGGCAAGCCGATATTGTTTCCCTGCACGCGCCGTCGCTGCCGTCGACGCAGCATATGATCGATGCGCGAAGACTGTCGCTGATGAAGGACGGGGCAACGCTGATCAACACCGCGCGCGGAATCCTCATTGATGAGGCAGCCCTGCTTTCGGAGCTGAAGACCGGCCGCATCGACGCGGTGATCGACGTCACCGATCCGGAAATTCCGGAAGTGGGTTCGGCATTCTACGATCTGCCCAATGTCTTCCTGACGCCGCACATCGCCGGCGCCATCGGCCTGGAACGGGCGCGTCTCGGTGCGATGGCGGCGGACGAGGTCGAGCGTTTTACAACGGGCCGGCCGCTGCTCTACCAGATCAGCCGGCAGGATCTCGAAAATATCGCCTGACGCATCCGTCAGGGACACGCGTCAGCGTGGTGATCTCAAGGAATTGGGCGAGCCGTCATTGGCAAGCTCGGGCATCAACTCGGCGATATCGACCACCTTGCCGGTGCGCGAGCTCGTCAGCGCCGCAATGCCGCAGAGCACGGACATGGCGCCCGCCCGTGTGCCGGCGCGCTGGCCGAGCCGATCTTCCATGCCGGGCTTGAAGATCATGTTGCGCATCCGATCGTCGCCGCCGTAATGGCCGCCGGTGAAATGCGGCACGACGATGCGCTCCACCGCCTCCTTCCCATTCGGGAAATTGCGAATGAGAAGGATCGTGTCTTCCTTCGGCACCTCCCAGGGCTGAGCCTCATACTGGCGAAGCTCGATACGTCCCTTGGTACCGTTGAAGGCGAGGTGATGGCCTTCGATCGGCTGGAAGGTGTTCAGCGAATAGGAGACATGGACGTTGTTGCGGTAGCGGATGGACACGACCATCGTGTCGGGAATGTCGATATCTTCGCGGAAGACGCAGCCGTCTCGGAAATAGCCGTCGATCTTCGAAGGATCCTCGTAAAGCTGATCGAGAAAGGGATCCTTTTCGATATCGAGATAATAGTCGCATTCCTGCGCGTGCGGACAGAGCTTGCAGCGGGGGCCGCGGAACGGGCCCCTGCGGCCGTAGTTCTGCAGGTCGGCAAACGAGGTGACGGCTTCCGGATCGCTGTCGAGATACCAGTTCAGCAGATCGAAATGGTGGGTGGCCTTGTGGACGAACAGGCTGCCGGAATTTTCCGTATAGGCATGCCAGCGGCGGAAATAATCAGCGCCGTGCTTGGTGTTGAGGTACCAGTGAAAATCAACCGAGGTCACGCGGCCGATCTCACCAGCGTTCAGGAGCTCTTTGATCTTCGCGGCTGTCGGCGCATAGCGATAGTTGAAGGAGACGTCGACCCGGCGGCCGGAGCGTTTTTCGGCGTCGAGAATCCGGCGAATTTTCTCGATCGAAGTGGTCATCGGCTTTTCGGTGATGACATCGATGCCGGATTCCAGCGCCCGCACGATGATATCGTCATGCGTATGGTCGGGCGTGCAGACGATGGCAAGATCCGGCTTCTGCTCGGCGAGCATGGATTCGATGTTGTCATAGAGCGGCGCATTGCTGCCGATCATGTTGCGGGCGCGCTCGCCGCGTAGCGCGTTCTTTTCGACGATGGCTGTGAGATCGACATGTTCGCGCCAGCCGGCAAGCAGGTCTTTGCCCCACATGGTGGTGCCACGGTTACCGGTGCCGATCAGGGCAAAACGGCGTTTCTCCATCGAATGACTCCTCTTTCATACGTGATGAAACAATGGGATTTCAGAGCAATTCCAGCAAAAATGTGCAGCGGTTTTTGCGTCCGGAATTGCGTAAAAACAAAGAGATAGAGCATTTTCGTGTTTCGAAGAAAAACGGAAATGCTCAAGAATCACATCTGGCAGCAGCTCCGGAACCGCTCGACGCAGGTGGCGATCACCTCGTCGGCCGGACGCTTCCACCAGTTTTCGGCCGAGAAGATCTCCACTTCCTGTGCGCCGAAGAAACCGGCGGCTTCGATCATCCGTCTTATGCCCTTCAGGTCGATGACGCCATCGCCCATCATGCCGCGGTCAAGCAGCATGTCCTTCGTCGGCGCCAGCCAGTCGCAGATGTGATGGGCGAAGATACGGTTCATGCGTCCGGCGCGAGCAATCTGGTTGGCAAGATCGGGATCCCACCAGACATGGTAGACGTCAATCGCCACGCCGACATCCTCGCCGAGCGGCTCGCACATGTCGAGCGCCTGGCCGAGCGTGTTCACGCAGGCCCGGTCGGCGGCATACATCGGGTGCAGCGGCTCGATTGCAAGTTTCACGCCGGCAGCCTGCGCATGCGGCAGCACGGCGGCAATGCCGTCGAGTACCATCTGACGAGCCGCGACGATATCTTTCGATGCACCCGGCAAACCACCGACGACGAGCACGAGGCAATCGGCGGAAAAGGCGGCCGCCTCGTCGATGGCCCGTCTGTTGTCGTCGAGATTCTTCTGCCAGTCGGCCTCGTTTGCCGCCGGAAAGAAGCCGCCGCGGCAAAGGCCGGTCAGCTTGATACCGTTCGATTTAACGATCCGCACCGCCTCGTCGAGGCCGACCTTGGCGACCTGGTCGCGCCAGGGCGCGATCGAGGTGATGCCGTGTTTCAGGCAGGTATCGACGGCTTCGGCAAAGCCGCATTGCTCACGGATCGTCGCCAGATTGATCGAAAGTCCTTCGACCTGCATGTCATTCTCCTTCCGTCAGGTATAGCGGCGTCAGTTGACGCCGTGGACCGCGAGCACCTGGCGCATGCGGCTTGCGGCGAGTTCGGGATCAGCAAGAACCCGCGCCTTGTCGGCCAGTCGGAAGAGTTCGGCCAGATGCGCCAGCGAGCGGGTGCTCTGCTGGCCGCCGACCATGACGAAATGATCTTGCAGACCGTTGAGATAGGCGAGGAAGACGACGCCGGTCTTGTAGAAGCGGGTCGGCGTCTTGAAGATGTGGCGCGATAGCGGAACGGTCGGCTCGAGAAGGTCGAAGAATTCGTGGTTGCTCTTGCGGCCGAGCGCGTCGAGCGCAGCCGAAGCTGCCGGGGCGATGGCGTCGAAAATGCCGAGCAGCGCGTCGGAATGGCCCTCTTCGTCGCCGGCGATCAATTCCGCATAGTTGAAATCGTCGCCGGTATACATGCGCACGGATCTCGGCAGTTGCCGGCGCATGGTCACTTCCTTCTCCTTGGAAAGCAGCGAGATCTTGATGCCGTCGACCTTTGCAGCATTGGCTTCGATCACCTGCAGACACGTTTCCATTGCCTTCAGGTGATCGCCATTGCCCCAGTATCCCTCGAGCGCCGGGTCGAACATTTCTCCCAGCCAGTGGATGATGACGGGTTCCTTGACCTGGCGAAGGATGCGGTCATAGACCCTGATATAGTCGTCCGGCCCCTTGGCCGCGACGGCAAGCGCCCGACTTGCCATCAGGATGATGCGGCCGCCGGCCGCCTCCACCGTTTCGATCTGCTCTTCATAGGCCCTGATGATCGTGTCGATGGTCACGTCCGGACCGGGTGACAGATGATCGGTGCCGGCGCCGCAGGCGATCAGCGCGTCCTTGCGGCCGGCCGCCTCGGCAAGCGCCCGGCGGATGAGGTCGCGGGCTTCCGGCCAGCCGAGGCCCATGCCGCGCTGTGCCGTATCCATCGCTTCGGCGACGCCGAGGCCGAGATCCCAGAGCCGGTGCCGGAAGGCGAGCGTCCGCTCCCAATCGATCGCCGGCGTCAGCCAGGGATCGTTGTCGGCAAGCGGATCGGCGACCACATGGGCAGCGGCAAAGGCGATGCGCGGAAAGCTCTTGGCATCGCGTTTTTTGAGTTCGATCGGCGTGCCGGCGAGCGCGTAGGGAACGATCTTGCCGTCGAGGGGAAGGTTGATCGTGCTCACGGCTCAGAACTCCAGTGCGGGGACGTCGAGCCAGCGGCGCTCGGCCCAGGATTTCAGCCCGAGTTCGGCGAGCTGCACGCCCTTGGCGCCGGCTTCCAGCCCGTAGGGCCACGGCGCGTCTTCGACCACGTGGCGGATGAACATTTCCCACTGCGCCTTGAAACCATTGTCGAAGGCCTGGGTATCCGGAACCTCATCCCAGGCCTTGTAGAAGTCGATCGTCTGCGGCTGGTCGGGATTCCAGACCGGCTTCGGCGTGTTGACACGGTGCTGGCTCCAGCATTTCGTCAGGCCGGCGACGGCCGAGCCATGCGTGCCGTCGACCTGGAAGGTGACGAGGTCGTCGCGGCGCACGCGAACGGCCCAGGAGGAGTTGATCTGGGCGATCGCCCCGCCGTCGAGCTCGAAGGTCGCATAGGCCGCATCGTCGGTGTCGCAATCATACGGCTTGCCCTGCTCGTCGATGCGCCGCGGAATATGCGTGGCGCCGAGGCAGGAGACGGCCTTGACCTCGCCGAACAGGTTGTCCAGCACGTAGCGCCAGTGGCAGAGCATATCGAGGATGATGCCGCCGCCGTCGGCCTTGCGGTAGTTCCAGGAAGGGCGCTGGGCGGGCACGCCCCAATGGCCTTCGAAGACCCAGTAGCCGAATTCGCCGCGCACCGAGAGGATCTTGCCGAAGAAGCCGGAATCCTTCAGCAGCGCCAGCTTTCGCAGGCCGGGCAGGAAGAGCTTGTCCTGCACGACGCCGTGCTTGAGGCCGGAGCGCCGTGCCTTGCGGGCGAGATCGATCGCAACCTGCAGATCGTCGGAAATCGGCTTTTCGCAATAGACGTGCTTGCCGGCGTCGAGCGCCTTGGACAGAAGCTCGGCGCGCATCAGCGTCGTGCCGGCATCGAAGAAGATCGTATCGTCGGGATTGGCCAGCGCAGCATCGAGATCGGTCGACCAGCGCTTGATGGTGTGCTTTTTCGCCAGCTCTTCCATCTTGGCGCCGTTGCGGCCGACGATGATCGGGTCGATCTCGAGTTTCTCGCCCGATTTCAGCGTGATGCCGCCCTGGTCGCGGAAGGCCAGGATAGAGCGCACCAGGTGCTGGTTGTAACCCATGCGGCCGGTGACGCCGTGCAAGATGATCCCCAAGCGTGCCATATTTTCCTCCCTGCGATCTTTTGCGGTGGGAGCGGGCGTCCTCGCCCGGCCCTCCCAAGCCGGTAACTAAACGGTTACTTGATGGCAGAAGAGCGGCGAGCCTGTCAATAGCCAAATCCTGCTTTCAGTGTTCAGCGCTTGATCGAGGCGAGGGTGACGTGGACGATATGCCTTTCCCAGGCACTGAGATTGGCCGGCTCGATCAGGTCGCGGCCGAAGATCGTCGAAAGCGTGTACTGGTTGGAAAGATAGAAATAGCCGAGCGAGGCGATCGTCAGATAGACGTGCAGGGGATCGGCGGTCTCGATGAAGACACCCTGTTTCTTGCCCTGCTCGAGCACCTGCGACAGCTCGCCGATCAGATGCGAATGCAGTTCCTTGAGCCGGACGGACTGGCGCAGCCACCGGGCGCGATGCAGGTTTTCGGTGCCGAGCAGGCTCAGGAATTCGGGATGCTCGAGGAAATAACGCCAGGTGAAGAGCGCCAGTTCGCCGATGCCTTCCTCGGGGCTGCGGTCGCCGATATGCAGCGCGCGTTCGGCCGTGCGGATGCCGACATAGGCCTCTTCGAGCACCTTGAGGTAGAGCTGCTCCTTGTCGCCGAAATAGTGGTAGAGCATGCGCTTGTTGGTGCCGGCCCGTTCGGCGATGGCGTCGACGCGGGCGCCGCCCATGCCGTTTTCGGCGAATTCCCGGGTTGCCGCATCGAGGATTGCCGCGCGTGTCCGCTCCGGATCGCGTTGGGCCGTCCGTTCCATCGACGGTCGCCGAGCTTGCTTCTTTCCGTTATTTCCCCCGCTATCGTTCATCGCTCCACCCCTGTCGTCACATGTTGCGCTCATAAGCCTTCGGTGCGAAATTGTAAAAACCGAATTTGGAAAGGCCCCTGCTGAAACAGGATGATGAGGCCTGTTAGCCCCCAAAATCATCCTGCTCCCACTTAAGCAGTGAGAGCAGGATGTCGTCCGCTCGCTTACACGTTCGGCATCATGCTTTGGCCAACACCGCTTGACAGCCTTGCCGCTTTGCACGTAGCTTGTAACCAATTAGTTATTTGCGCAAGCGAAACTAGTTTGGAAGCGTGTGGAGGCGCTTCCCTTTGGAGGAGGAAAAAAATGACTCTACGTGTAAGCAGGCGTAATTTCGTTGCGGGAAGCGCCGCGCTTCTGTCGCTCTCGGCGCTCGGAACCAGCGCCTTGGCACAGGAAAAGCGCCTGCGTCTCCTGTGGTGGGGCTCGCAGCCGCGCGCCGACCGCACCAACAAGGTATCGCAGCTCTATCAGACCAAGAATCCGGGGACGTCGATCACCGGCGAGTTCCTGGGCTGGGGCGACTACTGGCCGCGCCTTGCGACCCAGGTCGCGGGCCGCAACGCGCCGGACGTCATCCAGATGGATTACCGTTACATCGTCCAATATGCACGGCGCGGCGCGCTCGCCCCGCTTGAATCCTATATGCCTGCCAAGCTCGATCTCGGGGATTTCGACAAGGCGCAAATTGAAGGCGGCAGCGTCGACGGCCATCTCTACGGCGTCAGCCTGGGCGCGAACTCGGCTGCGACGGTGCTGAACACCACTGCCTTCAAGGAGGCCGGCGTCGATCTGCCGACCCAGGCGACCACCTGGGAGGAATTTGGTCGCATGGGTGCTGAGATTACCAAGGCAGGCAAGCGCAAGGGCATGTTCGGCATCGCCGACGGCAGCGGCGGCGAACCACTGTTCGAAAACTGGCTGCGCCAGCGCGGCAAGGCGCTTTATACCGCCGACGGCAAGATCGGATTCGACGTGGATGACGCCTCGGAATGGTACGACATGTGGGCCAAGTTCCGTGCGTCCGGCGCCTGCGTTCCGGCAGATATCCAGGCTCTCGACAAAAACGATATCGAAACCAACACGGTGTCGCTTGGCAAGGCTGCGGCCGGTTTTGCCCATTCCAACCAGTTCGTCGCCTATCAGGCAATGAACAAGGATAAGCTGGCACTGACCAACTACATGCGCATCAAGCCGGATTCGAAGGGCGGCCACTATCGCAAGCCGTCGATGTTCTTCTCGGTTTCGGCCCAGTCGAAATCCGTGGACCTGGCGGTCGATTACGTCAATTTCTTCGTCAAGAATCCCGAGGCAGCGGTTCTGCTCGACGTCGAACGCGGCATCCCGGAATCCGCTGCCATGCGCGAGGTCGTAGCAGCTAAGCTCGACGAGAATGGCAAGGTCCCGCTGGAATATGTCAGCGGCCTTGGCGACCTCGCCGGCAAATTGCCGCCGCCCCCGCCGGCCGGTGCCGGTGAAGGCGAACTCATGCTGCGCAACATCGCCGAACAGGTCGGGTTCGGGCAGTTATCTCCCGCCGATGGCGGCAAACAACTTGTTGATGAAATCACGCAGATTCTCGCACGAGGCTGATCCCGTATGAGCAATGCGATGCGCACGCCCGCAGGGGCCATACCAGTGGAAAGATATCAAGGCGCAGTGGCCGAGGGACGCTTCAGGCGTCTCTGGAACGCCAACGCGCCCGGCTATCTCTTCCTCCTTCCGTGGCTTATCGGCTTTTTCGGGCTGACGCTCGGGCCGGCCCTGATTTCGCTCTACCTCTCCTTCACCGACTTCGACATGCTGCAGTCGCCGCGGTGGGTGGGAATTGCGAATTACGTGCGCATCGCCACGGCGGATCCGAAATTTTCCGCCGCCATGCACGTCACCCTGACTTATGTCGTCTTCTCGGTGCCGTTCAAGCTGACCTTTGCCTTGCTGGTCGCCATGGCGCTAAACCGCGGCCTGCGCGGGCTGACCTTTTATCGCGCCATCTTCTACCTGCCGTCACTGCTCGGCGGCAGCGTGGCGATCGCCGTGCTCTGGCGCCAGCTTTTCGCCAGCGACGGCCTCGTCAACGCCGCGCTCGCCCAGATCGGCATCGAAGGACCAAGCTGGATCTCGCATCCGAACTATTCGATCTATACGCTGGTGGCGCTGTCCGTCTGGCAGTTCGGTTCGCCGATGATCATCTTCCTCGCCGGCCTGCGCCAGATCCCGCAGGATATGTATGAGGCGGCAAGTCTCGACGGCGCCTCGAAATTCCGTCAATTCTACAAGATCACGCTGCCGCTTCTGACGCCGGTGATCTTCTTCAACGCCGTCGTCCAGACGATCGAAGCCTTCAAGGCCTTCACGCCGGCCTTCATCATATCGGGCGGCACGGGTGGGCCGATCAATTCGACGCTATTCTACACGCTCTACCTCTATCAGGAAGCCTTCGGCAATTTCCGCATGGGCTACGCCTCGGCGCTCGCCTGGATCCTGGTGGTGATCATCGCGATCTTCACCGCCTTCTCCTTCCTGACCTCGCGTTATTGGGTGCATTACGATGACTGAGATGACCGCTCCCGTCACCGCGGCCAGGCCGCCATCGGACATCACGAAACGCAGCCTGCCCGGGTCACTCATGATCCACGCCCTGCTGATCGCCGCCTCGCTTCTGATGCTCTATCCGCTGTTGTGGATGGTCTCGGCATCGGTCAGGCCGGAAACCGAGATCTTTTCGTCGACCTCGCTCATTCCGTCCTCGATCGATTTCTCGTCCTATGCGCGCGGTTGGGTCGGCCTCGATGTCAGCTTCGGCCGGTTCTTCTGGAATTCGCTCGTCATCTCGCTGCTGGTGGTGACCGGCAATGTCATTGCCTGTTCGCTGACGGCCTTCGCCTTTGCGCGGCTGCGTTTTGCCGGCCGGAATTTCTGGTTCGCGATCATGCTCGGCACGCTGATGATCCCCTATCACGTGACGCTGATCCCGCAATATGTGCTCTTCCTCAACCTTGGCTGGGTCAACACCATCCTGCCGCTCGTCGTGCCGAAGTTCCTGGCAAGCGACGCCTTCTTCATCTTTCTGATGGTGCAGTTCTTCCGCGGCATCCCGCGTGAACTCGACGAGGCGGCGATGATGGATGGCTGCAGCGCCTGGCGGATCTATTGGAAGATCATGCTGCCGCTGTCGCTGCCGGTGCTGGCAACGGCCGCCATCTTCTCCTTCATCTGGACCTGGGACGATTTCTTCGGACCACTGATCTACCTGAACGACATGAACACCTACACGATCCAGCTCGGCCTGCGCACCTTCGTGGATTCCACCAGCGCGTCGGATTGGGGTGGTCTCTTCGCCATGTCGACCCTGACGTTGGTGCCGGTGTTCTTCTTCTTCCTGTTCTTCCAACGCCTGCTGATCGAAGGCATCGCCACGACCGGAATGAAACGCTGATGGCAGTAGTGGAAAAGACTGACATGAGCATCAAGACCGTCGCGATCGTCGGCTGCGGCATCGGCCGTTCGCATATTGTCGAAGGCTATCTGCCGCATTCCGACAAGTTCAAGGTGACGGCGATCTGCGATCTGAACGAAGAACGCCTGGCGGCCGTCGGCGACGAGTTCGGCATCGAACGCCGCACCACCTCTTTCCAGGCGCTGCTGGCCGACGACACGATCGACATCATCGATATCTGCACCCCTCCCGGCATCCATCTGGAACAGGTGGTCGCGGCCCTGGCGGCCGGCAAGCACGTCGTCTGCGAAAAGCCGCTGACGGGCTCCCTTGCCGGGGTCGATACCATCATGGAGGCGGAAAAAACCGCCAAAGGCGTGCTGATGCCGATCTTCCAGTACCGCTACGGCGACGGCATCCAGAAGGCCAAGCGGATCATCGATGCCGGCATTGCCGGCAAGCCCTATACGGCATCTGTCGAAACCTTCTGGCTGCGCAACCCCGAATATTACGCCGTGCCCTGGCGCGGCAAATGGGCGACGGAGCTTGGCGGCGTGCTCGTCACCCATGCCTTGCATCTGCATGATATGCTGATGCATTTGATGGGCCCGGCGGCAAGGGTTTTCGGCCGGGTGGCCACCCGTGTCAACGATATCGAGGTCGAGGACTGCGCCTCCGCCAGCCTGCTGATGGAAAACGGCGCCTTCGTCTCGCTGTCCTGCACGCTCGGTTCGCAGGAACAGATCAGCCGGCTGAGACTGCATTTTGAAAACGTCACCTTCGAAAGCACGCACGAACCCTACACGCCAGGCAAGGATCCCTGGAAAATCATCGCCGCCAACGATGACGTCCGCGAAAAGATCGATCGGGTGGTCGGCGACTGGCAGCCCGTCGCGCCGCGTTTCACCACACAGATGGGCCAGTTCCATGCCTTCCTCAGCGGCCAGGGGCCGTTGCCGGTGACATCGAAGGATGCGCGCCGCGCGCTGGAACTCGTCACCGCCATCTACCAGTCATCGGACAGCGGCGCCGAAGTGCCGCTGCCGGTCGGTCCCGACAGTCCCAAATACGCCGATTGGCGCGCAAGAACGAAGTAACCTGCAAAAGAGAGGGTTTTGAGACGATGGCAACCAGTGTCGTTCTTCAGAAGGTCGAGAAGCGCTACGGCTCGCTGGATGTGATCCATGGCATCGACCTGGCGATCGATCCCGGCGAATTCGTCGTTTTCGTCGGCCCCTCGGGCTGTGGGAAATCGACCCTTCTGCGCATGATCGCCGGCCTCGAGGAGATCACCGGTGGGGCGCTGCTGCTCGACAGCGAGCGCATGAACGAGGTGGCGCCGGCCAAGCGCGGCATCGCCATGGTCTTCCAGTCCTATGCGCTCTATCCCCACATGTCGGTTTACAAGAACCTCGCTTTCGGCCTGGAGACGGCCGGTTACAAGAAGGCCGAGATCCAGCCGAAGGTGAAGCGCGCCGCCGAAATCCTGCAGATCGAGAAGCTGCTGGAGCGCAAGCCGAAGGCGCTCTCCGGCGGCCAACGCCAGCGCGTGGCGATCGGCCGCGCCATCGTGCGCGAGCCACGCATCTTCCTGTTCGACGAACCGCTGTCGAACCTCGATGCCGAACTGCGTGTGCAGATGCGTGTCGAGATCTCCCGCCTGCACCGGCAGCTTGGCAACACCATGATCTACGTCACCCATGACCAGGTCGAGGCGATGACGATGGCCGACAAGATCGTCGTCTTGAATTCCGGCCGCATCGAGCAGGTCGGCGCGCCGCTCGATCTCTACAACAACCCGGCCAACCGCTTCGTCGCCGGCTTTATCGGCAGCCCGAAGATGAACTTTTTGCAGGCGCGCATCGAAGAGGTCGGCGGGGCCGAAACCAGTATTCATGTCTGCGGCAATTCCGTCCGCCTGCCGCGCCGGCTGAGGGGCGAGGCCGGCGAGGCCGTCACCTTCGGCATCCGCCCCGAGCATCTGTCCCTCACGCAGGGCACCATCACGCTTTCGACCGTCAATGTCGATCTCGTCGAAAATCTCGGCGGCGCCACCATGCTCTATACGACGACGCCGGACGGACAGCTCCTGACGATTGCCCTCGACGGTCAGCAGAAGGTCGAGCGTGGCACCAATGTGCAGGCCTTCTTCGATCCGGCCCGCTGCCACGTCTTCGACGCTGCCGGCAAGACGATCTGACCCTATAGCCCCTTCGCGCGTCCGGAAGGACGCGCGCCGCGGCTTGACAGCCTATCCCGCTCTGCCCCATCATTTTGCAAGCGCCGCAAGGGGGATAGCATGACGCCTGAGGATAGGATTCATGCGCTTGGCATCTGGCAGGGTCCGATTGAAATTTCGCCAATATCCGGTGGCATCACCAACAGGAACTATCTGGTTAGCGATGCCGTCGTGCGCTGCGTGGTGAGACTCGGCGCCGATATTCCGATCCACCACATCATCAGGCAGAACGAGCTTGCCGCAAGCCGCGCGGCGCATGCCGCCGGCCTGTCGCCTGCCGTCATCCACCATTCGCCCGGGGTGCTGGTGCTCGACTATGTCGAGGCGCGGGCGCTGTCGCCCGAGGATATCAGGGCACCTGACATGCTGGCCCGGGTCGTGCCGCTGCTGCGCGCCTGCCACCATGACATCGCGCGGCATTTCCGCGGCCCGGCGATGATCTTCTGGGTCTTCCACGTCATCCGCGATTACGCCGCCAGCCTGAAGGAATCGGGCAGCCTCCACCTTCCGCTGCTGCCGGCGTTGATCGGCAAGGCCGAGATGCTGGAAGCAGCGGCAGGGCCGTTCGAGATCGCCTTCGGCCATAACGATTTGCTGGCCGCCAATTTTCTCGATGACGGCAAGCGGCTCTGGCTGATCGACTGGGATTATGCCGGCTTCAACACGCCGCTGTTCGATCTCGGCGGATTGGCCTCCAACAACGAGTTCTCGCAAGCCGCCGAGCAGATGATGCTCGAGGGCTATTTCGACCGGCCGCTGACCGATGAGCTGAGCCGCCGCTACGGCGCGATGAAATGCGCCTCGCTGCTGCGCGAGACGCTCTGGAGCATGATTTCGGAAATCCACTCCACCATCGATTTCGACTATGCCGCCTATACGGCCGAGAATCTGGCGCGCTTCGAGCGCGCCTATCAAGCCTTTGAACAGGATCCATAAATGACGAGACAATTACCGAAGACGGCAAAGGCCGTGGTCATCGGCGGCGGCATCATCGGCTGCTCGACAGCCTATCATCTCGGCAAGCTCGGCTGGACCGATACCGTGCTGCTCGAACGCAAGAAGCTGACCTCGGGCACCACCTTTCATGCCGCCGGACTCGTCGGCCAGCTGCGCACCAGCGCCAACATCACCCAGTTGCTCGGCTACTCCGTCGATCTCTACAAGCGGCTGGAAGAGGAAACGGGCCTCGGCACCGGCTGGAAGATGAACGGCGGCCTGCGCCTTGCCTGCAACGAGGAGCGCTGGACGGAGGTCAAGCGCCAGGCGACCACCGCCCAGTCCTTCGGCCTCGAAATGCAGTTGCTGACGCCGCAGGAGGCTTTCGATCTCTGGCCGCTGATGACGATTGACGATCTCGTCGGCGCCGCCTTCCTTCCGACGGACGGTCAGGCCAATCCTTCCGATATCACCCAGGCGCTGGCGAAAGGCGCCCGCATAGCAGGCGTTTCGATCTTCGAGGATACCGAAGTCCTCGACCTCGAGATCGACAAGGGACGAATCCGCGCCGTTGTGACCGCCGAGGGACGTATCGAATGCGAGCGCGTCGTCGTCTGCGCCGGCCAATGGACGCGCGCCTTTGGCCAGCGTTTCGGCGTCAACGTGCCGCTGGTCTCGGTCGAGCACCAATATATCATCACCGAATCCTTCGGCGTGCCCTCCAACCTGCCGACGCTGCGCGATCCCGATCGCCTGACCTATTACAAGGAGGAGGTCGGCGGCATCATCATGGGCGGCTATGAGCCCAATCCCATTCCCTGGGCGAAGCAGGGCATCCCGGAGGGTTTCCATTACACGCTGCTGGATAGCAATTTCGACCATTTCGAGCAGATCATGGAACAAGCGCTCGGCCGCGTTCCGGCGCTGGAGGATGTCGGCGTCAAGCAGTTGCTGAACGGCCCGGAAAGTTTTACGCCTGACGGTAACTTCATTCTCGGTGAGGCGCCGGAGCTGAAGAACTTCTTCGTCGGCGCCGGTTTCAACGCCTTCGGCATTGCCTCGGCCGGCGGCGCAGGCATGGCGCTCGCCGAATGGGTGACGAAGGGCGAGCCGCCCTATGATCTCTGGCCGGTCGACATCCGCCGCTTCGGTCGCCCGCACTTCGATACCGACTGGGTGCGCACCCGCACGCTTGAAGCCTATGGCAAGCACTACACCATGGCCTGGCCTTTCGAGGAGCATTCGAGCGGCCGCCCCTGCCGCAAATCGCCGCTCTATGACCGGCTGAAGGCGCAAGGCGCCTGTTTCGGCGAAAAGCTCGGCTGGGAGCGGCCGAATTGGTTTGCCGATCTCTTCGCCAATGAGGAGCCGAAGGATATCTACAGCTACGGCAGGCAGAACTGGTTCGATGCCGTCGGCCGCGAGCATAAGGCGGTGCGCGAGGCGGCCGTCATCTTCGACCAGACCTCCTTCGCCAAATTCGTGCTGAAGGGCAGGGATGCCGAGGCGGCACTCTCCTGGATTGCCGCCAACGATGTTGCAAGGCCCGTGGGATCGCTCATCTACACGCAGATGTTGAACGACAAGGGCGGAATCGAATGCGATCTGACCGTCGCCCGCATCGCCGAGGACGAATATTACATCGTCACCGGCACCGGTTTCGCCACCCACGACTTCAATTGGATCGCCCGCAATATTCCGGCGGAGATGCATGCCGAGCTGGTCGAGGTCACCTCGGCCTATTCCGTGCTGTCGCTGATGGGACCGAATGCACGCGCGGTGCTGGAAAAGGTGACAGGCAGCGATGTCTCGAATGCCGCCTTCCCCTTCGGTCAGGTCAGAACCATCGGCATATCGGGCTGCCCGGTGCGAGCATTGCGCATCACCTATGTCGGCGAGCTCGGCTACGAACTGCATGTTCCCATTGAATATGCGACCACGGTCTATGACGTGCTGATGGCATCAGGCGGCGAATTCGGCCTCGTCAATGCCGGCTATCGCGCCATCGAGAGCTGCCGCCTGGAAAAGGGCTATCGCGCCTGGGGCTCCGATATCGGCCCCGACCACACGCCGGTTGAAGCCGGCCTCGGCTGGGCGGTGAAGATCAGGAAGAACATTCCGTTCCGCGGCCGCGAGGCGATCGAGCGGCAGCTTGCAGACGGCGTGAAGAAGCGCCTCGCCTGCTTCGTTCCCGACGATCCCGATACCGTGCTGCTCGGCCGTGAAACCATCTATCGCAACGGCAAACGTGTCGGCTGGCTCTCGAGCGGCGGCTTCGGTTATACGCTTGGGAAGGCGATCGGCTACGGCTATGTCCGCGACCCGGAGGGCGTGACGGAGGATTTCGTTCTCGCCGGCACTTATGAACTCGATGTCGCCAGGGAGCGCATTCCCTGCAAGGTGTCGCTGGCGCCGCTCTACGATCCCGATATGATGCGGGTGAAGGCTTGACCATGCGGTATGGCGGAGAAGAAAGAGCAACCCCGAACTTCCTGTGCTCGTCACAGGAATCCAGCCACCGCGCGTCTGCGCGGTGAATGACTTCCCACGGCCTGAATAGAGTTCCCCGCGCCCAGGGACTTGGGCGCACTGGATCCCTGTGACGAGCACAGCGATGACGGAGGAGAGGGTATGCCGTGTGGCACACCCTCTCTTTTGCCGAAAAGACTCACACTTCTTAAAACAGCGGCAGCCGGTCGTCCTGGATTAGGATCTCCAACTTGTCCGAGACATCCTGCGTCCAGGCCCGATGTCCGGTCAAAGCCGCCGGGAAAAGGCCGGGGAGGGTGAAGAGCGCCGCCGAAATCGCCGGGCCGGTGCGCGGGACGTCGGCAATCAGCGCGGCGATCTCAGCAGCGCGGGGATCGCGCAGCTCATAGCGCTCGCCATTGCCATGTTCGCCGGTCGCATAACGCATCCACGCCGCGACGGCGATCGCGTAGGTCTCCGCCCGGTCGCCAAGGGCAAGCGCCTCGCATGCCGGCTCCAGCAGCCGCTGTGGCAGTTTCTGCGTGCCGTCCATGGCGATTTGATAGGTGCGGTGCGCGATCGCCTTATTTGCAAAGCGTGCTATCAATTCATTGGCGTAGTCATCGAGATCGATGCCCGGCACCGCGTCCAGTGTGCGCGCCGCCGCGTGCATGTGGCGGTAGGCAAGCGCCGCCAGGCCGGCATCATCCATAACGTCTCGGATGAATTCATAGCCGCCGATATAACCGAGATAGGCGAGCAGCGAATGGGCTCCGTTCAGCATCCTGAGCTTCATTTTTTCGTAAGCCGAGACTTCCTCGACCATCAGCGCGCCGCGTACCTTTTCCCAGGCCGGACGGCCATTGGCGAAATGGTCTTCGATGACCCATTGCGTAAAGGGTTCCGTCTCGACCGCCGCCATGTCGGTGCGGCCCGTCAGCCGCTCGGCATCGGCATAGGTCGCTTCGGTGCTTGCCGGCGTGATGCGGTCGACCATCGTCGAGGGGAAGGGCACATTCGCTTCGATCCAGCGATGCAGGTCGGCATCGATGCGCGAAGTGAATTCCAGCACGAGGCGTTTCAGCACGGCGCCGTTGCTCGGCAGATTGTCGCAGCTGAGCGGCGTAAAGGGGGCGATGCCCTTCTGCCGTCGGCGCGCCAGTCCTTCGACGAGATAACCGATGACGCCGCGCGGCGCATGCCGATTGGCGAGGTCGGCAACGACATCGGGATGCTTGAGGTCGAGGCCGCCGGTTGCGGGATCGAAGCCATAGGCCTTTTCCGTGACCGTCATACTGACGATGCGGATGGCAGGGTCCTCGAGCCGCGCCAGCAGGCCGGCCGGATCGCGTGGCGCCACATGCGCCTTCAGGATCGAGCCGATCACTTCGGCCGTCGTGCCTGATGTATCGCGGATCAGCATCGTATAAAGCCCGTTCTGGGCGGAGAGATTGTCCGCGACATCGGGCGTGCGCAGGCTCGCCACCTCAATGCCCCAGTCGCCGCCGGCTGCTGCGAGTGCAGCATCCGTGAAGGGCGCGAAATGGGCGCGGAAGAAGGCGCCCGGGCCGAGATGCAGGATGCCAGCCTTCAGCGCATTCCTGTTATAGGCGGGAAGCTTCGCCGTCGGCGCAAGGCCGGTCACGTTCTGCAGTCTGTCGCTCACAGCTTGTAGGCCTTCTTTGCATTGTCATAGGAGAGTTCGCGCGCCACGATCTCGGCTTCCTTCCCGGAAATCCGATGCTCGGCTGCGAGTTGAGCGAGGAAGCGGCAGACTTCACGGCGCCAGACGTCGTGGCGGGCCGGGATCGACAGCAGCGCCCGCGTGTCATCGTTGAAACCTGCCATATTGGCGAAACCGGCCGTCTCTACCACCTGGTCGAGATAGCGACGGATGCCGAGCGGGCTGTCATGGAACCACCAGGGCGGGCCCACCATCAGGCAGGCCCAATGGCCGGCCATCGGCGCCAGCTCTCGCGCATAGGTCGTCTCGTCGAGCGTGAAAAGCAGGATGCGCAGGCCCGGCGCATGGCCATATTTGCAAAGCAGCGCATTCAAGCCGCCGACCCAGTCCGTGCGTGTCGGGATATCGGCGCCCATATTGGGGCCGCGGGTGGCAAAGAGTCCGCTGTCGGTATTGCGTCGCGAGCCGGCATGGATCTGCATCACCATGCCGTCCTCGGCCGAGAGACCGGCCATCTCGGTCATCATCTGGCCGCGGAAAAGCTCGGCCTCAACAGCCGAAAGCGGGCCCTTCAATGCCTTGTCGAGCAACGCCTGCTTTTCGGCCAGCGGCAGATCAGCGGTGAAGGCTGTCGGCACGCCGTGATCGGTGGCAGTCGCGCCGAACTTGCGGAAATAGGCGCGCCGGCGCCGATGCGCCTCGATCAGGCCGTCCCAGTTCGTCACGTCGGCGCCGGTGATTTCTCCGAACTTGAGGAGATTGTCGCGGAAACCGACGGCATCAGGATCGGTGACGCTGTCCGGCCGGTAGGTGGTGCGCACCTTACCGATCCAGCCCTCCGCCGCCATCTTCTGGTGATGGACAAGCGGGTCGAGCGCACCTTCGGTCGTCGCGATCGTTTCGATGCCGAATCGCTGATGCAGCGCCCGCGGGCGGAATTCGGGACGGGCGAGCTGGGCATTGATGTGATCGTAAAGCGCATCGGCATTATCCGCCGTCAGCGGTTCGGTGCAGCCGAGCACGGCCGACATTGCATGATCAACCCAGAGGCTCGAGGGCGTTCCGCGGAAGAGATGGTAATGCTTGGCAAAGGTCCGCCAGATCGCCCGCCCCTCAGCCACCGGCTTGCCGTCGAGCCTGGGAACACCGAGCTCGTCCAAGGTGACGCCGACGCTGTGCAGCATGCGGAAAAGATAGTGATCGGGAATGACCAGCAGCGAAGCGGCGTCTTCAAAAGGCTTATTGTCGGCGAACCAGGACGGTTCGGTGTGCCCATGCGGGCTGACGATCGGAAGATTGCGCACCGTCTCGTAGAGGTCTCGCGCGATGGTCCGTGTCGCCGGGTCGGCCGGAAAGAGCCGGTCCGGATGAAGAAAGCCGTTGCCTGCATCCATCAGTATTCCTCCCTGATGGATTAGGGCCTACCCCACTACATCGGGCACGGCAAGGTCTTTTAGTAACCAAACGGTTCAGTTTTGCGCATGGCCGCGCCGGGGATCGAAAACATTGACGCGGCGGCCTATTTCCGGTTTGGGAGAACCATCTGTTCTGCCGGTGTCGGCAAAGGAGGATCGATGTCCGACGAGACCAACCGCATCACCCGGCTGGAGGAAATGCTGGCCCATCAGGCAAAGACGATCGAGGAGCTTTCCGATCAGCTCGCCGAACAATGGAAGAGCGTGGAGCAGATGCGCACCAAGCTCGAACGGTTGACAGAACGCTTCCTGTCGCTGGAGGAGCAGTCGCTGGACGCGCCGGCCATCACTCGTCCGCCGCATTATTGAAAACACGCGGCGGAATGCCGCGTGCTCTCGGTACAGGGGCCGATCAGACGCCGCCAATGCAGAGATATTTCATCTCTAGATAATCGTCGGCGCCATGGCGGGAGCCCTCGCGGCCGAGACCGGATTGCTTGATGCCGCCGAAGGGCGCCGTCTCGGATGACATCAGCCCGGTATTGATGCCGATCATGCCGTATTCCAGCGCCTCCGCCACCCGCCAGACCTTCTTCAGGTCACCGGCATAGAAGTAGGCGGCCAGGCCGAATTCGGTGTCGTTGGCCTGAGCGATGACGTCCTCGGCCGTCTCGAAGCGGAAGAGCGGCGCCACCGGCCCGAAGGTTTCCTCGCGCGCCACCGTCATGCCGCGGGTCACGCCGGTCAGCACCGTCGGCGCAAAGAAGGTGCCGGCGCCGTCGATGCGCTTGCCGCCGGTCAGAACCTTGGCGCCCTTGGCCAGCGCGTCGCCGACATGGTCCTCCACCTTGGCAAGACCCTGCTCGTCGATCAGCGGCCCGATCTCGACACCGGGCTTGAACCCGTCCCCGACCGACAACTCGGCGACCTTGGCGGCAAGCTTCGCGGCAAAGGCGTCATAGACGCTGGACTGGATATAGAGGCGGTTGGCGCAAACGCAGGTCTGGCCGGCATTGCGATATTTGGAGGCGATCGCGCCCTCGACGGCGGCGTCGAGATCGGCATCGTCGAAGACAATGAACGGCGCGTTGCCACCGAGCTCCAGGCTCACCTTCTTGATCTGGTCAGCGCATTGCCGCATCAGGATGCGGCCGACTTCCGTCGAGCCGGTGAAGCTGATCTTGCGCACTTTCTCATTGCCGCAGAGCTCTCGGCCGATTGCCGGCCCGTCGAGCCCGACGATCAGATTGAAGACGCCGGCGGGAATGCCGGCCTGTTCGGCGAGCACGGCGAGGGCAATCGCAGTCAGCGGAGTCTGCTCGGCCGGCTTCGAGACGACAGTGCAGCCGACGGCAAGCGCCGGGGCGATCTTGCGGGCAATCATCGCCGCCGGGAAATTCCACGGTGTGATCGTGCCGACGACGCCGACCGGCTGCTTGATGACGATCATGCGCTTATCCTGGGAAGGCGCCGGGATCGTCTCGCCGTAGATGCGCTTGGCCTCTTCCGCATACCATTCGATATAGGCGGCGGCATAAAGGATCTCACCGCGCGCTTCGGGGAAGGGCTTGCCCATTTCGGCCGTCAGGATCGCCGCGAGCGCGTCGGCATTGGCGACGATCAGGTCGAACCATTTGCGCAGGATCTGGCTGCGTTCCTTGGCGGGGCGGGCAGCCCAGGCCGGCTGGGCAGCATTGGCCGCATCGATCGCCGCCCGCGTTTCGGCTGCGCCCATATCGGGGAGGGAGGCGAGCAGCTCGCCGGTTGCCGGGTTCAGAACGTCGAAGGTCTTTGCGGCGTCGCCCGACGTCCAGACGCCGTTGATATAGCCGGCATCGCGCAGCAGCGGCGAGGAAAAGGCAATGTGCCTGGTCAGTGCGGTAGTGAAAGCCATATCATATCTCCTTGGGAGCGGCTGCCGATCGCCGGCGCCATTGAAATCCGGGTTCGATCGGCGCTAGCTGGCGGCACTGGCCTCCAGCATCGAGGTCTCGAGAATGTCGAGCGCCTCGCCGAAGACCTCGTCCTGGATGGTGATCGGCGCGAGGAAGCGGATGACGTTTCCATGGACGCCGCAGGTGAGCAGGATCAGCCCCTTGTCGAGCGCTGTCAGCCGCACCTTGTTGGCGAAATCAGCACTCGGCAATCCCGTCCTCCGGTCATTGAATTCGACGGCGTTCATGAAGCCCGGTCCGCGAATATCGGCGATCTCCGGCACCTTTTCACGCAAGGATTCCAGCCGCTGCTTCAGCCGCCCGCCGAGCAGGTTCGCGCGGTTGCAGAGATCCTCCTCCTTGATGACGTCGAGGACGGCATGGGCAGCGGCGATACCGAGCGGATTGCCGCCATAGGTGCCGCCGAGCCCGCCCGGCCCCGGCGCGTCCATGATTTCGGCGCGGCCGGTGACGGCAGCAAGTGGGAAGCCGCCGGCGAGGCTTTTCGCCATCGTCGTCAGGTCGGCGGCCACCTCGTGGTGATCCATCGCGAACATCTTGCCGGTGCGGGCAAAACCGGTCTGCACCTCATCGGCGATCAGCAGGATGCCATGCTGGTCGCAAAGTTCGCGCAGGGCTTTCATGAAGGCTGCGGTCGCCGGATAGAAGCCGCCTTCACCCTGCACCGGCTCGAGGATGATGGCTGCGACACGCTGCGGATCGACATCGGCGGCGAAGAGTTTCTTCAGCGCCGCAAGCGACTGATCGACGGAGACGCCATGCAGTTCGACGGGGAAAGGAACATGGAAGACATCGCCGGGCATCGCGCCGAAGCCGACCTTGTAGGGCACGACCTTGCCGGTCAGCGCCATGCCCATGAAGGTGCGGCCGTGGAAGCCGCCGCCGAAGGCGATGACGGCCGAGCGGCCGGTCGCGGCACGGGCGATCTTGACGGCGTTCTCGACCGCCTCGGCGCCAGTGGTGACGAAGATGGTCTTTTTCTGGAAATCGCCGGGCACCAGCGCGTTCAGCCGCTCGGCGAGGCTGACGTAGTTCTCGTAGGGCACCACTTGGTGGCAGGTATGGGTGAAGCGGTCGAGCTGATCCTTGACCGCCGCAATGACCTTGGGGTGGCGGTGACCGGTGTTGAGCACGGCGATGCCGGCGGCGAAATCGATATAGCGGCGGCCCTCCTTGTCCCAGATTTCGGCATTCTCTGCGCGATCCGCATAGATCTGGGTAGTCATGCCGACGCCGCGTGAAATCGCGGCGTTCTTCCGGTCGGTAAGGCTTGTCGCGGTCATCGAGCTGCTCCCGTGTTGCAGGTTTTTGGAATTATCTTACATAAGTTCTGTAAGAATCTCTGGAAATTCCTACATTTTTTCTGCAAGAAAACAAGCGGCATTTTTTGCTTCAAACATCACGCGATTTGATGAATGCTCGCGCAACGAGAATCGGGGTATTGGCTGATGAGTGACAACGGGCCTGTGCGCTACAAGGTAGCGGAGGCCGCGCGGCTGGCGGGAGTCTCCGCCTCGACGCTGCGCCTCTGGGAAAGCCAGGGCCTGGTCGTTCCCGGCCGCTCCGAAACCGGCCATCGGCAATATAGCGCCGACGACGTGGCGCGGCTGAAGCGCATCTCCTGGTACCGGGTCGAGCGCGGTCTCAATCCGGCAGCAATCCGAGAGGCGCTGGAGAGCGAGGAACCCTCCGCGGACAGTGCCGAACCCGGCCAGGATTCCGGCCTCGGCCGGAAACTGCGGAGCCTCCGCCACGCCGCAGGCAAGACCCTCGATCAGGTGGCCGGTGATATTGGCATCACCGCGTCGACGCTCTCGACGCTGGAGCGCACCTCGCAAGGCGTCGGGTTCAAGACGCTGCACGACCTCGCCGAATATTACGCCACCACCGTCTCCCGCCTCTCCGGCGAGGAAAGCGTGGAGGTGCCGGCAGTGATACGCGCCGGCGAGTGGCGCACCTGGCCGGAAACGACCCCCGGGGTTACGGTGCAGTTGCTTGCCGAAGGCCGCAGGATGATGGATTGCCATCGTTTCGTGCTGGCGCCGGGCGCTGCCAGCGAGGGCGCCTATCGCCACGAAGGCGAGGAATTCATGCATGTCCTGTCCGGCCGGCTGGAACTGGTGCTTGACAGCGATCAGTTCTTCGATCTCGGCCCGGGCGATTCACTGTATTTCGAAAGCCGCCGCTACCATTCCTGGCGCAACCGCCACGATGGCGAAACCGTGCTTCTCTGGATCAACACGCCGCCGACATTCTGAACCAGCCGCAGCAGGAAGCAGTTTCGCAATGTGTGCCTTTGCGCTATAGCGCGAGTGGAGAATATCCGAACGAAAGACAGTCTCATGGCCGCCACCATCCGTTATCACGAAGGCGATATTTCCGCGGCCGACGCGGCCCGCTACACCGGCGCGATCGCGATCGATACCGAGACGCTGGGCCTGGTGCCGCGGCGGGATCGTCTCTGCGTCGTCCAGCTTTCTCCGGGTGACGGCACCGCCGACATCATCCGCATCGCGGCCGGCCAGAAAGAGGCCCCCAATCTCGTCGCTCTGCTCGAAGATCCCACGCACCAGAAGATCTTTCATTACGGCCGCTTCGATATTGCCGTGCTCTTCCATACCTTCGGCGTCACGACGAACCCGGTATTCTGCACCAAGATCGCCTCGCGCCTCTGCCGCACCTACACCGATCGCCACGGCCTCAAGGACAATCTCAAGGAAATGCTCGACGTCGATGTCTCCAAGGCGCAGCAATCGTCCGATTGGGCGGCCGAGACGCTGTCGCCGGCCCAGCTCGAATATGCCGCTTCCGACGTGCTTTACTTGCACGCGCTTCGCGACAAGCTGACGGCCCGCCTGATCCGCGACGGCCGGTTCGATCATGCCACGGCCTGCTTCGCATTCCTGCCGACGCGCGCCAAGCTCGACCTGCTCGGCTGGGAAGAGGCCGATATCTTCGCTCACAGCTGAGCGAATTGCCGTCAATCTTCACTGTCTGCGGTCGCGGGTGAACTGATCCGCCGGCGTTAGCGATTCGTTAATCTCTGTTTCTTAATATTCGATTTAATTTTTAGGCATTCGATGGCGCCGCTTGCGTCATGCGGACAGGAGGATCTGCTCGGGATGCAAGGGACCGGATGAGCGCGGTCCTTTCATAGAGCCTGCTTTCATCGTCACTTTACGAAAGGGCATGCCATGCTGACCCCCGTTCGTGCAGCGTCCAATGCAAGCTTTTCATCTCAGGGCCAGACTGCGGCGATCGTGGCCGGCAGTCCTGACCGTTCGGTGATTGCCCCCGCGCCCGTCAACGCGGTCGAGGCCACTGAGCTGAATTCCGCCATTGCCGGCAAGCTCAATATCCTGCTCCTTGCGGCGCGCGAGCGCATGGTTGAAGCCCTTTTCGATGTCATCGATGCGGCTGGCCGCTCGATCTCGCTCGATCGCGGCGAGGACGAGAGCAATTCCGCCTTCGCCTCCCGGCTCGCCGATGCCATCCGCGGGCTGCCGACCGCCAGGATCGATGAGGTCGAAGGCCAGCTGAGCGCGCAGGGGCACAGTCTGCCGCTTCGGACGATCGCGGAAGCCTTGAAGAATCCGACAGGGCCTGAGGCGGCGCGTATCATCGCCTATCTGGAAATCGTGCGCTACAAGGACCGTGATCTCGCTGCCCGCGCCGTCGTCCGATCCTATGGTCAGAACGATGCTTCGCCGATGCGCGCCGAAGCCCGGCCCGAGATCCAGCTGCATGAAGCCAGCCTGCTCGCCGCGATCCGCCAGCCGGCGGAAACGCAATCTGAACCAGCCGGCAAATTGATCGAGACCGCCCTGCTTGCGGCAAGCGAGGAAGCGGTGAGCGCCGCAGCCGTGGAAGCCGCGGATCCTGAAATTTCGCAGTCTGAAAACTGGATTCGCTCCGCTTCGGTGACAAAAGCAGAGCTTGCCCCGAAGGTCGAAGCCCGGCAATCAGTGCCGGCAGAGCCGCGTGCGGGTGACGACACGGCCGAGGTGACGGAGCCGCCGGTCATTCAGCCTCTCGCAACGTCGGAAAAAGCCGATCCTCTCATTCCCCGGAACTGGACGGGAATCCTCGCCTCCATGACCGAAGCGGTCTCCGAGATGATCGTAACCATCATCCGTGAGCAGGACGTCGAAACGGTGCAGGAGGATGGTCCCGTCGAGGCGGCGGTGGAGGTCGATGCCATTCTCGACGAGGCCGTCATCAGCGAAGCGAAGGAGACCTTGACGAGACAGCCGGCAGATCTGGCCGCTGCCGATGCTCGACAGTCCGCAATGCCCCACCTGTCTCAGATGGAACCCGGGGCCACGGCTGCGGCTGCCCGCCAGCCGAAAGAAATTGCCGCACAGCCGCAACCGATGCCGCTGCCCGACATGGCGGAGGCCTCTTATGTGCCGCTCGCGGCCAAGGTGGCGGAGGGCTTTGCCTATGCTCAGCTGCCTTATCAGTTCGCCAAGGATACGCCGTCGAACGAAAAGGCCGGTGAAACGAGCCACCAGCATCACCATCACCAGGACGGTGCGCCGCAGGACGAGCAGCAGGCGCAATCCGGCGGCGAGGATGCCGAACCCGATGCTGAAGGGGCGGAGGCTGCACCCGAGCGCAGGACGCCGAGGATGATCGATACCGAGCCGTCGGCATATCGGCCCGACACTGCAGCCGATCCGGTCTACGCGCTTTATCAGCGCATGGCCGGCTGGGAATAGCGGCTTTCATCACCTGAAAATGAAGAACCCGCCGGATCGCTCCGGCGGGTTCCGCATTTCAGACGTGACTGCGAGGCTTATTCGCCGCCGCGGTTCTTCAGGGCTGCGCCCAGGATGTCGCCGAGCGAAGCGCCCGAGTCGGACGAACCGAACTGAGCGACGGCTTCCTTCTCTTCCGCAATCTCCAGGGCCTTGATGGACAGCATGATCTTGCGGTCCTTCTTGGAGAAGTTGGTGACGCGGGCGTCGACGACCTGGCCGACCGAGAAACGCTCAGGACGCTGCTCGTCGCGGTCGCGGGCGAGATCGGCGCGACGGATGAAGGACGTGATGTCCTCGTGGTTGACGAGCTTCACTTCAATGCCGCCATCGTTGATGGCGATGACTTCGCAGGAAACAACGGCGTTCTTGCGCAGGTCGCCGGAAGCTGCTGCTTCACCAACAGCATCCTTGCCGAGCTGCTTGATGCCGAGCGAGATGCGTTCCTTCTCGACATCGACGTCGAGAACGACGGCCTTGACGACGTCACCCTTGTTGAACTCCTCGATGACCTGTTCGCCCGGACGGTTCCAGTCGAGGTCGGAGAGGTGCACCATGCCGTCGACATCGCCGTCGAGGCCGATGAACAGGCCGAATTCGGTCTTGTTCTTGACTTCGCCTTCAACTTCAGTGCCGGCCGGATGGCTGCGGGCGAATGCTGCCCACGGGTTTTCCAGCGTCTGCTTGAGGCCGAGCGAGATACGGCGCTTGGACGGATCGACTTCGAGAACGACGACTTCGACTTCCTGGCTCGTGGACAGGATCTTGCCAGGGTGAACGTTCTTCTTGGTCCAGGACATTTCCGAGATGTGGATCAGGCCTTCGATGCCCGGCTCCAGCTCGACGAACGCACCGTAGTCGGTGATGTTCGTAACGGTACCGGAGATCTTCTTGCCTTCCGGATACTTGGCCTGGATGCCATCCCACGGATCGGACTCGAGCTGCTTCATGCCGAGCGAGATGCGGTGGGTTTCCTGGTTGATGCGGATGATCTGAACCTTGACCTGCTGGCCGATGTTCAGGATTTCCGACGGATGGTTCACACGGCGCCATGCCATGTCGGTGACGTGCAGCAGGCCGTCGATGCCGCCGAGGTCGACGAACGCACCGTAATCGGTGATGTTCTTGACGACGCCGTCGACAACCTGGCCTTCTTCGAGGTTCTGAACGATTTCAGAACGCTGCTCGGCACGGGACTCTTCCAGGACCGTGCGGCGCGAAACCACGATGTTGCCGCGGCGCTTGTCCATCTTGAGGATTTCGAAGGGCTGCGGGTTGTGCATCAGCGGGGTCACGTCGCGGATCGGGCGGATGTCGACCTGCGAACGCGGCAGGAAGGCGATCGCACCGTCGAGGTCGACCGTGAAGCCGCCCTTGACCTGGTTGAAGATCACGCCTTCGACGCGCTCGCCGGCTTCGAACTTGGCTTCGAGCTTGATCCAGCTTTCTTCGCGGCGAGCCTTCTCGCGCGACAGAACGGCTTCACCAAGCGCGTTTTCGATGCGCTCGACATAGACTTCGACTTCGTCGCCGACCTTCAGCGAACCGTCCTTGGCGCGTGCGCCGAATTCCTTGAGCGCGATGCGGCCTTCGACCTTGAGGCCGACGTCGACAACGGCGACATCCTTTTCGATGCCCGTGACGATGCCCTTGGTGACATAGCCTTCAGCCAGATCGTTTTTGGCAAAGGACTCTTCGAGAAGGGCCGCGAAATCCTCGCGAGAGGGAGTTGCTACTGACATAAAATCTCCTGCGTGGCCTTCGATAGCGTCAAGGCCCACGTATGCGCCGGTTGGTTCGTGTTGAATGGGCCTGAACCCAGTCCGCCTTCTCTGACGAAGGCAATCCGGCGCTTGGACGGAATTTCAGGCTGCATTAAAGCGATCCATGCGTCTGAGCATGCAAAATCGCTTGAATTTAGGCATTTCGGTTCAAGACCGCATCGATGATCGATTGAGCGGCTTGAAACGCGGCCTCTATACTCATTTCCGACGTATCAAGCAAGTGCGCATCATCAGCTGGTTTCAAAGGGCTGTCGGCCCGCCCCATGTCGCGTTCGTCGCGCCGCTTGACGTCTTCGAAAATCGCCTCCAAATCCGCCGTCGCCCCCTTGCCCAGGATCTCGTCGTAACGGCGTCTGGCGCGCACCTCCGGCGACGCCGTCACATAGAGCTTGACCGGCGCATCCGGGCATACGACCGTGCCGATATCGCGCCCATCGAGCACCGTGCCCGGCGTCTTTGCCGCAAACCGGCGCTGCGCCTCGACCAGCGCCCGGCGCACCGCCGGCATGACGGCGATTTTCGAGGCAACTTCACCGATCTCGTGTCGGGAAAGTATATCGCGATTCAGTCCGGCGAGTTCAACCTCCCGCGCGATCTTTTCGGCCACCGCCTCGTCGTCGAGCGGCAGGCCGGCATCGAGCAGCGCCTTGGCCGTTGCGCGGTAGGTCAGCCCCGTGTCGAGATGGTGAAAGCCGTATCGTTCAGCGATAAGACGCGAAAGCGTCCCCTTGCCGGCCGCCGCCGGGCCGTCGATGGCGATGGTGAAACTCTTTGTTGCCATGGGATCAATCCTGCAATGATGCGCCGTATGGCGCCAAAGGGGTCGTCTTGCGCGGATGCGGCTGGAACAGCTGGAAGCTGGCGGTGGGCTGCGGCGCAGAGCCATGCATCCCGTAATCCTCTGTAACTGCAGCACATTTCTTCCGAAGCGTCGGCCTGGCCGGCTGCTGCCTTCGCCCGCTTCTTCTACTGCCGCGGCTCGTTACCACAAACACCATGAGCGGTCATCCGTCTGCAGGCCAAAACGCCCGCGCCGAGATGATAAAGTTTGGCTTTGACATGGGAAGCCACAGCGATTAAGGGGACCGGCTTATAAATTCCGATGGAACGCCGGCTTGCACGGCATTTTGCCGAATCGCGGATTCGGCCATTCTCACGAGGCTTATAGTGGCGAAAGCGGAACTTGGAACCAAGCGCACCGATCCGGAAACCGGCAAGAAGTTTTATGATCTGAACCGGGATCCGATCGTTTCCCCTTATACCGGCAAGTCCTATCCCCTGTCCTTCTTCGAGGAAACCTCGGCGATCGCTGAGGTTGCCGAAGAAGACGAGGTCGCGGAAGTCGATACCGAAAACACCGAAGTCGAACTGGTTTCGCTTGAGGATGCCGACGACGGCGCCTCTGGCGACGACATTCCGGACATGGGCGACGACGATGTCGAAATCGAAGGCGACGACGATGACGACACTTTCCTCACGCCCGACGAAGACGACGACGATGACGACATGAGCGACATTATCGGCGTGACCGGCGACGAAGACGAAGTCTGATCGGACAAATGCCGGCCCGGACAACAAAAAAATTCCGGGTCGGTTTTTTTGGGCTTGCTATCTGCGAAAACCGCAAGTAAGAAGCCGCCACTCCAGAGGGAACGCCCTCCGGAGCATCCCAGGACCGGCCATGCCGGACCGCCTTGATGGGGCTATAGCTCAGCTGGGAGAGCGCTTGCATGGCATGCAAGAGGTCAGCGGTTCGATCCCGCTTAGCTCCACCAGCCTACGCTCTTCGAGCTTCGGCTTGGCAAGCCGGAAGGCTTGACGGAACGAGGGCGAGAAGGAGGCGGAGGCTGCCGCGACGTAGTTGCGAAGCAACGTAGGCGGGCTGTGATCCTTCCATGAAATATGTCTACATTCTCAATAGTGTCGAACTTCCGGATCGCTAATACGTTGGCGTGACGGGCGACCTGAAGTCGCGTCTGGCAAAACATAATGCCGGAGAAGTTTCTCATACCTCGAAATACGCCCCTTGGTCTCTCAAGACCTATCTCGCCTTCTCCGACGAAGCGCAGGCCTTTGCCTTTGAGAAGTATTTGAAGTCGGCTTCCGGCAGAGCATTCGCAAAGAAAAGACTCTAGCCGCGCTCACGCCACCCCCGGCAGACCGTTCCCACAGCCTGCCGGCGCCTTCCGCCTCACATCTCCACGATCGCTGCCGTCACCCGTTTCACCACCGGCAGCACCAATAACAGCACCGGAAAGGCGATGGCCCAGGAGAGGACCCAGGCGGATGGCCACATGGCAAGTGCAACTGCGGTCAGGCCTTGCGCTCTGACGATGCTGATTGCGGAGACGACTGATGTCATTAGCAGCGAGAGGATGAGCGGCATGACGATCGCATTGTAGCGCTTGGGGAGTTTGCCTTTGGGCATTTTGATCTCCGTAAGATGCCGATCGAACAATCGCGCAGCGCCGATCGGCGGTTGCGCGTTGATTGACGTAAACGCTTACGGAGCTTCGGTCTGAAGCGACGCCGTTTTATGATCGAAAGAATCTTTTCGCGCAAGCGTGGCCCCGGCCAAATCCTCTTTGCCAATTCCTCAACGAACAGGATTTATCCTTGCTGCAAGAATCTCAGTGATTCGCCTTCAGGATCCCCAATGACCAGAGCAAGACGCCGCCGTATCATTCGTACACGACGAACCCTGACCGGGCTCGCCCTCGTCGGTTCGATTTCATTTCTGGCCGGCATGACCGATGCGACCGGGCTGCTGCTGACCGGCGATTTCGTCTCCTTCATGACGGGGAATACGACGCGGGCCGCACTCGCGCTGGGCCAGGGCAATCTTTATCATGCGGCGGTGCTGATCTCCGCCATTCTCGTTTTCGTGCTCGGCAATGCGACCGGTATCGTCATCGCCCATGTCTCCGAGCGGCGCATCTTCGTCGTTCTCGGCTGCGTCGGGGCCGTTCTGGCGCTTGCTTCGATGACGACGGCTGAGAGCCTGATGTTGGTGCGGTTCTACATGATCGTTTGTTCCATGGGCATGGTGAACGCCGCCGTCGAACATATCGAAGGCCTGCCGATCGGCCTGACTTATGTCACAGGCGCACTGTCGCGTTTCGGCCGCGGCATCGGCCGCTGGATTATCGGCGATCGCCGTGTCGAATGGACGATCCAGCTCGTCCCCTGGGGCGGCATGATGCTCGGCGCGATCGCCGGTGCCGTCCTGACCCGGTTGACCGGCGCCCATGCCTTGTGGCTGGTCTCCATCTTTGCCATGGCGCTGGCGCTTGTCGCCATGTTCATTCCCCGGCCGCTTCAGCGGCGCTTCAACCAGAAGCTCGCGCCGCATCACACGGGCGCCCTGCGCTAGCGATAGGACCGTCGCATTCCTGTTACCGCCGAATCGGATAGGAAGGACGCGCGCCCATCCTCAAGGAGTAGGTCTTGTTCGTCATTTCCAAGCTTGTCTGGATTTTTGCCCAGCCGCTGTCGCTGGCATTCCTTCTCGTCTTCTTCGCCTTTGCCGCCGGACTTCTGCGCTGGCACAGCTCAAGCGTCCTCGGCGCGATGGCTTCAGCCCTCATCCTCTTCATCACGCTCTACACCACGGCCGGCAACCTTCTGATGCAGGGGCTCGAGCAGCGCTTCGCCAAACCTGCCGCCGATCCCGACAGCCTGCAATGCATGATCGTGCTCGGCGGCGCCTTCGAAAACGAGGTGAATACGGCGCGCCACGGCATTGAATTCAATCCTGCCGCCGACCGCTTCATCGAAGCGCTGCGGCTCGCGCAGAAGTTTCCGCAGTCGCGCATTCTGATCTCGGGCGGCGACGGCTCACTCTCGGGCATTTACGAAGGCGATGCGGCGGCATCCGAGCGCTTCTTCCCGCTCTTCGGCGTCAGCAAGGATCGCCTGATCGAGGAGCGGCAATCGCGCACCACCTTCGAAAACGCCGTCAATACAAAAGAAGTCCTCGCGGGCCACGGCCTTTCCCAGTGCCTGCTGATCACCTCGGGCTTCCATATGCCGCGTTCCGTCGGCATCTTCCGTAAGCTCGGCATCGACATCGTGCCCTGGCCGACCGACTATCGCACCGACGGGCAGGTTCGGCTGAACCTGGATTTCACTCAGCCGAACCTCAACGCCCAGAATATGGCAACGGCGATCCGCGAATGGTACGGCCTGGTCGGCTACTATCTCGCCGGCCGGACGTCGGAGCTTTATCCGCGCTAAGCTTATTTCTTCGAGATGGTGACGAATTTCGTGCCGCGCACACGCGCGGTCACGATGCAGGGATCGCCTTCGGTGCGGTCGCAGAAACGCGGATGCATCTTCATCGCCAGCACCATGTTGCCGAAGCGCTGGACGAAGTCGTAGCCGTAGATCTGTGCCGTCGCGATCATGAAATAACCGCCTTCGGCGACCTGCAGATAGAAATTATAGGTGCAGCCGTCGTCGTTGCATTGCGGCTCCTTCTGCCCGTCGCAGGTCAGCTGGCCCTCATTGACCACGGCGTCGATCAGCCCGTCATTGTTGATGTCCTGCCTGATAACGAAGCCGTCGGCGAATTCGGCCGCTTTGCACTGTTCCTGGAAATGCTTCTTCTCGTAGATTTCGGGGTCGGAGATCAGCGATTGCTGGGCAAGCGCGGCTACCGGCATGGCGAGCAGCAGGACAATATTGAGAACGGCGAGCACCAGCGTTTTCACGGGCTTTCCTCTTTTGGACAAAGGCTCTGAAGCCAAGGCATGTCGCCTAAAACCATGCAGCGGTTTCGGGATACGACATACATCGAATAAAGACTGATGCTTTATCGCCGCGCCGCCTTGCGCCGCCCTTGCCGCCATGGTTCTTTCCGGAAACTGTTCGCCGGCTCCGGGGTCCGCATGTCCTTGCTCGTCTATCTCGATTATGCCGGCATTGCGCTGTTTGCCGCGACAGGCGCGCTCGCCGCCTCGCGCAAGCAGCTCGATCTGATCGGCTTTCTGTTTTTTGCCATGGTCACGGGAACCGGCGGCGGCACCGTGCGCGACATCGTGCTCGGCCGTGTACCGGTCTTCTGGGTGCTGAACCCTGCCTATATCCTCGTCTGCTGCATCATGGGCGTGATTGTCTTCTTCACCGCCCATCTGCTGGAATCGCGCTATCGCCTGCTGATCTGGCTGGATGCGATCGGCCTTGCCGCCTATTGCGTTCTGGGTGCCGCCAAGGGACTTGCCGCTACCGGCTCGCCGACCATCGCGATCGTCACCGGCACACTGACGGCGACCTTCGGCGGCATCCTGCGCGATCTGATGGCAAACGAGCCTTCGGTGCTGTTGCGGCCGGAAATCTATGTGACGGCGGCGCTGGTCGGGGCCGGCGTGTTCACGCTCGCCAATGCGTTGGGAATGCCGCTCTATCTCGCCTCCGGCTGCGGCGTTGTGGCGGCCTTTGCCGTTCGCGGCGGCGCCCTTTGGTTCGGCTGGACCTTCCCGATCTACAAACACAAGCCCGGGCGGCATCCCGACGATGTGATGTGAGCCTTTTGGTCGCCGTCAGCCTTGCTTGGCTCGCAGGCGGATCACCACGTCGACATGAGCGATCTCCAAACCTTCGGGCGGCTCCGGCAGATTGCCGATCGTCAGGTTGCTGACGGGAATGTCGAGCACCTCGTTATGGCCTTCGATGAAGAAATGGTGGTGGTCGGAAACATTGGTGTCGAAATAGGTCTTGGCGCTCTCGACGGCGAGAACGCGGATGAGACCGGCTTCGGTGAACTGGTGCAGCGTGTTATAGACGGTCGCCAGCGAAACCGGCACCCCGGCGGCAACCGCCTCCTCATGCAGTTCCTCGACGGTCAAATGCCGGTCGCCCTTGGCAAACAGGAGGTCGCCGAGCGCGACGCGCTGGCGTGTGGGGCGAAGGCCCGCGCCGCGCAGCCTTACCTCTATTGCGATCGGGAGTGCACCCGTCATCAACACCAACTCCGATTATTCCTGCATAAAGCAATCATGTTTCTTCAAGCGGTATAACTTTTGCATCGGAGCCTTTCAATAGTTCAGTGGGGACAAGAGCCTGACAAACGCGGCAAAAACGGGCTTTTGATGCAAATAGGTCTGGTCGCAGCTCTGGCCTTCCTGTATGCGACCACCAAATAATGGCGTAAGCCTGGTCCAAACCGATGAATGAAGCTGCCTTGCTTGTGCTTCATTTTCTGAAGAACTTGGACTACACGTTCACATCCATCGGCTTCACGCGGGGGGAAAAAGAAATTTTATGACCACCAGACAGTCCAGCTTCTCGTATGAAGAACTCATCGCTTGCGCCCATGGCGAGCTGTTCGGACCCGGTAATGCGCAGCTGCCGCTGCCGCCCATGCTGATGGTTCACCGCATCACGGACATTTCCGAAACGGGCGGCGCCTTCGACAAGGGCTATCTCAGGGCCGAATACGATGTACGCCCCGACGACTGGTATTTTCCCTGCCATTTCGAAGGCAATCCGATCATGCCTGGCTGCCTCGGCCTCGACGGCATGTGGCAGCTGACCGGTTTCTTCCTGGGCTGGCTTGGCGAGGAAGGTCGCGGCATGGCGCTTTCAACCGGCGAAGTGAAATTCAAGGGCATGGTCCGGCCGCATACGAAGCTGATCGAATACGGCATCGACTTCAAGCGCGTCATGCGCGGTCGCCTCGTGCTCGGCACGGCCGATGGCTGGCTGAAGGCGGATGGCGAGACCATATACCAGGCGTCCGACCTTCGCGTCGGTCTATCGAAAGACAAGACCGCCTGAAACCGCATTTCGAGCGGCTGACGAAAACAACAAAGGTTTGATCAGATGAGACGGGTAGTTGTCACGGGTCTGGGTATCGTTTCCTCGATCGGAAGCGATGCGGCCGAAGTCACCGAATCCTTGCGCCAGGCAAAGTCGGGTATCTCCTTTTCCAACGATTTCGCCGAACACGGCTTCAAGTGCCAGGTCTGGGGCAGCCCCAAGCTCGGCCAGGCGGAACTTGGCGAACTGGTCGATCGCCGCGCCATGCGCTTCCTGTCGCAGGGCGGCGCCTGGAACCATGTCGCCATGAAGCAGGCGATCGCCGATTCCGGTCTGGAAGAGACGGACTACGCACAGAACGAGCGCGTCGGCATCATCATGGGATCCGGTGGCCCGTCCACCCGCACACTCATCGAGGCGGCCGAGATCACCGTAAAGAACCACAGCCCGAAGCGCATCGGCCCCTTCGCCGTGCCGAAGGCGATGTCGTCAACCGCATCGGCCACACTCGCCACCTGGTTCAAGATCCACGGCGTCAACTATTCGATCTCGTCGGCCTGCTCGACCTCGGCGCATTGCATCGGCAATGCCACTGAAATGATCCAGTGGGGCAAGCAGGACATGATGTTTGCCGGCGGCCACGAAGATCTCGACTGGACGATGTCCAACCTCTTCGACGCGATGGGGGCCATGTCCTCCAAATATAACGACACGCCCGATACTGCCTCGCGCGCCTATGACGTCAACCGCGACGGTTTCGTCATCGCCGGCGGCGCCGGCGTGCTGGTGCTGGAGGAGCTGGAGCACGCCAAGGCCCGCGGCGCCAAAATCTACGCCGAAATCGTCGGCTACGGCGCCACCTCTGATGGTTACGACATGGTCGCTCCCTCGGGCGAGGGCGCTGTCCGCTGCATGCGCCAGGCGCTTTCCACCGTCAAAGGCGATGTCGACTATATCAACACCCACGGCACATCGACGCCGGTCGGCGACAGCAAGGAAATCGGCGCCATCCGCGAGGTGTTCGGCACCAAGATCCCGCATATCCAATCGACCAAGTCGCTGACGGGCCATTCGCTCGGTGCGGCCGGCGTGCAGGAATCGATCTATTCCCTGCTGATGATGCAGCAAGGTTTCATCGGCGAAAGCGCCCATATCGCCGAGCTCGATCCCGAATTCGAAGGTGTGCCGATTGTGCGCAAGCGAATCGACAATGCGAAGATCGATATCGCTCTCTCCAATTCCTTCGGCTTTGGCGGGACGAACGCCACGCTCGTCTTCCAGCGCTATAACGGATAACAACATGACTGGAATCATGCAGGGTAAGCGCGGCCTCATCATGGGCGTCGCAAACAACCATTCGATTGCCTGGGGGATTTCAAAAGCGCTCGCCGCACAGGGGGCGGACCTCGCCTTCACCTATCAGGGCGATGCGCTCGGCAAGCGCGTCCGGCCGCTGGCCGCCGAAGTCGGCTCGGATTTCGTGCTGCCTTGCGACGTCGAGGACATCACTTCCGTCGATGCCGTGGTCGACGCGCTCGGCGAGCGCTGGGGCAAGCTCGATTTTATCGTCCATGCCATCGGCTTCTCGGACAAGAACGAGCTGAAGGGCCTCTACGCCGATACGACGCGGGAGAATTTCAGCCGCACCATGGTCATCTCCTGCTTCTCCTTCACCGAGATCGCCAAGCGCTGCGCTCCGCTGATGGAAGGCAGTGGCGCGATGCTGACACTGACCTATAACGGCTCGACGCGCGTCATTCCGAATTACAATGTCATGGGTGTCGCCAAGGCGGCGCTCGAGGCTTCGGTGCGTTATCTCGCTGCCGATTACGGCCCGCGCGGCATCCGCGTCAACGGCATTTCCGCCGGCCCGATCCGCACGCTGGCCGGCGCCGGAATTTCGGACGCGCGCGCGATCCTCTCCTGGAACCAGCGTAATGCGCCGCTGCGCAAGACCGTGACCATCGATCAGGTCGGCAGCTCGGCGCTCTACCTGCTCTCCGACCTCTCCGCCGGCGTCACCGGCGAAATCCACTTCGTCGATGCCGGCTTCAACATCACCTCGATGCCAACGCTGGAGACCCTGCGCAACGCCGACGTCGAATAAACGCCGCTGATTGAAATTCAAAGGCCGTGCGCATCCTCTGCGCACGGCCTTTTGTTTTGCGGGTAAGAACTCGGGGTCGAAGCGGCCTGAGCCTTATTTCTTCGCCCACAGAACCTTGAAGCGGGCATTGCGGCAGGTTTCGCCGCTTTCCCTGAAGTTCGCTGCCAGAACAGGCTCATAAGGCAGGCCGCGATTGGCGACCAGCATCAGCCTGCCGCCGCCGCGAACGGCGGAGGCGGCTGTCTTGATCATCGCCTGGCCGAGCGATGGCTCGGCGGCATGGCCCTCGTGGAAGGGCGGGTTCATGATGACGAGGTCGTATTTGTCCTTGACCGGCTCGCCCGCCAGATCGTGCCAGAAGAAGCGCGCTGGCGCGTTCGGGCAGTTCTCCGCCAGGTTACCCCGCGCGGCCTCCAGGGCCGCGTGATTGGCCTCATAGAGGTCAAGGCGGGCCAGCCCGCGCGATCTCTGTGCCATCTCGACCGAGAGATAGCCCCATCCGGCGCCGAAATCTGCGACGTCGCCGGTAAAATCCTGCGGCAGGCGCGAGGCGAGCAGTTCCGATCCGGCATCGATCCGATCATGCGAGAACATGCCGGCTGTCGCATGGAAGCGATTATCGACGCGCACCGGCGCCTTTGCCAGTTTGGAGATGATGCCGCCGGCCTCGGCCGGCCGTCCGAACCAGAAGGCGACGCCGTGATATTTCGGCATGTGGTCGATGGCGAGGCCGAAACCTTCCATCCGCTTGCGCAGCGGCTGGACGCCGTCTTCCTTGGCGCCGGCGACGACGATCAGCCCGCCGGCCCGGGTGCGGGCGATCGCGGCGGCGAGGTTGGCCTCGTTCTCGCCTTTGTGCTTGGTGCAGAGCACGAGTGCTGCGTCATAGTCCTCGCCGTCGATCTCAGGTGTGGCTTCGATCCGCTGCGCCAGCAGCTGGCGGTAGAGCGGCCGGAAGCCCTGGATGGCGCTGAGCGAGGCGGCAAAACCTTCCGGCAGCGCAAAGCCTGCTTCGGCGCCGAGAAAGAGCACACGCTCGCCTTCGCCGGGCGGCTGGATTGTACCGCTGGCAAACGGATGGAATAGGGTCTTCAACGTTTCGCGGCTCATCGGTCTCGTCTCATTTAGAATAGAAAAGGGGCGCGGAAGATTCCCGCGCCCGGAAAAGCTCTAAAGCTGGCGGAGGCGGCTTATTCGGCCGCTTCTTCCTTCTTCTTCTCGTTCGGGATCTCCTGGCCGGTGGCCTGGTCGACAACCTTCATCGACAGACGAACCTTGCCGCGTTCGTCGAAGCCGAGCAGCTTGACCCAGACCTTGTCGCCTTCCTTGACGACGTCAGTCGTCTTGGCGACGCGCTCGGAAGCGAGCTGCGAAATATGAACGAGGCCGTCGCGGGCGCCGAAGAAGTTGACGAAGGCGCCGAAGTCGGCGGTCTTGACGACAGTGCCCTCATAGATCTGGCCGATTTCAGGCTCGGCGACGATCGAGTGGATCCACTTGCGCGCCGCTTCGATTTCCTTGCCGGAAGAGGAGGCGATCTTGACGGTGCCGTCGTCCTCGATGTTGATCTTCGCGCCGGTCTTTTCGACGATTTCGCGGATGACCTTGCCGCCGGAGCCGATGACTTCGCGGATCTTGTCGACCGGGATGTTCATCACTTCGATGCGCGGAGCGAATTCGCCGAGCTGGCCGCGGCTTTCGGTGATGGCCTTGGCCATTTCGCCGAGGATATGGGCGCGACCGCCCTTGGCCTGGCCGAGAGCGACCTTCATGATCTCCTCGGTGATACCGGCGATCTTGATGTCCATCTGCAGCGAAGTGATGCCATCGGCCGTACCGGCAACCTTGAAGTCCATGTCGCCGAGATGATCTTCATCACCGAGGATATCGGAGAGGACGGCGAAGCGATCGCCTTCCAGGATCAGGCCCATGGCGATACCAGCAACCGGCTTCGCCAGCGGGACACCGGCATCCATCAACGCCAGCGACGTGCCGCAGACGGTTGCCATCGAGGACGAGCCGTTGGATTCGGTGATCTCGGAAACGACGCGCAGCGTGTAGGGGAACTGCTCCGCCGACGGCAGCATCGGACGGATCGCACGCCATGCGAGCTTGCCGTGGCCGATCTCGCGGCGACCCGGGGACCCCATGCGGCCGGTCTCACCAACCGAGAAGGGAGGGAAGTTGTAATGGAGCAGGAAGCGCTCCTTGTACATGCCGGTCAGGCTGTCGACATACTGCTCGTCTTCTCCAGTGCCAAGCGTGGCAACCACGATCGCCTGCGTTTCGCCGCGCGTGAAGAGCGCCGAGCCATGCGTGCGCGGCAGAAGGCCGACTTCCGAAACGATCGGACGAACGGTTTCAAGGTCGCGGCCGTCGATGCGGCTCTTGGTGTCGAGGATGTTCCAACGGACGATCTTGGCCTGCAGGTGCTTGAAGATCGCGCCGACTTCTTCGGCCGTATACTTGGCTTCGCCTTCCTCGGGGAGGAAATGCGCCTTGACCTTTGCCTTGACGGCGTCGACGGCGGCGTAGCGGTCAGCCTTCTGGGTGATCTTGTAAGCTTCGCGCAGTTCTGCTTCGAAATGCTTCAGCATCTCGCCTTCGAGCTCGGAATAGTCTTCCGGTTGGAAGTCGCGCGGCTCCTTGGCGGCGACTTCGGCGAGCTTGATGATCGCGTCGAGAACCGGCTGGAAGCCTTTGTGGCCGAACATGACGGCGCCGAGCATGACGTCTTCGGGCAGTTCCTTGGCTTCGGACTCGACCATCAGCACGGCGTCGTAGGTGCCGGCGACGACGAGGTCGAGGCTCGACTCATCCATCTCGTCGAGATGCGGGTTGAGAACATATTCGCCGTTGATGTAGCCGACGCGCGCGCCGCCGACCGGGCCCATGAAGGGAACGCCGGAAAGCGTCAGCGCCGCCGAAGAGGCGATCATGGACAGGATGTCAGGATTGTTTTCAAGGTCGTGCTGGACGACGGTGACGACGACCTGGGTGTCGTTCTTGTAGCCTTCCGGGAAGAGCGGGCGGATCGGGCGGTCGATCAGGCGGGAAACGAGAGTCTCGTTTTCGCTCGGACGGCCTTCACGCTTGAAATAGCCGCCGGGGATCTTGCCGGCTGCATAGGTCTTTTCCTGGTAGTTGACGGTGAGCGGAAAGAAGTCCTGCCCGGGCTTCGGCGCCTTGGCAGAGACGACGGTGGCAAGAACGACGGTCTCGCCGTAAGTGGCGAGAACCGCACCGTCGGCCTGACGGGCGATCTTGCCGGTTTCGAGCTTCAGCGGGCGGCCGGCCCACTCGATTTCCACTGTGTGTGTATCAAACATATCTTGTCCTTCAATGCGGGAGCACGCGCCATCGCCGATTTCAGGGCGCAGCGCACAGTCGACCGCAATCAATGTGACGTATCACGGGCAAGACAACGGGAGGCTTTTCATCGGCAGTTTCTCGAACGTGAGAGTTCCTGAGAAACTTGGGCCAAAGCCTTGGAGAGCTTTGGCCGAAAGCATCCGGCAATCCTGCCCCATGACAGGTCAGCGGTTGGTTTGGCAGAACCGGCCCATCCGGGTCTGCCGGTCGTTCCACCGCATGAGATAGGGCGCGGGCGGAACATTTCATCGGGAGCGTCGTCCCGAAACAGATCCGGCGGACGCTTAAAAGCGCCCGCCGGATAATTTTAGCGGCGGATACCCAGGCTGTTGATCAGCTTGGAATAGCGGCCTTCATCCTTCTTCTTGAGATAATCAAGAAGCGAGCGGCGGCTCGAAACCATCGTCAGCAGGCCACGGCGGGAATGGTTATCCTTCTTGTGGTCTTTGAAGTGTTCGGTCAGGTTGTTGATGCGCTCGGTCAGGATCGCGACCTGGACTTCCGGAGAACCGGTATCGCCTTCGGCGGTTGCGTATTCCTTGATCAGCGCAGCCTTGCGCTCAGCAGTGATCGACATCGGACGTTCCTTTCTATGAGAGGAGAAGACGTCGCCAAAAGCCGGGATGTCGTCCAGCTTTGGCCGTGAATGCGAGCAGGCGGACCTGACGCTGGCGCTGCCTATAAACCAAATATGCAGCGATGGAAAGAGGGGGCTCCCGCAGCCGCTTTCAACGGCCGGCCATGGCGTCCCGGATCATCGCATCATAACCGCCGGGATCCTGCAGCATGGCGAAATGGCTGGCATCCTTGAGGATGACAAGTTTTGCGCCCGGGATCTCCTTTGCCATCATCTCCGTATGGTCGAGCTTGACGGCTTCATCGTGATCGCCGATCGCAAGCGTGACGGGTACGGTGATCTTTCCAAGGTCCGCCGCCGTCCAGTTCGGCTGCGTCGCCCACATCTGAGAGATCTGGGTGACGAAGGCCTCGTATTCGGTCGGCGTCGGCGAAAGCTTTCTGTACTGGTCACCGGCAACCTCGATATAGTGGCTGAAGGTCTTGTTCTCCAAAACGTCGCCCTTAACGCCGTCCGTCGTGACGTTGGCCGCCTGAGCGATAACGCGGGTCAGCTTTTCCGGATGGTTCATCGCCATGTCGATGCCGATGATGCCGCCGTCCGACCATCCCACGAGCGTCACCTTGTCGATCTTCAGATAGTCGAGAAGGGCAACGTAGTCCGAGGTCATCAGATCGTAGCCGAAAGCCTGCCCGCTACGTGTCGACCGGCCGTGACCGCGGCTGTCGGCGACGATGACCAGATGATCCCGAGCAAACTCCGCCACCTGATGACCCCAGACGTCGGCATTTCCAAGACCGCCATGGATGAAGAGGATCGGATCGCCTTCACCATATTCGGCGTAATACATCTTGATGTCGTTCACATCAGCCATGCCGCTCGTCTTCGGCGTGGGCATTGAAGGAAAGGCGGGAAGCTCGGCCCATCGTTCGGTGGCTTGGGCGCCGGCAACGATCAGGAACAACGAAAAGAACGTCAGTACTTTCGCGATTCTACGCATGGTTTTCCCCTCGAGCCACCATGGCCCAAGGGCAAGGATATCGTATCGCTACCGCCTGACAATCGTCAGTGGTACGGATTCAGGCGAAAACCCGCTTCGGTCGAAACTCGCCCTGGCCGATTTCGCCGATCGCGATCAGCCTGCCGCGTGCCGTCGCATAGGCTTCGCTTTCGGCAATCGGCGCATCGCGGCCGCGCACCAGGATCGGATTACCCATCTTCAGCCGGTGCGCCTGGTCGTCGTTGATGACGAGATGGGGCAGGGCCGACAATGCTTCGCAGGTGTCGATCAGCAGCGCATCGAGGGCGGCGAGCCGCTCATCCATATCCTCGATCGATTCCAGCGCCACGAGGTTTGCGAGCGGAACCATGACCTCTTCCGAAAAGGGCGCGACAAAAGTGCGCCGCAGCCCTGATATATGTCCGTAGCAGCCGAGTTCGCGGCCAAAATCGCGGGCAAGCGCCCTGACATAGGTGCCCTTGCCGCATTCCACTTCGAAATGCGCGGTATTGGCGTCCGGGCAGGCAAGCAGGGTCAGCCGGAAGATTTCCACTTCCCGCGAGGGGATCTCGACGGCTTCGCCGTCGCGCGCCAGGTCGTAGGCGCGTTCTCCCGCTATCTTGATGGCGGAAAACTGCGGCGGCACCTGGCTGATGGTGCCGATATATTTGGGCAGGATATCGCGAATCTGCTGTTCGCTCGGCCGCTTGTTCGAACTCTCAGTGACCTCGCCTTCGAGATCGTCGGTGGCGCGCTCCTCGCCCCAGCTCACCGTGAATTCATAGATCTTGCGGCCGTCCATCACATAGGGAACGGTCTTGGTTGCATCGCCGAGCGCGATCGGCAGCATGCCGGAGGCCAGCGGATCGAGCGTGCCGGCATGGCCGGCCTTCTGCGCCTTATAGAGCCACTTGATCTTGGAAACGGCTTCCGTCGAGCCGAAATCCACCGGCTTGTCGAGAATCAGCCAGCCGGAAATCGGTCGGCCCTTGGGTTTGCGTGGTTTGGACATCAGTCTCTTCTGTTACTGTTCGTCGTTGTCGCCATCGAGATCTCGGCTCACCTCGGGCGAACGCAGCAGCTCGTCGATCTTCTTGTAATTGTCGAAGCTGGTGTCGTCGCGGAAGCGCACCTCCGGCATGTATTTCATCTGCCGAAGCTGGGGCCCGAGCCGGCCGCGGATGAACTTCGCATGGCGGTTCAACGCCTCGATGACGATGCTGTGGTCGGAAACGCCGAGCGGCGTCACATAAGCCGTGGCGATCTTGAGATCGGGCGACATGCGCACTTCGGAGATCGAAATCACGGTCGCCTCGATGATGTCGTCACGCACTTCACCGCGCTGCAACACCTGGGTGATCGCGGCGCGGACTTGTTCGCCAACGCGCAGCATGCGCTGCGAAGGCGCGGAGGATGTTGGTCTGGTCATTGTTATCTCTGTTTGCCGATGCGGCTGGGAATCGAACCCGTCAAAGGAGAGCGTCCATGACTCTTTTGGCCGAAAAGGTCAAGCCGGCAGATAGAAAAGCCACCCGCCGGAGAGCGGATGGCTTTTGTCAAGCTGCTGTAACGCCGAGGATCAGAGCGTGCGTGTGATATGTTCGACGCGGAAGCACTCGATGACGTCGCCGACGCGCATGTCTTCGTAGTTTTCGAAGGCCATGCCGCACTCCTGGCCCATCGGCACTTCGGAGACTTCGTCCTTGAAGCGCTTGAGGGTCTTGAGCTTGCCTTCGTGAACGACGACGTCGTTGCGGATGAGGCGCACACCCGCCCCGCGCTCGACCTTGCCTTCGACAACGCGGCAACCGGCCACCTTGCCGACCTTGGTGATGTTGAACACCTCCAGGATTTCGGCATTGCCGATAAAGGTCTCGCGCCGTTCCGGAGACAGGAGGCCCGACATCGCTGCCTTCACGTCATCCACGAGGTCGTAGATGATGTTGTAGTAGCGGATCTCGATGCCCTGGCGCTCGGCGAACTGGCGTGCCTGCGCATTGGCGCGAACGTTGAAGCCGATGATGGCCGCGTTCGAGGCTTCGGCGAGCGAAATATCCGACTCGGTGATGCCGCCTGCGCCCGAATGGACGATGCGGGCACGGACCTCGTCGGTGCCGAGCTTTTCCAGCGCGCCGGCAATCGCTTCGATCGAACCCTGCACGTCGCCCTTGATGACGAGCGGGAACTCCTTGATGCCGGTGCTCTGCATCTGCGTCATCATCTGTTCCAGCGAACCGCGCTGTCCCGACTGGCGGGCAGCCGCCTTGTCGCGGGCAAGACGCTGACGGTATTCCGAGATTTCGCGGGCGCGGCTTTCGCTCTCGACGACGGCGAACTTGTCACCCGCCTGCGGCGTGCCGGAAAGGCCAAGCACTTCGACGGGCATCGCCGGCGGTGCTTCCTTCATATGCTCGCCCTTGTCGTTGACGAGCGCGCGCACACGGCCCCAGACATCGCCTGCGACGATGATCTGGCCCGGCTTCAGCGTACCGTTCTGAACGAGAACCGTGGCAACCGAGCCGCGGCCGCGGTCGAGCTGAGCTTCGATGACGGTACCTTCCGCGGTGCGGTTCGGATTGGCCTTGAGGTCAAGGATTTCCGCCTGCAGCAGAACGGCTTCGAGCAGCTTGTCGAGGTTCTTGCCTGTCTTGGCCGACACTTCGACGTCAAGCGTTTCACCGCCCATCGATTCCACGAAGACTTCGTGCTGCAGAAGCTGGTTGCGCACCTTCTGCGGATCGGCTTCGTGCTTGTCGATCTTGTTGATCGCCACGATGATCGGAACACCGGCCGCCTTGGCGTGATTGATCGATTCGATCGTCTGCGGCATGACGCTGTCGTCGGCTGCCACGACCAGGATCGCGATGTCGGTCGCCTGCGCGCCGCGGGCACGCATCGCCGTGAAGGCGGCGTGGCCGGGGGTGTCGATGAAGGTGATCTTCTGGCCGTTCTGTTCCACCTGATAGGCGCCGATGTGCTGCGTGATGCCGCCGGCTTCGCCGGCAACCACGTTGGCATGGCGGATGGCGTCGAGCAGCGAGGTCTTGCCGTGGTCGACGTGGCCCATGATGGTGACGACGGGCGGACGCGAAACGCGGTCGCCTTCGACATCGGCGATGTCAAAGATGCCGAGTTCGACGTCGGATTCAGAGACACGCTTGACGGTATGGCCGAATTCGCCGGCGATGAGTTCGGCAAGGTCGGCGTCGATGACGTCGCCCGGCTTCATCATCTGGCCTTCCTTCATCAGGTACTTGATGACGTCGACGGCGCGTTCGGACATGCGCTGCGACAGTTCCTGAATGGTGATGGTCTCCGGCAGGACGACTTCGCGGGAAATCTTCTCGCGAGTCTCCTGCATCTGGCTGCGGCGGAACTTCTCCTGCCGGCGGCGCATCGCCGAAAGCGAACGGCTGCGGCCGGCGTCCTCACCGTCGACGTCGGCGGTGGTGATCGTCAGCTTGCCGCGACGGCGCTCCTCATCCGTTTTCGGACGGGTCGTCACCGGTTTTGCAGGTTCGGGGCGAACGACGCGGCCGCGCGCCGGACCGCTGCGCGAAGCGCCACGGTCGTCATCGTCGCCGTCATTGCGACGGCCGCGCACGCCAGCGGGCGCGCCGGGCGCCGGGCGAGCGGCTGCTCCGTCGGCATCGGGCCGGCGTGCTGCCGGCGCGGGTGCTGCCGGGCGCGGGGTCGTGTTCGGGCGAGCCTCGGCCGTAGCGGGAGCCGGCGCTGCAGCAGCGGCTACCGGTTCGGCGGCGGCAGCGGCGGCCGCTTCGGCCTGCAGGGCTGCCTCTTCGACGGCTCTGCGTGCGGCTTCCTCCGCTTCAGCTGCCTTGCGGACAGCCTCTTCGGCGGCGCGGCGCTTTTCTTCCTCGGCGCGGCGGATCGCATCTTGGGCGTCACGCGCCTGAGATTCGGCGAGCGCACGGCGGCGCGCATCCATTTCCTCAGGCGACAGATGGTTCAGCACGACAGGGCGCGGGCGATCGTTCGGACGCGGCTGCTGATAGGACTGCTGCGGACGCTGGTTGGCTTGGCTGCCGCCGGGCTGATGAATCCGCGGTGCCGGCGTCGACTGCTGCGGACGCGCCTGAGCAGGTGCCGGCGCCGGTTCGGCTGCGCGAACCGGAGCTGCGGGGGCTGCAGGCGTGATCGGCTTTTCGTCTTCCGGGCGCATCGGGCGCCGCTTGCGGGTCTCGACCACGACCGCCTTGGTGCGACCCCGACCCATATCCTGGCGAACGGTGCCCTGGCTCATCCCCGATGGTTTCAGGGTGAGCGTCTTCTTGCCCGTTACGCTGAGTGTCTTGTCGTCGTTACTATCGGTCATTCGTTCCCGTTCCTTCGGACAGGGAGCGATGACTAGATCAGACCCTGTCGTTCAAATACTGTCGATCAATGAGAATGAGACCGGCCGATGCCGGTGACCGCCTCATTGTTGTTGCCGGCCAGCGCCGCCCGCTGCCCGGGACTGACCGCCAATACGGTACTGTTCGAGCATCTTTGCGCGCTTCACTACACCCTCACCCGCCTGCCCTGCAAGCACTGCGGCATGGATAAAAGCATTCTGGCTCATCAGGCCTTCCATTTCGCTCTCCGAGAAGAAACGGTAGGAAGGTATCTCCTCCTCGGTCTCCATTCCGAGGTGCCAGGCCTTGCGGGCCTGGTCGATTTTTCGCACTCCATCATCCGCTGCGTCAGTGGCGTGAAACACCGCAAGGGCTGCTCCACTTCTGACTGCGGCATCCACTTTCGAGGCGCCGCTGACGAACTGGCCGGCCTTGCGCGCCATGTTCATCATCTGCATCACTTGCGCCGCCAGCAGCCGGTCGACGCTCGCGCCGAGATCGTCTGCTGCCTTCACTTCCGTTTTCAGCGCCCGGGCGAACAGCTTTTTCGCCACCGCCCTGTCGACCAGCGACCGGTCGGCCTTCACCCAGCAGCCGCGCCCCGGAAGCTCGCGCTTCAGGTCGGCGACGACGGTTCCGTCGGGAGCCGCGACGAAGCGGATCAGCTCCTCCGGCGATCCGCTTTCGCGCGTCACGATGCACATGCGTCCGTTCACGTCATACCCTGCAAGATCGTCGTCCTCAGGAAGAACGTTCGGCTCATGCGCGGTCATCATGCTTCCTGTTCGGCTTCGATGACCTCTTCCTCGGTCCCCTTCGCCAGGTCCTCTTCGGTGATCCAGCCGGCCGCGAGGCGGGCCTGCACGATCATCTGCTCGGCCTCGACACGCGAGACGTCGAACTTCGAGAACAGTCCTTCGAATTTTTTCGTTTCGCCGTTCTTGCGTTCCGTCCAGCCGACGAGGTCATCGGCCGCACAACCGGCAAAGTCCTCGATCGTCTTGATGCCGTCCTCGCCGAGCGCCACCATCATCTGGGCGGTCATGCCATCGATCTGGCGCAGCTCGTCCTCAACGCCGAGCGCCTTGCGCTTCTCGTCCATCTCGGCTTCGAGACGCTCGAGGAATTCGCGAGCGCGCTGCTGGATTTCCTGCGCCGTCTCTTCGTCGAAACCGTCGATCGAGGAGATTTCGTCGAGATCGACATAGGCAAGTTCTTCGACAGCGGCAAAGCCTTCCGACGCCAGAACCTGGCCGACCATCTCGTCGACGTCGAGCGAATCCATGAACAGGTTGGTGCGCTCGTTGAATTCCTTCTGACGGCGTTCCGATTCCTCGGCCTCCGTCATGATATCGATATCCCAGCCGGTCAGCTGCGAAGCGAGGCGGACATTCTGGCCGCGGCGGCCGATCGCAAGCGACAGCTGCTCGTCGGGAACGACGACTTCGATGCGCTCGGCGTCCTCGTCGAGAACGACCTTGGCCACTTCCGCCGGCTGCAGGGCGTTGACGACGAAGGTCGCCGGGTCCTGGCTCCAGGGGATGATGTCGATCTTCTCACCCTGGAGTTCGCCGACGACGGCCTGGACGCGCGAGCCGCGCATACCGACGCAGGCGCCGACCGGATCGATCGAGCTGTCGTTCGAGATCACCGCGATCTTGGCGCGCGAACCCGGATCGCGGGCGACCGACTTCACCTGGATGATGCCGTCGTAGATCTCAGGCACTTCCATGGTGAAGAGCTTCACCATGAACTGCGGATGTGTGCGCGACAGGAAAATCTGCGGACCGCGCTGCTCCCGACGAACATCATATACGTATGCACGGACGCGATCGCCATAGCGCACGTTCTCGCGCGGGATCATTTCGTCGCGGCGGATGATGCCTTCACCACGGCCGAGATCGACGATGACGTTGCCGTATTCGACGCGCTTGACGGTGCCGTTGACGATTTCGCCGACGCGATCCTTGAATTCGTCGAACTGGCGGTCGCGCTCGGCTTCACGCACCTTCTGCACGATCACCTGCTTGGCGGACTGTGCGGCGATGCGGCCGAAATCCATCGGCGGCAGCGGATCGGCGATGAAATCGCCAAGGGCTGCGTCCGGATTGCGGTCGCGGGCAAGCTCTAGCGGGATCTGCGTCGAATAATCCTCGGCCTTGTCGACCACTTCGAGCAGACGCTGCAGACGGATTTCACCGGTCTTCGGATTGATGTCGGCCCGGATGTTGGATTCGGTGCCGTAACGGGAGCGCGCCGCCTTTTGGATGGCATCGGCCATTGCGGCAAGCACGATCTCCCGGTCGATGACTTTTTCGCGCGCCACTGCATCTGCGATCTGCAGAAGTTCGAGCCGGTTCGCACTGACTGCCATTGTCTTGTTTCTCCGTCTTTACTCCAGGGTTCCCGTCCCTGTAGCGGTCTGTTGATCGGTTATTCCTGGTCGTCTGCTTCGTTCTGGTTCGCGGCCTGCGCTTTCGCCAGCTTGTCGGCGCGCAACGCATCGCGGATCAGATCGTCGGTCAGAATGAGCTTCGCATCGCTAAGCGCCGTGAAGGGAATGACGACCTTCTGCTCTTCCCCATAGGCGACCTGGTCACGCTCGAGCGTGAATCCATCGGCGTCTGCTTCGACGATCTTGCCGCGGAAGCGTTTGCGGTTGCCGATCATGATCGACGTTTCGCACTTTACAAGGTGGCCCTGCCAGCGGACGAAATCGGATTTCCGCACCATCGGACGGTCGATGCCGGGCGAAGACACCTCGAGATGATACTCTTTATCGATCGGATCTTCCACATCGAGGACGGGAGAAATCGCCATCGAGACTTCTTCGCAGTCCTGAACCGTCATCGTGCCGTCATTGCGCTCGGCCATCACCTGCATCGTGGCGCCGTTCTGGTTCAGCATGCGCACGCGGATCAGCCGGAAGCCCATGCCGACGAGAACCGGTTCGATGATATCGGCAAGACGCTGGTCGAGCCCGGTTTCGGTAATCAGCCGCGGCTCAAGTTCGTTGTCTGCGTTTGTCATGTCCGACAAGCGGCGCTCCTCGCAATTTCAAGCTGTTCAGGCGATCGAGCTAATAAAAAAGAGCGGGTCCTTGCGGCCCACTCTTCATCAAGCGATCAAGAATTTGAGAGCCATATAGTCGGGTTTTTCCGGAATTGCAAGGTCTGAGAGCGATTCCGCCAATTCATGCCGGGCGAGGAGAACGGACCTATGGCCAGCGATCGTCTTCCGCATATATTGCCGTTGGCACACAATAACAAAAGCGGGAGACATCGTGGGCTATACATCGTCGACACTGGCGCCCTTGCGGCACGATACCTACCGCACCATCTGGTTCGCCAGCCTTTCCTCGAATTTCGGCGGCCTGATCCAGGCGGTGGGTGCCGCCTGGATGATGACGACGATTACCGCCTCGGAGGACATGGTCGCGCTGGTGCAGACCTCGACAGCGCTGCCGATCATGCTGTTTTCACTGATATCGGGGGCGTTGGCCGATAATTTTGATCGCCGCCGGGTTATGCTGACGGCGCAGTGCATGATGCTGACGGTTTCGGCGTTGCTGACGGCGTCGGCCCTTCTTGGTTGGGTCACGCCCTGGCTGCTGCTCTTCTTCACCTTCCTGATCGGCTGCGGCACGGCGCTCAACAACCCCTCCTGGCAGGCCTCCGTCGGCGATATGGTGCCGCGCGCCGATCTGCCCGGCGCCGTCACGCTGAACAGCATGGGCTTCAACATCACCCGCAGCGTCGGCCCGGCGATCGGCGGCGTCATTGTGGCGGCAGCGGGTGCCGCCGCGGCCTTTGCGGTTAACACCGCAAGTTACCTCGCCCTGATCTACGCCCTGCTGCGCTGGCGCCCGAGCACGCCCGTCTCCACCCTGCCGCGCGAAGCGCTCGGCAGCGCCATCTTCGCCGGCCTGCGTTATGTCTCGATGTCGCCCAATCTTGAAAAGGTCCTCGTGCGAGGGCTGGTTTTCGGCATCGGCGCGAGCTCGATCCTGGCGCTGCTGCCGGTCGTCGCCCTCGATCTCGTTGCCGGCGGTCCGCTGACCTATGGCTTCATGCTCGGCGCCTTCGGCATCGGTGCGATCGGTGGTGCGGTGCTGAGTGCGAGAATTCGCCAGGCGCTGTCCAGCGAGACGATCATCCGCCTGGCCTTTGCCGGTTTCGCGCTGAGTGCCGTCATCGCCGCCTACAGTCCGAGCGCCGTGCTGACCTCCGCCGGCTTGCTCGTCTCCGGCGCCTGCTGGGTCTCGGCGTTGTCGCTCTTCAACACCATCGTGCAGCTGTCGACGCCGCGCTGGGTGGTCGGCCGCGCGCTGTCGCTCTACCAGACCGTCACCTTCGGCGGCATCGCCGGCGGCAGCTGGCTCTGGGGTGTCGCCGCCGATCGCTATGGGGTCGCCGATGCGCTGCTGATGTCATCTGTTGTCATGCTGCTCGGCATTGCGATCGGCCTGCGCTTTTCCATGCCGGCCTTCGCCTCGCTCAATCTCGATCCCTTAAACCGCTTCACTGCGCCGGCCTTGAGCCTCGACATCACCCCGCGCAGCGGCCCGATCGTCATTCAGGTCGACTACCAGATCGCCGACGACGACCTGGCGGAATTCATGGCGCTGATGGGCGAGCGCCGCCGCATCCGCATCCGGGACGGCGCGCGCAACTGGGCGCTGATGCGCGATCTCGAAAATCCCGGGCTGTGGACCGAGACCTACCATACGCCGACCTGGGTCGAATATATAAGACACAACCAGCGGCGCACGCAGGCCGACGCCGAAAACATCGACCGGCTGCGCGCGCTCCACCGCGGCGAAGGCCCGCCCCATGTCCACCGCATGATCGAGCGCCAGGCCATCCCGCCAGACGACGATGTCTTCCACAAGGCGCCGATCGATCTGCATCATTGAGACCAGCCATGCACAGTTTCAGGCTTGCCCACCGATCCGATCTCGCCGCCATCGTCCGGCTTCTCGCCGATGACGATCTCGGCGCCGCCAGAGAAATTGTCTCCGATCCCGTTGACGCGCGTTATCTCTCGGCTTTCGCGGCGATCGAGGCGGATGCCAACCAGCTGCTGGCTGTCGCAACCGACGCCTCCGACCAGGTCGTCGGTTGCCTGCAGCTGAGCTTTCTTCCCGGCCTCTCCCGGACCGGCATGTGGCGCGGTCAGATCGAAAGCGTCCGTGTCGCAAGAGAGCTTCGCGGTTCGGGTCTCGGCGCGCAGTTCATCGAATGGGCGGTCGCCCAATGCGTCGAGCGCGGCTGCGGCCTCGTGCAGCTGACATCGGACAAAACGCGGAAAGACTCGATCCGCTTCTACGAGAAGCTCGGCTTCGTCGCCAGCCATATGGGCATGAAGCGCAGCCTGTGAAGCCGGCTACTTCAGCTTGCCCTTCATGCTGGCTTCGGGAAAACATGTCGGCTTCATGCCGTTCTTCTCCTGCCACTGGCCGATCGAGCGCCGCGTCTTGTAGCCCGGCAATCCGTCGGAACCGCCGACGTCATAACCCTGGCGCTCCAGCGCCTTCTGCATGGCGGCGACATCCGAACGCAGCATCTTGCCGACATCGCCCCATTCGCCCTCGAAGGTGCCGCCGTTCGAGGCGATCCGGTCGGCGAGATTGCCGATATAGAGCGCGTAGAGGTCGGAGTTGTTATACTCCTTGATGATGTAGAAATTCGGCGTGACGATGAATTCCGGACCGTCGCGGCCGGCCGGCACCAGCATCATCCCTTGAGCCTTCATCTCACCTGAGGGAAAGGCCTTGCCGGAGATGCGCTCAATGCCGAGCGAGGCCCAGTGCGAAAGCGGCTTTGCGAGATCAGGCCCCTCCTGCGCGCAGGAGACCGCTTCGGGTATCGATACCTCGAAGCCCCAGTCACGATCGCGCTGCCAGCCCTTCTTGACCAGATAGTTGGCGATCGAGGCGAGCGTATCCGGCACCGAGGTCCAGATGTTGCGGTGGCCGTCGCCGTCGAAATCCACCGCATATTTCAGATAACTCGTCGGCATGAATTGCGGCTGGCCGAGCGCGCCGGCCCATGAGCTCTTGAAATCGACGGGTGTGACGTCGCCGCCGTCGAGAATGTGCAGTGCCGCCAGCAGCTCGGTACGGAACATCTCCTTGCGCGACGACATGAAGGCCTTGGTCGCCAGTACCTCGATCGCCGAATTCGGGATCTTCGCGGCCCCGAAGCCCGTCTCCCGGCCCCAGATGGCAAGCACGATCGAGCCCGGCACGCCATAGGTCTTCTCGATCCGCTTCAGCGTCGAGCCATATTGCGCGGCAAAGCCGCGTCCCGTTACGGCAAGTCTCTTCAGCCGGTCCTCGTTGAAATAGGGACCGGGCGAGGAAAATTCGGCCTGCGTCTGCTTCTGCTCCTTCGGCGACGGGAAGCCGGGCGGGGCGAGATCGGGCAGGTTCCAGTTCAGCGTGACGCCGGAGAAGGCGGCCTGGAAGGTCTTCTCGGAAATGCCGCCTGTCTTTGCTTCCGGCCAGAGGTCCTTCTGCACCCAGTTTTCGAACTGCGCCTCGACATCGGCTTTGGAAGGGGCCGCGTGGGAAGGGAGGGGGAGAAGCGCGGCTGTTACGGCGAGCGCGAATATTCGAAGCATAGACAAACCCCTCACATCACCGTCCGCGCCCGCAGCGCCGCCGCCAGCGTGCCCTCATCGAGATAGTCGAGCTCGCCGCCAACCGGCACGCCATGCGCCAGCCGCGTGATCTTCACCTCGAGTCCCTGCAACTGGTCGGTGATGTAATGCGCCGTCGTTTGCCCCTCGACGGTGGCGTTGACGGCGATGATCAGTTCGCGAATGCCGCCTTCGCCGATCCGGGCGACCAGCCCGCGAATGTTGAGGTCGTCGGGCCCGATCCCGTCGAGCGGCGACAGCGTGCCGCCGAGCACATGATAGGCGGCGTTCATCGCCCCCGCCCGCTCCAGCGCCCAGAGATCGGATACGTCTTCGACGACGATGATGACGGATTGATCGCGCTGCGTGTCGGTGCAGACGGTGCAGGGGTCGACCGTATCGACGTTGCCACAGCGCGAGCAGATCTTCACCCTGTTATAGGCTTCGCCCATCGCGTTCGACAGCGGCCCGAGCAACTGGTCCTTCTTCTTGATCAGATGCAGCGCCGCCCGGCGGGCCGAGCGCGGCCCGAGGCCCGGCACCTTCGCCAGAAGCTGGATGAGTTTTTCGATTTCGGGGCCGGTGACTCGTTTTGCCATGCGCTGTTCTTAACTGATATGGAACGAAAACGGAATCGCGGAAGGATCGGCTGCCCCATGAAAATCCTGGCGCTTTGTATCGGCAATCCGGAGAGGCTGGCCGGCAAGAGCTACAAGACCGGTATCTTCAAACGGCCCGTCAACGGCGCGGTGATGATCGACGCCGAGGGGCTGGTCGGCGATGCCATCTGCAACCGCAAACACCATGGCGGTGTCGATCAGGCGGTTTATATCGAGGGATCGCTGACGCTCGACTGGTGGAGCGAGGAGTTAGGCCGGTCTTACGAGCCCGGCACCTTCGGCGAAAACATGGTCATCTCCGGTCTCGACAATCGCGACGTTGCCGTCGGCGACCGATTCGTATCAGGCGATCTCATCCTCGAAGTCACCGCATGCCGCATTCCCTGCGCCACCTTCGCCGCCAGGATGCACGATCCGAAATTCGTCAAACGCTACACCGATGCCGCCCGTCCCGGCATTTACTCTCGTGTCATCAGGCGCGGTGTGGCCGAGGTCGGAACGGCGGTCGAGCATCAGCCCTTTTCAGGCAATAAGGTGACGATGCCGGAGCTGATGAGAACATTCGGCCGGCAGCTTTCGGAGGCGGACCGGTCGCGATATCTCGCCGCCCCCATTCACTACAAGCTGCGGGCGATGCTGGAAGCACAGCGTTAAGAGCGGCGTTCTGTAGGCATCGCCGGCTCGATAGCCGCATCGGCTATTGGAACCACCGTCAATATGAAGACCAATTGCCTGCTATCAGAATGGCAGCTTGAAGCCGGGCGGGATCGGCAGACCGGCGGTCAGCGCCTTGGTCTTTTCGGCGGCGAGCGCCTCGGCCTTGTCCTTGGCGTCCTTATGAGCGGCGACGATCAGATCCTCGAGGATCTCGACGTCGTCCTCCTTGAACAGCGACGGGTCGATCTTCAGGCTCTTGAGTTCGCCCTTGCCGGAGATGATGACGGTGACGAGGCCGCCGCCCGCCTTGCCTTCGGCCGTGAGCTCGGCGATTTCCGCCTGCATCTGCTCCATCTTGTCCTGCATTTCCTTGACTTTGCCCATCATGCCCATGATGTCGCGCATCGTCTCGCTCCTTCTTGAAACCTTAGAATTCTATGTCGTCGCCCGGCAGGATGTCGCCTTCCTCGGATTCGGCGACAGCCGGCGGTTTGACCTCGCCTTCCTCCTCCGGTTCGGGTGCCCGCACGCGCACGTCGATGATTTTCGCGCCCGGAAACTGCGCCAGGATTGCCGCTACGTCAGGGTCCTGGCGCGCGTCGCTCACACGCTGCTCCTGCGCCTTGGCTTCCGCCTCCACCATCGTCGGCCCGCCTTCTTCGCGGCTGGTGCTGACGATCCAGTGGATGCCGGTCCATTCCTTGAGCTTAACGGCAAGCTCGTTGAGCAGCGTATTCGGAGCGCCTTCGGTGAGGTTCACATCCAGCCGACCCGGCTCAAGACGGACCGGGCGCACGAAGTTGCGCACCAGTGCCTTCAGCTTGACGTCGCGCTTCTCGCTCGCAAGCTCGACGATGTCGGCGATGGAATTGACACGCACGAGCGGCTTCGGAGCCTCTGCGGGCCTGGCCTCGGTGCGGCCGATATTCTGCGGTTCCGGATTTGGCACGGCGCGGAGCATCGCGGTCGGCCCCGAAGGCTGCGGCCGTGGTGTCGGCTCCGTCGCCCGTGCCGTAACGCTGCTCTGATAAGGAACCCGTGTTCCGTTGCCGCCGCCATTGCCCGAAGGTGAGGAGGGCCGTTGGCCGACATTATCGCCGGAAAACTCCGTAAGCCGCCGCGCCGCATCCTCGGGCGCCGGCAGATGGGCCGCATGCGCAAGCCGGATCAGCACCATCTCGGCGGCACCCGCCGTGCGCGACGAGCCTTCCGTTTCGGGAATGCCCTTCAGCAGCATCTGCCAGATGCGCGACAGCGTCGTCACCGCAACACCCTTGGCGAATTCCGCCGCCTTGGTGCGCTCGATCTCGCTGAGAGAAGGGTCGTTTGCCGCATCCGGCACATATTTCAGTCGCGTTACCAGATGGGTGAAATCGGCAAGATCGGTGAGTACGACCACCGGATTGGCGCCGGCCTCGTACTGGTTCTGGAATTCGCCGAGGGCGGCGGCCACGTCGCCTTTGATGATATGCTGAAAGAGATCGACGATCCGGGCGCGGTCGGCAAGGCCGAGCATGCCGCGCACCGCTTCCGCCTGCACGGCGCCTGCGCCATGGGCGATCGCCTGGTCGAGCAGCGACAGGCCGTCGCGGGCAGAGCCTTCGGCGGCTCGCGCGATCATCGCCAGCGCGTCGCCTTCCGCCTCAATGCCCTCCTTGGCCGCGATTGTCGAAAACAGCCCGACGAGATCCGACGCGCTGATGCGGCGCAGGTCGAAGCGCTGGCAACGCGACAGCACGGTGATCGGCACCTTGCGGATTTCGGTGGTGGCGAAGATGAACTTCACATGCTCCGGCGGCTCTTCCAACGTCTTCAACAGGCCGTTGAAGGCCTGGGTCGACAGCATGTGCACTTCGTCGATGATATAGACCTTGTAGCGCGCCGAAACCGGCCGGTAGCGCACCTGCTCTATGATTTCTCTTATATCGTCGATACCGGTATGCGAAGCGGCATCCATTTCGATCACATCGACATGCCGGCCTTCCATGATTGCCTGGCAATGTTCGCCGGGCACACGCAGGTCGATCGTCGGCTTGTCGATTTCTGCCGTCTTGTAATTCAGCGCCCGCGCCAGGATGCGCGCCGTCGTCGTCTTGCCGACGCCGCGCACGCCGGTCAGCATATAGGCCTGGGCAATGCGGCCGGTCTCGAAGGCGTTGGTGAGCGTGCGGACCATCGGCTCCTGGCCGACCATCAGGTCCGTGAAATCCTTGGGGCGGTATTTGCGAGCCAGCACCCGGTACCCGGTGCCCGTCGAGGCGGCATCTTTTGATTGTCGCTCGGTATCGCTCATCGCCCTGCTTGTCGCCCGAAATTGTCGAGCATTTCGTGGAGAGAAGGTGGGAGGCTGGCACGATGACCCGTGCCGGGCTCGTTAGGGCTGCTTCCTTCCGGACCTGACCCGGTTGGCGAGTGGCTCGTCCACCACCAACCTCCCGGATGCACATATCGGCAATATCGTCATCAAAAGCAAGCCAACATCCAAAAAAACTGCTAGTCCTAGGAAAAGACAGGAGGAATGTCCCTTGGACGGTTTTGTGCTCGACCCCCGGCTGGAAAACGACAGCGTCAGCATCATGGTCACCGGTCTCTGTGATCTCAGATTATCCAAGGATGCCCGCTGGCCGTGGCTCATTCTGGTCCCGCGCCGGGCCGGCATTGCTGAAATTTTCGAGTTGACGCCGCTCGATCAGGTGCTGCTCGCCTTCGAGACGGAGCTTGTCGCCAAGGCCTTGAAGAACATCACCGGCGCGACAAAAATCAACATAGGGGCTCTTGGCAACATCGTCCGCCAGCTTCATGTTCATGTCATTGCCCGCTTCGAAGGCGATGCCAACTGGCCGGGTCCCATCTGGGGTTTCGAGCGCGCCGAGCCTTACGAGGACGCAAGGAGAGACGAATTCACAGCAAAGCTGCGGGAAGCCCTTTCATCATGAACCATTCGCTTTTCGATTCGGATGTGCCGCATCCGGAACCCAGCAATCTCACTGCCTTTGCCGCCAACGACCTCAATCGCGATTCCGAACATCGCGACGAACATTCCGTCGAAAGGGCGCTGGCAAAGGACGGTACCCATATCTTCGCCTTTGCCCGGGACAAGCTGGTGCTGAAACATGACGGCCAGGTGCTCGATCCGCTGTTTGCCCGTTACGAACTGCAGGAATTGCAGCCGAATTGGGACGAGACTGTGCTGCTCGGCTACCGCAAATCAGGCGAGCCGCGCCTTGCCGTTCCCGTCGGCATCGACGTCGAGGACCTTGCCAGCCAATACAAGCCGGCCGACGGCCGCACGCTGTTTCGCGAGATGCTGATCGACGAAGTCTTGCTCGGCGAATTCGCCCAGGCCGCAAGCCTCATCCGCTGGAATGGCGACAACCGCTTCTGCGGCCGCTGCGGCGCGGCGATGGAGATTCATATCGGCGGCTACAAGCGCGTCTGCGCCGCCTGCGAACACATGATCTTCCCTCGTACCGACCCCGTCGTCATCATGCTGACGATCGACGAGACGCGCGACCTTTGCCTGCTCGGCCGCAGCCCGCATTTTGCGCCCGGCATGTATTCCTGCCTTGCCGGCTTCGTCGAACCCGGCGAAACCATCGAGAATGCCGTGCGCCGGGAAACGTTGGAGGAATCGGGCATCCGCACCGGCCGCATCCGCTATCACGCCTCGCAGCCCTGGCCGATGCCGCATTCGCTGATGATCGGCTGTTACGCCGAGGCCAAATCCACCGAAATTACACGCGACGAGACGGAACTCGAGGATTGCCGCTGGTTCACCCGCGAGGAAACAATCGAGATGCTGGAACGCCCGAGTGCAACGGGCAAGGCCTCTCCACCGAAAGGGGCGATCGCCCACCGCCTGATGCGCGACTGGGCGGAGTGGAAGCGGTAACACGATGCCGGTCGCCCGCTCGGAACGGCTGCTGACGCTGCTCCAGACGCTCCGGCGTTATCGGCGGCCGGTGACCGGAACTGTTCTTGCCCAGGAAACCGGCGTCAGCCTGCGCACGCTCTATCGCGATATTGCCAGCCTGCAGGCCCAGGGGGCGATGATCGAAGGCGAAGCGGGCATCGGTTATGTGCTGAAGCCCGGCTTCATGTTGCCGCCGATGATGTTTTCCGAAGAAGAGCTGGAAGCCTTGGTGCTCGGTTCGCGCTGGGTGGCCCGCGCCGCCGAGCCGCGCCTTGCGGGCGCCGGCGCCGATGCGCTCGCCAAGATCGTCGCCGTGCTGCCGGCCGACATGCGTGAAACGGTCGATTCGGCGACACTGTTCGTTGGTCGCAAACGCCAGGACGAGGACAGGGCTGATGTTTCGGCTATCCGCAAGGCGATCCGCCTGGAGCGCGTGCTCGAACTGCATTACGGCGACGAGCAGGGCCGTATCTCCCGCCGCCGTGTCTGGCCCTTCGCGCTCGGCTATTTCGAGCATGTGCGCATCATCATGGCCTGGTGCGAACTGCGCCAGGATTTTCGCCATTTCCGCACCGATCGCATCATCGACATGGCGGTCCATGAGATGCGTTATCCCCGTCGCCGCACGGTGCTCCTAAAGGAATGGCGCGAGACGCAGGACGTGCCGCTGGAGACCTGAACGCTGCTGCCATAAACTGTCAGCAGGGAGAGTTATTATCAGCCTCACTTCACTACAGCGCCGCGCGTCTTCGGACACGCAGGAGGCTGTGACATCCAGGTTTTGCGCATCGTGCCGATGCGCTTGGGAAGGAGTACTGATCATGGTAACGCCTCCAATCATTCAACAGGCCGGCGATCGCTTCGCCTCCGATAGTTTTGCAGATATCATTTCGGCCGAAACTTTTGCCGACGTCCGGCAGTCGGCACGCTCCGGCCTGCTGCGCCTGGCTATGAGCCTTTTCCGGATCCCCGAGGCAAGCCGCTCGAAACTCGATGTCGAAGCCATGCCGGATTCCCGCAGGCGCGACCTCGGTTTCATGGATGGGCGCAACCCGCGCCTCCAGGACCGGTTCCCGCTCTAAATATCTGATTGTCCAGCTCATCCACTTGACGAGAACGGGGCGTTGCTTTCGCGGCGCCTTTCGTTTCCTGCTGCCACAAATTGGCAGCAGGACATCTCGCATGACCCAACTTACAGCAACGGGAGAATCGAAATGACCAGCCCCAATCTGATAATCCTCTATGTCAAGGATCCTGCCGAAAGCGCCAGCTTCTACCGGAACCTCCTGAACCGCGAGCCGGCCGTCGAAGCGCCGAATTTCGTCGCCTTCCCGCTCGATGGCGGCTTCACCCTTGGTCTCTGGCGGCGCAGCAAGGTCGAGCCGCAGCCTTCCGCCATCGGCAATCGAGGCGAAGTGGCCTTCATGGTGGCGGGAGAAAATGCCGTCGCCAGGCAATATGATGACTGGCGTCAGCGCGGCCTGCCGATTGCCCAGGAACTGACCGAACTCGATTTCGGCCCGACCTTCGTGGTGCTCGACCCGGACGGGCATCGGCTGCGCGTCTGCGAGCCGGATAAATAATGAGAGAGCGCGAGGCCTGTTAAAGCAGACCTCGCATCACATGCCCCTTGTAGACGCCGAGGATGCGCACCTTTTCGGAGAAGAAACGCAGCTCCTCCAATGCCCGGCGAACGTTCGGATCGTTCGGATGGCCCTCGATATCGGCGTAGAATTGCGTCGCCACGAATTTTCCGCCGAGCTGATAGCTTTCGAGCTTCGTCATGTTGATATTGTTCGTGGCAAATCCGCCGAGCGCCTTGTAGAGCGCGGCCGGAATGTTGCGAACGTTGAAGACGAAGGTGGTGACGACCTTTTCCTCGGCCGAACTGCGTTGCGCCCATTCCTCATCGCGGGACAGGATGACGAAACGGGTAACGTTGTTTTCGGTATCCTCGACGTTCTCGGCGACGATCTCCAGCCCATAGAGATCGGCGGCAAGGCGCGGCGCGAGTGCCGCCATCGAGCGATCGCCGGTTTCCTTGACGAGTTTAGCCGCCCCCGCCGTATCGCCGGCGATGACAGGCTTCCAGCCGTGAGCGCGCACGATCTTGCGGCATTGGCCGAGTGCGTGGATATGGCTGTGCACCGTGCGGATCTCGTCCTGGGCGACCCCGGGCAGCACCATCAGCTGGAAGCGGATCGGCATGAAATATTCGCCGATGATATGCAGCCGCGATTCCGGCAGCAGATGATGGATATCGGCAACGCGTCCGGCAATGGTGTTCTCGATCGGGATCATTGCGATATCGGCGTCGCCATTGTCGACGGCCGTGAAGGCATCCTCGAAAGTCTGGCAGGGCAGCGGCTCCATGGTCGGAAACATGTCGCGGCAGGCCATGTCGGAATTGGCGCCGAATTCGCCCTGGAAGGCGATCCTGTTGGTCTTGATGTTCATGATCGTCCTGTCAGTTCTGCCGTGCAGAGAGGATGCGCCGCGCTTTTTCGAGGTCGGCGGGAGTATCGACACCGAGCGGAACCGTGTCAACGATCTCGGCATCGATGCGCATGCCGGCCTCCAGTGCCCGCAGCTGCTCCAGCGACTCGCGCTTTTCAAGCGTCGACGGGCCGAGCGACACGAACCGTTCGAGCGCCGCGCGCCGATAGGCATAGAGGCCGATATGATGGTAGAGCGGCCCCTTGCCGTAGGGCGCCGTGGCGCGAGTGAAGTAGAGGCCGCGCAGGCGGGTGTCGGAAATCGGCGAACCGATGACCTTGACGATGTGCGGCGCGGTCTTGTCCTCCTCATTATCGATTTCGATGGTCAGCGTGCCGATATCGACCGCCTCGTTCTCGAGGGGGCGCAAGGCCGCCCGCACTGTTTCCGGCTCGATCGTCGGCAGGTCGCCCTGGACGTTGACGATGAACTTCGCCTTGCCGTCCGGATCGACCTTCGTCAACGCCTCGAAGATGCGGTCCGAGCCGGATTGATGATCCTTGCTGGTCATGACAACTTCGAAGCCGGCGGCGGCCACCGTATCGAACACCTGCGGATCGTCGACGGCGACGACGACCCGGCCGATTTCGGCTTCTCTTGCGCGCATCGCCACCTGCACGACCATCGGCAGTCCGCAAATATCGGCGAGCGGCTTGCCCGGAAGCCGGGTGGAGGCCATCCGTGCCGGAATCAATACGAGCACGTCGTCGAAATTTGAATCACGCATTGTTCGGGCCTTCTATTCCGGGCTGAAAAGTGTCAAAAAGTCTCACGCATAAGACCATTTAGACAGTTGCAACGAACAGTCAAAAGACATAGGTTCCGCGCGATTTCAAGATGGTCCGGTTCTTGTCTGCCGGCTGCAAGGGGAGCATTGCAGATGAATTCATACGTCAATACGGCCGTGGGGGCGCTGCTCGGAACGATTTTCGTTCTGATGTCGGTCTCCATCGCGTCCGAGGGGATCTTCCATTCCGAAGCGCCGGAGAAGGAAGGTTTCGCGATCGTTGCCGAAGAGGCGCCGGCCGCCGGTGGCGAAGCTGCGCCGGCCGCTGCCGTTCCGATCGCGCAGTTGCTCGCTTCTGCAGATGCCAAGGCCGGTGAAGCGGTCTTCAAGAAGTGTCAGGCCTGTCATGACGGCACCAAAGGCGGACCGAACAAGGTCGGTCCGAACCTCTTTGGTGTCGTAGATCGCCCGATCGCCTCGCATGAAGGCTTCGCTTATTCCGCTGCGATGAAGGATTTCTCCAAGGGTAGCAGCGAGAAGTGGACTTTCGAGAACCTCAACAAGTTCCTGCTGGCGCCGAAGAAGGATGTTCCCGGCACCGCAATGGGCTTCGCCGGTCTGGCGAAGGATCAGGATCGCGCCAACGTCATCCTCTACCTGCACACGCTCGCTGATTCGCCGGTGCCGCTGCCGGATCCGAAAACGGCCACGCAGTGAACGGCGGGATGATCGCCTGATTTTCAAAGCCCGGCCCGCGCGCCGGGCTTTTTGCTGCGCGAAGAGCGAGTTTTTGCGCGCGTCGTTATGACAAGACCGCCGCGCATTTCGGGTGACATGCTCAGGCGCCGAGGAAATAGGCCCAGAGCGAGACCGTGATGGCGCCGAGAGCCGTTGTCACCGTGATCGTCGAGGCGGCGAGGCTGTGACCGACGCCGAACCGGTTGGCGATCAGCCAGGCGTTGACGCCTGTCGGCACCGACGAGGTCAGCACGATCGCTGCCGTCCATGCAGGGTTGAGGCCGAGGAGATGGCTCGCCGCCCAGACGCAACCGGGCAGCAGCAGCAGCTTTAAGCTCGAGGTGACGCTGGCAATACCGAAATTGCCGGAGACGCCGTATCTCTCCAGCGCCATCCCGAGCGAGATCAGCGCTGCCGGACCGGCAATGCCGGCGATCTGATTGACGACCGTCGCCAGCGTTGCAGTCATGGTAAGGCCGGAAAGGTGCATGGCCATGCCCGCCGCAAGCCCGATCACCAGCGGATTGCGTATGAGATTGATGGCGATCTGGCGAAGCACGAACATCATGCTGCGGTCGCTTTTGCCGGCGATCTTGCGCTCCGCATGTTCCATCAGCACTGTGCCAGCGACCATCATGACAGGCAGATGCACGGCAAGTAGGATCGACAACGCCACCAGCCCTTCGTCGCCGATGGTCCGCTGAACGAGCGGCAGCCCGATGAAGACGTTGTTGGCGAAGGCTGAGGACACCCCGGCGAGAACGCCGATCCGTTCGTCGCGGCCGAAAAGCCGCGTGGCGGCGATATGCCCGGCCGTCCAGGTGATGGCGACGCCGGAGAAATAGACGATCCAGAGCCGGAAAGGCGAGGCGCCGTGGAAATCCGCTTCGGCGATGGTGCGGAAGAGCAGCAGCGGCACGGCGATCTTGAAGACGAATTCGCTGAGCGCGTCGCCGACATTCGACGTCATCAGGCCGCTGCGAACGATCACCCAGCCGATGAGGATCAGGATGAAGATGGGGAGGACGTCGAGAATGATGGCTGACATGAGGCAGGATGCTCTGCGGGGGAGGGGAGTATCCGACCTCTACAGCATCGGCCCGAAAATCGGAATCGATTTTCGGTAAGTCCGATGCGTAGATTTAAAGAGTGAGAGCGTCCTTTGCATCCGAACGGATGCACGGCGCTCTGGCAGCAAAAGGTTCGAATTGAAAAGGCAAGCGCCGCCCGCTCCGGCGCTCGGCTCTCCGCAAAGCAAAAAAAGCGGGCACAGCCCGCTTTTCCGCTCCGGCCCTGCCGGATATCCCGATCACGAAGCTGCCAGTTCATCCGTGGTCAGCATCGCGCCGGTAAGATCGAAGGGATCATCCCTCGGGCGCCCGGCCGCAACTGAAAGCTGCTCATGCCGGTTTTCCTGCGAGTTTTTGTAGATTTGGAAGATGTCAGCGGCGTGACGAATAAGCGGCACTTTTGCGAAGAAATAGATGCGCCATTCACCATTTGTCCTTCCAAACCGCAGAAATTTCGCTAAGACCGAACCCCGGCTATCACAAATCCGGGACCCCCCATTTCATGACAAGATTCGATGTTCTGACGGTCGGCAACGCAATCGTGGATATCATCGCCCGTTGCAACGACCAGTTCCTCATTGACAACCAGATCACGAAGGCGGCGATGAACCTCATCGACGCCGAACGCGCCGAACTCTTGTATTCGCGCATGGGACCGGCACTGGAAGCCTCCGGCGGCAGCGCCGGCAACACGGCGGCGGGCGTTGCCAACCTCGGCGGTAAGGCCGCCTATTTCGGCAATGTCGCCGCAGATCAGCTCGGAGACATCTTTACCCACGACATCCGCGCCCAGGGCGTCCACTATCAGACGAAGCCGAAGGGCACCTTCCCGCCGACGGCGCGTTCGATGATCTTTGTCACCGAGGATGGCGAGCGTTCGATGAATACCTATCTCGGCGCCTGCGTCGAACTCGGTCCTGAGGATGTCGAGGCCGATGTCGTCGCCAATGCCAAGGTCACCTATTTCGAAGGTTATCTGTGGGATCCGCCGCGCGCCAAGGAGGCGATTCTCGATTGCGCCCGCATCGCCCATCAACACGGCCGGGAAATGTCGATGACACTGTCCGACAGTTTCTGCGTCGACCGATATCGCGGCGAGTTCCTCGATCTGATGCGCTCCGGCAAGGTCGATATCGTCTTTGCCAATCGCCAGGAGGCGCTGTCGCTTTACCAGACCGACGATTTCGAAGAGGCGCTGAACAGGATCGCCGCGGACTGCAAGATCGCCGCCGTGACGATGAGCGAGAACGGCGCCGTCATCCTGAAGGGCCGCGAGCGTTATTACGTCGATGCGATCAGGATTCGGGAAGTTGTTGACACAACGGGCGCCGGCGACCTGTTTGCCTCCGGCTTCCTCTATGGCTACACGCAGGAAAGGTCCCTGGAGGATTGCGGCAAGCTCGGTTGTCTCGCCGCCGGCATTGTCATTCAGCAGATCGGCCCACGCCCGATGACCTCGCTTTCCGACGCCGCCAAACAGGCGGGGCTTATTTGAAGGCCTCGCCGGGATAGGCGCCCCAGATTTCCGACTGCGCCACCCAGCCTGCGGCGCCGTCGGTTTCTGCGTGGCACCAATCGCCGTTGCATTCGCCGATCGTCAGCATCACGCCGGGTTCCAGCTTGGCGACGATCGAGGCGGAGGGCTGCGCCTCGCGGCGCAGGTTGACATAGACGCCCTTGCCCTTCGCCTTCATCCAGGGTGCGGCGATCGCCGCGCGCTGGCCTGACAGCAGCGACTGATTGACCCAGCCTTCAGTGCCGTCGGCATCGCGGATGCGGCGCCAATTGTCGTATTCCTGGATGATTTCCACCGGCAGGCCGGATTTCAGATACATCCACGATACGGCGAAATCCGTTCCGGGGCCGATGCGCAGGTTGACGCGCTTCGATTTCAATGTGACGAAGCGCGGCAACGGCAGGCCGCTCGGCCCTTTGGCCGCCTGCGCATGAGCAAATTCTAAGGTTCCCATGGATGCGGCCAGAGCGATCGCGAGGGCGAGGCAGGACTTCAGGACTTTGCTGCGCATGGAGGCTTCCGTTTGCTCGAATTCGCGGGCAAGCCCGGCCTGCACGCGGTCCGGGCTTTGACATTCCCCGGCTGCACCACGAGTTTTGTTTGTCTTCGCGTGCGGGTCTGGTAGAAATTGCCCGGAACGGGAAAATTATCACCCCTCTTGGTTAAAGACCTCTGAACAAGGCACCGCAGGCAGCCATGACAGCGAAGAAAAAACCGAAGGTCTATATCACCCGCAAGCTGCCGGATGCCGTCGAAACCCGAATGCGGGAGCTGTTCGATGCCGAGCTGAACATCGATGACGCGCCGCGCTCCGTTCCCGAGCTTATCGCCGCTGTCCGGACTGCCGACGTGCTGGTGCCGACGGTCACCGATCGCATCGATGCGGCCCTGATCGAAGAGGCGGGGCCGCAGATGAAGCTTATTGCCAGCTTCTCCAACGGCACCGACCACATCGACGTCGAGGCGGCGGCGCGCAAGGGCATCACCGTCACCAACACGCCGAACGTCCTGACCGAGGACACCGCCGATATGACAATGGCGCTGATTCTCGCGGTTCCGAGGCGGCTCGGCGAAGGGGCGCGGATCCTGACCGACAAGCCGGGCGAGTGGGCCGGCTGGTCTCCCACCTGGATGCTCGGCCGGCGCATTCACGGAAAGCGCATCGGCATCGTCGGCATGGGGCGTATCGGCACGGCGGTGGCCCGCCGCGCCAAGGCTTTTGGTCTTTCGATCCACTATCACAATCGCAAGCGCGTCAATCCAGCCGTCGAGGACGAGTTGGAGGCAACCTATTGGGAAAGCCTCGACCAGATGCTGGCCCGTGTCGACATCGTCTCGATCAACTGCCCCTCGACACCGGCAACCTTTCACCTGATTTCGGCGCGCCGCCTGGCGCTGCTGCAGCCCACCGCCTATCTCGTCAATACAGCGCGCGGTGACGTCGTCGATGAAGCCCAGCTGATCAAATGCCTGAGGGAGGGCAAGATCGCCGGCGCCGGCCTCGACGTGTTCGAGAACGAGCCGGCCGTCAATCCGAAGCTCGTCAAGCTCGCCAATGAGGGCAAGGTCGTGCTGCTGCCGCATATGAGTTCGGCGACGATCGAAGGCCGGATCGACATGGGCGACAAGGTCATCATCAATATCCGCACCTTCATCGACGGCCACAGACCGCCGAACCGGGTGCTGCCGGGCCGGTGAGCTAATTCGGGGAGCGGATTCGGTCGATGCGCGTCAGCGAGTAAGGATCTTCCGCATCTCGACGAAGGTCGTCCTGGCAAAACCAGGATGGGCCTTTTCGGCGCTTCTGGAAAATCCCCAGGCGGCAAAGACGGCGTGATTGTCGGTGAGCTCGATGCGTGTCTCCAGCCGCAAAGCGGCAAAGCCGAGTTCTGCAGCCGTCTCCTCGGCAACTGCGAGCAAACGCCTGCCGAGGCCCTTGCCTTGCGCTGCCGGCAGAACGGCGAGCTTGCCGACATAGAGACAATCGGCCTCCGGCCGCAGAAACAGGCAGCCGGTCAGTTTGCCATCGTCGATGACGACATGGCCGATCTCGGCCTCAGCCTTTGCTGCCAGCGCCTCCGCCGTCAGACTGAGCGCCGAGGACGGCGGATCGATCCTCCCGTTCATCGAAGCGAAGGCCGTGAGGATGAGGGCGAGCAGCTCGTCCCAGCGCGTGAAGCTCCGATCAAGGCGGATAATCGTCATCCGGCCTGCCTTGCGCGGCGGCGCTTGTAGCGCACGGTTTCGAACCGGGCCGAGAGTGCGTCGTAAAGCAGCAGCCGCCCGATCAGCGGCTCGCCGGCGCCGGTGACGAGCTTGATCGCCTCCATCGCCATCATCGTGCCGATGACGCCGGTGAGCGCGCCGATGATGCCGGCTTCGGCGCAGCTGGGGATCAGGCCCGCCGGTGGCGCCTCGGGAAACAGGTCGCGGTAGCCTGGGTTGGGCGCTCCGTCCTCGGCCGTCGCGTAAGGTTTTAGCACCGTCAGCGAACCGTCGAAACGACCGACGGCTCCGGTGACGAGTGGGATACGTGCTTCCTCCGCCGCATCGGCCGCGGCATAACGCGTATCGAAATTGTCGGAGCCGTCGATCAGGAGATCGAAGCCGGACAATTGACGCCGGGCAGTCTCGCGAGAAAAGCGTTCCTCGAAGCGGATGAGCCGCACATGCGGGTTGAGCCTGGCAATGGCCAAGGCGGCGCTTTCGGTTTTCCGCTCGCCGATCGTGCCGGAATCATGGATCACCTGGCGCTGCAGATTGGACAGCGACACCCGGTCATCGTCGACGATGCCGAGCGTGCCGATACCGGCGGCGGCGAGATATTGCAGAATCGGCGCACCGAGCCCGCCGGCGCCGATCACCAGCACGCGGGCGGCCTTGAGTTTCTGCTGGCCTGCGCCGCCGATTTCGGGGAGCAGGATATGGCGTTGATACCGGGCGATTTCATCGGGGCTGAGAGGTTCCATGGCGGCGATGGTAGCATGGCCCCCGACATCGGGAAAAGCGACATCGGGAAAAGCTGTCTCCCTCATCCGAACACCCTTCCGTCCGCAACCGTAAAGAACTGCGCCCTGTCGCCGAGGGCCGAGAACATTCCCCGATCCGTTCCGGTCATGAAGGCCTGACCGCCCAGTCCGTCGATGAGGTCGAACAACGCGGCGCGCCTGTTCTCGTCGAGATGCGCGGCGATTTCGTCGAGCAGCAGGATCGGCGCATGGGCGGTAAGATTGCCGACGAGTCGTGCATGGGCAAGCACCAGGCCGACAAGCAGCGCTTTCTGCTCGCCGGTGGAACAACGCGCCGCCTCCATCGCCTTTTCGTGGTGGTGGACGATGAGGTCAGCCCGGTGCGGTCCCTCCAGCGTGCGCCCCGCGCCGGCATCGCGGTAGCGGCTCTCGGCCAGCATCGCCGCGTAGTCGTCCTCGAGGTCGACCGATGGGCGCGAGAACTGGCCGTCCATGAAGCCCGAGAGCTGCAGTGAGGCCGAGGGGAAAGGCGAGCTCTCCAGTGTTTCCTCGATCAGCCGGCTCAAAAGGCCGAGCATTTCCTGGCGGGCGAGCGCCATGGCAATACCGAGGCTTGCCATCTGTTCTTCGATACCCGCAAGCCAGGAAGGGTCGAAGCGGCTCTCGTCCAGCAGTTTGTTGCGGCTGCGCATGGCACGCTCGAAATCGCTGGCGCGGCGGCCGTGGGCCGGATCGAGCGACAGCACCAGCCGGTCGAGAAAGCGCCGGCGGTCGGAGGAGGCGCCGGTGAAGAGCCCGTCCATCGCCGGTGTCAGCCAGAGAAGACGCAGGTGATCGGTCAACTCGTCGGCGGTTTTTGCCGGGGTGCCGTTGATGCGAAGCCGGCGGGCTGTGGTCTCCTCACCCGCTTCTATGCCGGTTCCGATCTCGACCTCGCCCTCCATGCCATCCAGCGCCGCGAAGATCGAAAAGCCGCCGGCCGCGCCGACGCGGGTAATGTCGCCATAGGCGGCTCGGCGCAGGCCGCGGCCGGGCGAAAGCAGCGAGACCGCCTCCATGAGATTGGTCTTGCCGGCGCCATTGTCTCCGGTCAGCACGGCATGCCGACCATCGAGGCTAAGGCTCGCGGCCGCATAATTGCGGAAGTCCGTCAGCTTCAGACGGGAGAGAGAAACCTTATGCGGCATTGCGTATCCGGGTCCGTGAAGCGTGACAGCTAAGCCGAAGCGGCGCAGATGGCAAGCGCGCAGCTTCGCGCGCGGATCGCGCCCGCTTGACAGGGAGCATCGTAAACACGGTCAATTCCGGAACTTTTCGGTACGGTTTTCTCGAACCCTCGAAAAATACAACCGAATCCGAGGCGTCGAGATTGGCCGTCCTTACCGACGACAGCTGTCGTCGTCGCGCTCCGATCACCTGGATGACAGGGCTTCTGCGGCATTTCTCGGCGTTTGCTGACGTAACGTGACGCCTGCAAAAAGTCGGTTGAATTTTGCAACTACAGGATTGCCTTATCTCGGGAAAACGATATGGTGAACAAAAGGTTCATGTATAAGAGAGTGGTGAAGTGCCAGATCCGGTCGATATCATCGTTGGTCGCAACATCAGACAGCTTCGCGCCATTCGTCGTGTTTCCCAGCTCGAGCTCGGTGAAGCACTCGGACTGACTTTCCAGCAGATCCAGAAATATGAGAAGGGAACGAACCGGGTTTCAGCCAGCAAGCTGCATCAGATCGCGGTTTTTCTCGGCGTCGAGATCGCCGCCCTCTTCGAGGGGACCGATATATCGGAATTCGGCGGACGTATCGAACTCAGCCCTGATGCCTATGCCCTTGCGCTGAGCTACGACAAGCTGAATTCGGCGGCAGGCAAGGAAGCGGTCAAGACAATCCTTACACTGATGAGCGGCGAAGCGGTCGATAGCGCCGCCTGACTCCGCTGAAGCGGTTAGCTGACCTTCGGGAGAAGCAAGACTTCTTCAGACAGGGATGACCTCCGAGCGATGTCGGGGGCTGCCTGTCCCCAGCGGTAGACGCATTTCGCGACGCGTTGGTGAATCAGTGAATCTCGCACCCATGCAACGCCGTTAGCAGGTCGTCCTGCGTCTGGTGGCCGGCGTGGTAGAGGTCGATCGCGATACTGGCGATGGAAAGGCCCTGCTGGCTGCGAAGCTTGATATTGCGCTCGGCACACCATGTGTAAATGGCGCCGGCGAGAACGTCGACATCTTCGGACTGAGAGGAAAAGGCTGGCGCCATGATGAATACTCTTGCTTCGTGGTCCCCGTTAGAGCGCCTGCGTCCAATTGGACGCGCGGGAAACGCTCTGTCGCTCTGAAACTGCGCATCACCCCCCTGACATCGATTCCGAGCTCCTGGGTCATGCGCTGACAGCAGAGATTGGAGTCATTTTAAAAACTTGCAAGCGGCATCATCGGGCTGCGTTAACGCAAGTTCCTGTTCCGAGCGGGCACCGTGTCGATCTGGAACAGATTGCGCGGCAGATCTGGAACAGATCGCCTGGCATGAACTGCCCATGTCCCAAATCAGGATTTGCGGGTGCAAAAAAAGCCGGAGACGTTTCCGTCCCCGGCTTTCGCGATTGCCTATCGATCGACGGCTCAGCCTTCGAAGAATTCCTTCATCCGGGCAAAGAAACCCGTCGACTCCGGATTGTTCTCCTTGGAAGAAATCTGCTCGAATTCCTGCAGCAGTTCGCGCTGACGCTTGGTGAGCTTTTGCGGTGTCTCGATCTGGATCTGGATATAAAGGTCGCCCGTCTGCGCCGAACGCAGCACCGGCATGCCCTTGCCCTTGAGACGGAACTGTTTGCCGGCCTGCGTGCCCTCAGGCACGCTCACCCGCGATTTGGTGCCGTCGAGTGTCGCTACGTCGAAGGTTCCGCCGAGAGCAGCCGTCGTCATCGAGATCGGCACGGCGCAATAGAGGTCGGCTCCGTCACGCTGGTAGAATTCATGCGGCTTCACCGACAGGAAGATATAAAGATCGCCGGCCGGTCCGCCGCGAGCCCCGGCTTCGCCCTCGCCCTGTAGGCGGATGCGCGTGCCGTCCTCGATGCCGGCGGGAATATTGACCGAGAGTGACCGCTCTTCCGTCACCCGGCCCTGGCCGTGGCACTTCGGACACGGATCGGGAATGATCTGGCCACGGCCGTGGCAGGTCGGGCAGGTCCGCTCGATCGAGAAGAAACCCTGCGCCGCGCGCACGCGGCCCGTGCCCTGGCAGGTGCCGCAGTTCTTCGGTTGCGTGCCGGGCTTGGCGCCTGAACCCGAACAGACGTCGCAGGTGATGGAGGTGGGAACGCGGATCTGCGCCGTCTTGCCCGAGAAAGCCTCTTCCAGCGTTATTTCCATATTGTAGCGAAGATCGGCGCCGCGTTCGCGGCCTCCCGACGAGCGCTGGCGCGCCCGTCCGCCGCCCATCATCTCGCCGAAAATATCCTCGAAGATGTCGGAGAAGCCGCCGCCGGCAAAGCCGCCGCCACCGCCGCCCATGCCGCCATGCTCAAAGGCTGCGTGGCCATAACGATCATAGGCTGCCCGCTTCTGCGGGTCCTTGAGCATTTCATAGGCTTCGTTGATTTCCTTGAACTTCCGTTCGGCTTCCTTGTCATCCGGGTTCTTGTCCGGATGATATTTCATCGCCAGCTTTCGGAAGGCGCTCTTCAGCTCTTTCTCGTCCGCCGATTTGGCTACACCCAGAGTTTCGTAAAAGTCCGCTTTTGCCATTAAGGATTAAACCCCGGAAATGGATTTCCGGCTGCCATGGTGAGCAGCCGGATCAGGTGTTGAAGCATAACCACGCCGCCGCGGATTACGCGGACTTCTTGCGGTCGTCGTCCTTGATTTCCTCGTAGTCGGCGTCGACGACATTGTCGCCGCCTTCCGCGGAGGTATCGGCAGCAGCGCCGCCTTCGGCCTGCTGTGCTTCATAGATCGCCTGGCCGAGCTTCATGGAAACTTCCATCAGCGTCTGGGTCTTGGCCTTGATGTCTTCGGCGTCGGCTTCGGTTGCCTCGGTCGAGGACTTCAGCGCGGCGATCGCATCCGAGATGGCGGTGCGGTCGGCTTCGGAGACCTTGTCGCCGTAATCCTTCAGCGACTTTTCCGTGGAGTGGATCAGGCTCTCGGCCTGGTTCTTGGCTTCCACGGTTTCGCGGCGCTTCTTGTCTTCGGCAGCGTGGGATTCGGCATCCTTCACCATCTTTTCGATGTCGGCGTCGGAGAGGCCGCCGGAAGCCTGGATGCGGATCTGCTGTTCCTTGCCGGTGCCCTTGTCCTTGGCCGAAACCTGCACGATGCCGTTGGCGTCGATGTCAAAGGTGACTTCGATCTGCGGCACGCCGCGCGGCGACGGCGGCAGGCCGACGAGGTCGAACTGGCCGAGCAGCTTGTTGTCGGCAGCCATTTCGCGTTCGCCCTGCGAAACGCGGATGGTGACGGCCTGCTGGTTGTCTTCGGCGGTCGAGAAGGTCTGGCTCTTCTTGGTCGGGATTGTCGTGTTGCGTTCGATCAGACGGGTGAAGACGCCGCCGAGTGTCTCAATGCCGAGCGACAACGGGGTGACGTCGAGCAGCAGGACGTCCTTGACGTCGCCCTGCAGAACGCCGGCCTGGATGGCGGCGCCGAGCGCAACCACTTCATCCGGATTGACGCCCTTGTGCGGCTCCTTGCCGAACAGCTGCTTGACGACTTCCTGCACCTTCGGCATGCGGCTCATGCCGCCGACGAGGACCACTTCGTCGATTTCGGCAGCGGTGACGCCGGCATCCTTGAGAGCCGCTTTGCACGGAGCGATCGTGCGCTGGACGAGATCGTCGACCAGGCTCTCGAGCTTGGCGCGGGTCAGCTTCAGCGTCAGGTGCTTCGGACCGGAGGCGTCAGCCGTGATGAACGGCAGGTTGATTTCGGTCTGCTGCGAGGACGACAGTTCGATCTTCGCCTTTTCGGCAGCTTCCTTGAGGCGCTGCAGGGCAAGCTTGTCGTTCTTCAGGTCGATGCCGTTGTCCTTCTTGAATTCGGCAACGAGATATTCGACGAGGCGCATGTCGAAGTCTTCACCGCCGAGGAAGGTATCGCCGTTGGTGGACTTCACTTCGAAGACGCCGTCGCCGATCTCGAGGATCGAAATATCGAAGGTGCCGCCGCCAAGGTCGTAGACGGCGATCGTCTTGCCGTCCTTCTTGTCGAGGCCGTAGGCGAGAGCGGCAGCGGTCGGCTCGTTGATGATGCGCAGCACTTCGAGACCGGCGATCCTGCCGGCATCCTTGGTTGCCTGGCGCTGCGCGTCGTTGAAGTAGGCGGGAACAGTGATGACGGCTTTCTCGACCTTTTCACCGAGATAGGATTCGGCGGTTTCCTTCATCTTCTGAAGGATCATCGCGGAAATCTGTGCGGGCGAGTAGCCCTTGCCATTGGCTTCGACCCAGGCGTCGCCATTGTCGCCCTTGACGATGCTGAAGGGAACGAGATGCTTGTCCTTCTCGACGGTCGGGTCTTCGTAGCGGCGGCCGATCAGGCGCTTGACCGCAAAGAGCGTGTTCGTCGGGTTGGTGACCGCCTGGCGCTTGGCCGGCTGGCCGACGAGGCGCTCGCCATCGTCGGAAAAGGCCACCATGGAAGGGGTCGTGCGCGCACCTTCCGCATTCTCGATGACCTTTGCGTCCTTGCCGTCCATGACTGCGACGCAGGAATTCGTCGTTCCAAGGTCGATACCAATTACTTTTGCCATGTCATTCTCTCCTTGAAGCAAGCTGTCGGAACCCCCAGAAGGCATTTCCCTGACAGCCCCTTACGGGATGGGTCTATTTGAGATTACGCAATCGTGATTGCGGTGATGCGGCGTATATAAGGAGCGGTTTTCTGGACTGCAAGGCGGGAAATAGCCCGGAATCCAGCAAAACGAATGTGTTGCCTTCAATTTTCGCAGCAGCCGCGAAAGAGGCCGCCCGATCCCCCGGAAGCGTGCGATTTCTAGGAAATGTGGCTTGCGCCGGGCATGCAGCACGGAATCTCATTGACCCATGATCAGATCGAGCAGAGTCGTGCGCCGAGGCTGCACCGACGAGGTCGTCTGCGGCCCACCGACATCGCCGGGCGGCACGATGCCGTCGTAGCTTGAACCGTCGCCTTCGGCAACGTCTGCAGGAGGAACAGGGCCGTTTCCGGGGCTTGCCCGCGGTTGCCGGACAGGCGCCTGCGGATAACGCTCGGCATTCTCGCCGCCGCCGAAGACGCCGGAAATGATGCCGCCGATCGTCGTTGGCGGCGGCACTTCGGCCGTGACCGGCTGCCCGCCGTCGGGCGTTGCCTGCGCCATCGGCTGACCGCTGTTCGGATTGTCGATCAGCTGGCCGTTACCGAAGAGCGGTGCCGGCGAAAGACCCTTGTGGGCGGCGATCATGAATTCCTTCCAGGCCTTGGCAGGAAGACCGCCGCCGGTCACCTTTTTCATTGGTTTGCCGTCGTCATTGCCGAACCAGACGCCTGTCGTGAGATTGCTGGTGAAGCCGACGAACAGCGCGTCGCGCGAATTCTGCGTCGTGCCGGTCTTGCCCGCCGCCTGCCAGCCGGGAATCTTAGCACTCTTGCCGGTGCCGTTCTCGATGACGCCCATCATCATCGTATCCATTTGCGCGGCGATCTGCTCGGAAAGCACGCGCGGCGGACTGTCATAAGTATTTTCGTAGAGAACCTTGCCCTCGGCGGTCGTCACCCGGTGGATGACGTGCGGCGTCGCCTTGTAGCCGCCGTTCATGAAGGCGGCATAGGAGGCGGTCAATTCCATCAACGACACTTCGGACGTCCCGAGCGCAATCGAGGCGTTCGGCTGCAGCTCGCTTTCGATCCCGAGCCGGTGGGCGAGCTTGATCACCTGATCCGGCCCGTCATACATCACCAGCTGCGCGGCCACCGTGTTCAGCGACTTGGCGAGCGCGGTCGCCAGCGTCACTTCGCCATTGTATTTCTTTTCGTAATTCTCCGGCGTCCAGTCGCCGATGCGGATCGGCGCGTCGTTGAACACCGAAAAAGGCGTCAGCCCTTTTTCCAGCGCCGCGGTATAGACGAAGGGCTTGAACGAAGATCCCGGTTGACGCTTGGCCTTGACGGCGCGGTTGAACTGGCTCGTCGCATAGTCTCTGCCGCCGACGAGTGCCCGGATCGCCCCGGTGCCGTCGATCGAAACCAGGGCCGCCTGTGAGGCATCGAGCTTGCCGCCCTCCTTGTCGAGCACGTCGACCAGCGACTGCTCGGCCTTCTTCTCCAGCGATTTGTCGATCGTCGTATCGACGATGATGTCTTCCTTGACGTCGCCGATCAGGCCCGGCAGCTCGTCCATGACCATGTCGGCGACGTAATGCCCGGCGCCCGACCAGTAGCTCTTGGCCGAAGCCGGGGTCTGCGACATTGCTGTCTTGACCTCGGAATCGGTGATGAAACCCTGCTCGCGCATGGCCGCGAGCACGAGCTGGGCGCGCGCATTCGCCGCTTCCGCGTCGCGGGCCGGCGAAAGCCGCGACGGCGCCTTGAGCAGGCCTGCCAGCACTGCTGCCTCGCCGAGGTTCACATCCCGCGCCGATTTGTTGAAATAGCGCCTCGACGCTGCCTCGACGCCATAGGCGTTCGATCCGAAGAACACCCGGTTGAGATACATCGCAAGGATCTGGTCCTTGGTATATTTCTGCTCCAGCCACAGCGCGAGCAGAACCTCCTGCACCTTGCGCTCCAGTGTTCTCTCGGGAGAGAGGAAGAGGTTCTTGGCAAGCTGCTGGGTCAGCGTCGAGCCGCCCTGCACCATGTGGCCGGCCGTGAAGTTGGTGACGATCGCCCGGCCGAGGCCGAGCGGATCGACGCCGAAATGCGAATAGAAGCGCCGGTCCTCGATCGCGATGACGGCCTCCGGAATATAGGGCGACATGTTTTCCAGCGACAGCGCCTCGCCGCCGGTGGCGCCGCGATTGGCAATGACGCTGCCGTCGACGGCGGTGATCTTGACGTTCGGCGGCCGCTCGGGAATCGCCCATGTGCTGGCGCTCGGCATGCGCGAGCCGTAGTAGAGGACGAGCCCGGCAATGCCGATGCCGGCCCAGATGAAAAGCACGACGCACCAATAGACCACGCGGCGCAAGAAGCCGAAAAGGCCGCCGCCCTCACGCTCCCGCGGCTCGCGCCGCCGCTGGCGGGCGGCACGCTGCGGCGGCGGCTTGGAGCCGCCGCGGCGCACGGATCCACTTCCGATGACGCGGTCACCGGCGTCGAGCGAAAATTCATCATCTTCGCGGGCCGGGCGGCCGCTGAAGGACGGTTCGATTCTGTCGCCTGATTTGCCTCTGCCTGCCATCGCGGACCGGTCGCATCCCCTGTTCGATCGCGAAGCCCACTTCGCATAACGGCGCCCCTATTACAGCGCCGGGCGTGTCTTTAGACGCGCGAAGGACGCTGTAGCACTTTGAAGTGCTGCATAATTTTTTCCTTAAACTGGTTTCGATTTAAGGAACTATGCAGCGGGCGACGCGATCATCCGAGTGAACTGTAATTGCGGCGATTTAACGGGGTGTTAAAGGCCGACAAGCGCCCGGCGCATTGTCGAAGCCGCATGGTCATGACCAGAGAGATAGGGACGCGTTGCGCCGGCCGAGCAAACAGGATTTCCGGTCTAAGGAATTATGCGGCGAGCGGAACCAATAGGCTCGACGATTGTTTATGGGGAAGCGGGACAGCCCCTCACGTCCCGCGATTGATCGGCCGTCTCCCCTCAACGCGCGCCGATCGACATCAGGCCCGGTGCATCCCCCCAAGGAGCGCCGGGCTCTTTCTTAGCTCCATTTTCGCAAGAGCACCCCGTGACGCAGAAAGGGCGGCATCGCTGCCGCCCTCAATGTTTCAGTCGCAGGCGGGATCGCCCGGACGGCAGACGAAAGGCGAAGCCCTTGGATCCGGACGATTGTGGGTGTCGGCCTTACCACCTCTGAACTGCGGCAGGTCACGGAAATCCGTGTCGGTTTTCCGACGCTCGGGCCGGCGGACTTCCTCTCTGCGATCATCGTCGCGCCAGTCCCGGTTGCGTTCCCGGTAGTCGCGGTCGCGGGAATAATAACCGCGATCGCGGTCACGGTAATAATCGCCGTCGCGGTTGCGGTAATAATCGCCGTCGCGGTTGCGGTAATAATAGTCGGGGCCGCGGCTCCAGCGGTCGCGCTCGCGATAGAAATCGCGATGGCGGTAGTAACGGTCCCAATAATTGCCGACGCTGAAGGTGACCATTGGAATGCCCAGCGGGCGATAATATTCCGGCCCGACATAGACGCGGCGTTGCTGGTAGACTGCCTGCACGTACTGGCCCGAGACCCAGCCGCGGCCGCCATAGAACTCGACGTCACACCAGTTGACGTTGGAAAGGCAGCCGCGAATTTCGACCGATGATCCGGCGGGTATGACGGCGACGGCGGGATACCGGGTGCTCGGACCCGCACGCATATTGACGTTTGCCATCGAGTAACCCTCGGCGGCCTGCGCGATTGCCGGAGCCAGCAACAGCAGCGCGGCCCCGGCTATCTTGACGATCAGGTTTTTCACGCTTCTTACTCCTCGTTGGCGTGTTTTCAGGCAGCACTCGGCTGCGTTTCCTTGGCATATGCCATCTGGAACAAAAGATAGAGCGATCGCCGGCATTTGTTAGGGCGTCATCATTCGCTTGTCTTTCAATGTTTTATAGATTGAGCGCGATGAACGTAGCTTGAACGGGGGGAGATTTGTGCTCTCATGCTCGTCCCGGAAATCGGTTGCGTTCGAAGCGTTAACGCTCTGTTAACCTTGCGGCTGCAATCTGGCGTCAATACCTGCTTGCTCCTTGACCACGGATGAACTGGCACCGAGCCGAGCGGATGACGAAAGGCCGGGCGACCGGCCTTTTGTTTTTGTTTTCCTGGTCCGGCACGCCATTGCCCTTCAGCCGGCCAGTGCCTGAAGGATACGCACCCAGGAGCGGATGCCCTTGTGATAGGAAACAAGCTCGTATTTCTCGTTCGGCGAATGGATGCGGTCGTCGCTGAGACCGAAACCGACGAGCAGTGATTCCATGCCGAGCATCTTCTGGAAATCGCCGACGATCGGGATCGAGCCGCCCATGCCGATGACGATGGCAGGTTTCGGCCATTCGTCGGAAAGCGCCGTCTTCGCCTTGGTCAGAACAGGCGAATCATAGGAGAGACGAATCGCCGGCGAGCCGCCATGCGGATGGAATTCCACCGAGCAGTCGGCCGGAATTTTCGACCTGACATAGCTGCGGAAAGCTTCGCGGATAGCAGCCGGATCCTGGGTACCGACGAGCCGGAACGAAACCTTTGCCGAGGCCTTGGCGGCGATGACCGTCTTGAAGCCTTCGCCGGTATATCCGCCCCAGATGCCGTTGACTTCGGCCGTCGGCCTTGCCCAGGTGAGTTCCAGCACCGACCGGCCCTTTTCGCCGGAGGGAATGGAAAGGCCGACTTCACCGAGGAAGCTCTCGGCCGTCTTGCCGAGCGTCTCCCATGACGCCTTGATGTTGTCGGGCGTTTCCTCGACGCCGTCGTAGAAACCGTCGAGCGTGATGCGGCCCGTCTCGTCATGCAGGCCGGCAAGCGCCTCGACGAGAATATGGATCGGATTGGCCGCAGCACCGCCGAAGAGGCCGGAATGCAGGTCGCGGTCGGCGGCCGTCACGACCACCTCCTCGCCGACGAGGCCGCGCAGTGCCGCGGCGATTGCCGGCGTATCGCGGTCCCACATGCCGGTATCGCAGACAAGCGCATAATCGGCCTTGAGTTCGGAGGCGTTTGCTTCGAGGAAAGGCTTCAAGGACGGTGAGCCCGATTCCTCCTCACCCTCGAACAGAATGGTGATGCGGCAGGGAAGTGCGCCGTTGATCTCCTTATAGGCGCGGCAGGCTTCGACGAAGGTCATCAACTGGCCCTTGTCGTCGGAGGTGCCGCGCCCGGTCAGGATCTTGCGGCCATCGCCGACATCCTTGATCGATGGCTCGAAGGGATCGTTTTCCCAGAGCTCGATCGGGTCGACCGGCTGCACGTCATAATGGCCGTAGAAAAGCACATGCGGCGCGTCGGCGGAAGCGCCGCCATGGTGGGCGACCACCATCGGATGGCCCGGAGTGTCACGCACCGAGGCGGTAAAGCCAAGGCCTTCGAGATAGGCGACCAGCCATTCGGCTGCCTTTCGGCATTCGGCCTTGTAGACGGGATCGGTGGAAATCGACTGGATGCGCAGAAGCTCGAACAGCTTTTCGAGGCTTGAGGAAAGGTTGTGATCCGCGCGCGCAAGCACCTGTTGTAGATCCGCCATTGTCGACTCCTTTTTGAAATTTGGCCGGACGATAGACCAAACGAGGAAGGCAGGCGAGGCGGAAAAGCAAAATGGGCGACGCGAACGCGGCCATATCCGGATCGGGGTGCAAGAAGATTGCCGGTTAATATAGAAGAAGCTTCTAATTCAATTTACAGTTATTTAGTACAACCTAAATAATCTGACTGAATTCAGCTGTTCGGGGGGACGGATGTTTTCGGTCATTACATGTATTCGGGACGATCATGATTGGCGGCTGGTACTTGCGGCCGCCGCGGTTTGTCTGGTCGGCGCGATGGCAGCAATGCTGCCGCTTTCGCGCGCTCAAGAATGCGATGCCGGGCGCCGCAAGCTCTGGATCGGCGCCTCGGCTTTCGCCTTCGGCACCGGCGTATGGGCAACGCACTTCATCGCGATGCTGGCCTATGACGGCGGCATGCCGATCAGCTACCAACTGGGGCTGACGGCGCTTTCCTTCCTCCTGTCGGTTGCCGGTTCGTGGGCGGCGATCGTCGTCGCTTCGGAGAGCCGCGGCAGGTTTTCGCGCATCCGCGGCGGCGTCCTGATGGCGCTCGGCATCGCCTCGATGCACCTGACCGGTATGCAGGCGATCGAGACACAGGCGGTAATCGTCTATGATCCCTACATGACGCTGAGTGCGGTTCTGGCGGGGGCGCTGCTGTCGAGCGCTGCCTTCCACGCCTTCTTCCGGTGGAGGGGCCCGAGGCGGCTCCTCACCTCGTCCGTCACCTTCGTCCTTGCAATCTGCGCTCTCCACTTCATTTCGATGGCAAGCATCACGCTCGTGCCGGATCCCGGCAAAGAGGTTCCGGCGATGGTGCTCGATACCAGTCTGCTGGCGGCGATCGTGGTGGTAGCGGCGACCGCTCTCATTCTGACCGCTATCGCGGTGGTCTTTATCGAAAGCCATCTGACGGATCTGAGAGGGCTCGCCAATGCCTCACAGGAAGGATTGCTGATCCTGCGCGATGGCAGGATCATCGATGCCAATGAACGCTTCCAGGCTCTTTCCGGCTGGAAGCTTGCCGATCTTGCCGGCAAGGCGGCGTCCGCTGCCTTGACCGTCATCCAGGGGCAGAACAGGCCCGGCGAGACCTTGCTCAGCACCAGCAGCGGCAAGGAGATCGCCGTCGAAGTGAATACGAGCCGGATCGTCTATCGCGGTCACAATTGTGACGTGCTGGCGGTGCGCGATCTGACGGAGCGCAGGCAGGCCGAAGAGATGATAGAACATCTCGCCCACCACGATGTTCTGACCGATCTTCCCAACCGGTCGTTGTTCGATACGCGCATCCGCCAGGCGCTGCAGATGGCCGAACGAAAGAGCAGCAAGGTGGCTCTCTTCTACATCGATCTCGATCGGTTCAAGAGCGTCAACGATATTTTCGGCCATGCCGAGGGCGACCGAATTCTCCGCAAGGTCGCCTCGATTCTCCGTCGCGTCGCTGATGAAAGCGATACGATCGCCCGTCTCGGTGGCGATGAATTTGCCATCATCCAGCCCGCCGGACAGCAACCGGCGGCCGCACAGAAGCTCGCAGCCGCGATCCTCGACGAATTCGCCGCCGAGATGGATACGGCGCGCGACCCCACCGCCGTCGGCGTCAGCCTCGGCATCGCCCTTTACCCGGCCGACGGACGTGATGTCGACGAGATCTGCAACAATGCCGATATCGCACTCTATCGGGTCAAACACGGCGGCCGCGGAAAGGCCTGTTTCTTCGATGCGGAAATGGACGAGGCCACGCGAGCCCGCCGCCAAATCGAAAGCGAACTGCGCCACGCCATCACCCGCAATCAGATCCATGTCTGCTATCAGCCGATTTACGGTGCGCTTAGCGGCGAGGTCAGCGGTTATGAGGCCTTGATGCGCTGGAACCGGCCGGGGCACGGCATCAGCGAGCCGGATGTCTTCATTCCAATCGCCGAGGAAAGCGGATCGATCGTCCAGCTCGGCGAATGGGTGCTGCGCGAGGCCTGTACAGAGGCTGCGCGCTGGCCGCATCCGCTGACGATCGCCGTCAATGTCTCGCCGGTGCAGTTCATGCTGCCGAACCTTTGCGAGCGGATCGAGGCAATCCTCGAGGAAACGGGGCTCGCGCCCGACCGGCTGGAAATCGAAATCACCGAAGCCGCTCTCATCCGTGACCGCGATCGGGTGATGGCCACGCTGCAGCGCCTGCGCAGTCTGGGTGTTCACATCGTCATGGACGACTTCGGCACCGGTTTTTCCTCGCTTTCCAACCTGCGAACCTTCCCGTTCGACAAGATCAAGGTCGACCGCAGCTTCACCGGCATGCTGGAACATGACGCTGCGTCACGTTCGATCGTGCGCGCAATCATCGGTCTCGGCCACAGCCTCGGCATGCCTGTCGTAACGGAGGGCGTCGAAACCGAGACGCAGCGCCAGATCGTCGTCGAAGAAGGCTGCGCCCAGGTACAGGGCTTTTTGCTCGGCAAGCCGGATATCGAGCCGAGCATCAAGCTCGCCGCCCGCAAAAGTCTTCTGTCCTCGACGGCCGACTCCGACGCGCTGTCAACACCGTGGCGGCGACCTACGCGTCTTGCCTGCGAGTAGTCCCGGTCAGAGCGCCTTGGCGTTTTCCAGCAGCCTGCGGATATATTCGAGCGTCAGCTCGCGCTCGAATCCGCGAAAGCCGTTGAACAGCGCCAGGTCCGCCTCACGCGCGGTCTCGATCGCCTCAGCCTCCATGGCACGGGCCTTCGGCGTCAGGAAAATCAGCTGCGCCCGCTTGTCGGACGGATGCGGCCGGCGTTCGATCAGCCCGTCGCGGACCATGCGCGAAAGCGTGTTGGCCATGGTCGCCTGCTCGATAGCAACTCGGTCGAGAAGCTGTTTCTGGGTCAGCCCATCCTCGGCCCAGAGTTCCAGCAGGATGGGAAACTGGCCGGGAGAGAAACCGAGCCCTACCGCGCGCTGGTGCAGCGAGCGGGCAAAACCCTTCGCCAGCTGGCTGGCAAGGTAAGCTCCCGAATCCATGCGGTTAAATCCCATGATTGCAAGTTAGGCTCAAAACCGTGCCGGAGACAATGCAGCAAATCGCAGAGGATGCTGCAAAAAATGTAAGCCGGAACTGCGCGGACCTGGAAAATAAAAGTCGCCATGACCTGGAGGTTGGCCATGGCGACTTTAAAATGGGGACAAAGGCCCGGAGAGGGGGATAAGGCCTTTGTCCAAGCCTGATGCGGCGGGGGACAAGCCGGTAATCAGACCCGCGACGCGATCAAGCGCCGGTGACATGGATTTGTGGCTACGAATGTGGTTTTTCAAGGGTCACGGTACGTTACAAATTGGTAACAGTTTGGTGAGCGGAAATCCGTTCCGCTCCTGGTGCACCGAACTTTATATGGACCTGGTTTCCTGCCCGCGCTATCCATGCACGCATGAAAAAAGGCGATCATCTCTTCCTAGTCGACGGTTCCGGCTTCATCTTCCGGGCGTTTCACGCATTGCCGCCGCTGACACGCAAGACCGACGGTCTGCCGGTCGGCGCCGTTTCCGGTTTCTGCAACATGCTGTGGAAGCTCTTGAGGGATGCGCGCAACACCGATGTCGGCGTAACGCCGACCCATCTTGCCGTCATTTTCGACTATTCCGCCAAGACCTTTCGTAAGGATCTCTATGACGCCTACAAGGCGAACCGCTCGGCCCCGCCGGAAGAGCTCATCCCGCAATTCGGCCTGATAAGAGAGGCGACCCGCGCCTTCAACCTGCCCTGCATCGAGACCGAAGGCTTCGAGGCCGACGATATCATCGCCACCTACGCCCGCCAGGCCGAGGCGGCGGGCGCCGATGTCACCATCGTTTCCTCCGACAAGGATCTGATGCAGCTCGTCACCTCAAATGTCCACATGTACGACAGCATGAAGGACAAGCAGATCGGCATTCCCGATGTCGTCGAGAAATGGGGCGTGCCGCCGGAAAAGATGATCGACCTGCAGGCGATGACCGGTGACTCCGTCGACAATGTTCCCGGCATTCCCGGCATCGGCCCGAAAACGGCTGCCCAGCTCCTTGAGGAATATGGCGATCTCGACACGCTGCTCGATCGCGCCACCGAGATCAAGCAGGTCAAACGCCGCGAGACGATCCTTGCCAATATCGAGATGGCGCGGCTTTCGCGCGAACTCGTGCGGCTGCGCACCGACGTGCCGCTTGATCTCGATCTCGACGCGCTGGTGCTGGAACCGCAGAACGGCCCGAAGCTCATCGGCTTCCTGAAGACGATGGAATTCACGTCGCTGACCCGACGCGTCGCCGAAGTCTGCGATTGCGATGCGAGCGCCATCGAACCGGCGGTCGTCCCTATCGAATGGGGTAAGGCGGCCCATGGTCCCGATCTCGATGCGGCCGAGCCGGAGCCCGTTGCCGGCGGCATCCCCGACGTTTCGGGCGAATCGGTGCCCGTGCCGCCGCGCGCGAAGGCAAAGAGCGGTGTCGAAGGCGCTTTTTCGCCGGCGGATCTAGCCAAAGCGCGGGCCGAGGCTTTTGCGGCGCTGCCTTTCGATCATTCGACCTATGAGACGATCCGCGATCTGGCGGCGCTCGACCGATGGATCGCCGATGCGCGCGACACCGGCCTCGTAGCTTTCGATACCGAGACCACGTCGCTGGATGCGATGCAGGCCGAGCTTGTCGGTTTTGCGATGGCGATCGCCGACAATGTCAGCGATCCCACTGGAACGAAGATTCGCGCCGCCTATGTGCCGCTTGCCCACAAGAACGGCGTCGGCGATCTGCTCGGCGGCGGCCTGGCCGACAACCAGATTCCCATGGGTGACGCCTTGCCGCGGCTGAAGGCATTGCTGGAGGACGAATCGGTCCTCAAGATCGCCCAGAACCTGAAATACGACTACCTCTTGATGAAGCGCTACGGCATCGAGACGAAGAGTTTCGACGACACGATGCTGATCTCGTATGTGCTCGACGCCGGCACCGGCGCTCACGGCATGGATCCGCTCTCGGAAAAATTCCTCGGCCATACGCCGATCCCCTACAAGGATGTGGCGGGCAGCGGCAAGGCGAACGTCACCTTCGATCTGGTCGATATCGACCGCGCCACCCATTATGCCGCTGAAGACGCCGACGTGACGCTGCGCCTGTGGCTGGTGTTGAAGCCGCGGCTGGCGGCGACGGGGCTGACCAGCGTCTACGAGCGGCTGGAGCGGCCGCTGCTGCCGGTGCTGGCGCGTATGGAAGCGCGCGGCATCACCGTCGACCGGCAGATCCTGTCGCGGCTGTCAGGCGAACTGGCTCAGGGTGCGGCGCGCCTGGAAGACGAGATCTACCAGCTCGCCGGCGAGCGTTTCAACATCGGTTCGCCGAAGCAGCTGGGCGACATCCTGTTCGGCAAGATGGGACTTGCCGGCGGCAGCAAGACGAAGACCGGACAATGGTCGACCTCCGCCTCGGTGCTCGAGGACCTCGCCGCCGCCGGTTTCGAGCTGCCGCGCAGGATCGTCGACTGGCGCCAGCTCACCAAGCTGAAATCCACCTATACCGACGCGCTTCCGGGCTATGTCCATCCGGAAACCAGGCGGGTCCACACCTCCTATTCGCTGGCTTCGACGACCACGGGGCGCCTGTCCTCGTCCGAACCGAACCTGCAGAACATTCCGGTGCGCACCGCAGAGGGCCGCAGGATCCGCACCGCCTTCATCTCGACGCCGGGTCACAAGCTGATCTCCGCCGACTACAGCCAGATCGAACTGCGGGTGCTCGCCCATGTGGCCGAGATCCCGCAGCTGACCAAGGCCTTCGAGGATGGCGTCGACATTCACGCCATGACGGCCTCGGAAATGTTCGGCGTGCCGGTCGAAGGCATGCCGGGTGAGGTGCGCCGCCGCGCCAAGGCGATCAATTTCGGCATCATCTACGGCATCTCCGCCTTCGGCCTCGCCAACCAGCTTTCGATCGAGCGCTCGGAAGCCGGCGACTACATCAAGAAATATTTCGAGCGCTTCCCCGGCATCCGCGACTATATGGAAAGCCGCAAGGCGATGGCCCGCGACAAGGGTTATGTCGAAACGATCTTCGGCCGCCGCATCAACTATCCCGAAATCCGCTCCTCCAACCCTTCGGTGCGCGCCTTCAACGAACGGGCGGCGATCAACGCGCCGATCCAGGGCTCTGCTGCCGACGTCATCCGCCGGGCGATGATCAAGATGGAGCCGGCGCTGGCCGAAGCCGGTCTTGCCGAGCGTGTGCGCATGCTGCTGCAGGTGCATGACGAGCTGATTTTCGAGGTCGAGGACGAGGACGTCGAAAAGGCGATGCCGGTCATTGTCTCCGTCATGGAAAACGCCACGATGCCGGCGCTCGAAATGCGCGTGCCGCTCAAGGTCGATGCTCGCGCCGCCAGCAATTGGGACGAGGCGCATTAACCGCCTGCCCAAAACGAAAAAGATTTTTCCGCTTCCCCTAACTTATTGAATTCACGACGATGTGCTTTCCTGGTTCGTATCGGAACGATACGGCTGGAAGGAACTTATTAACCTTCCTTTTCTATCCCGGTAGGGTCGTAATTTGTTAGGCATGAGTGAGTAGCGGACGCATGCGTTTTCCCAGAACCAATTTGACGGATGCCGCAGATTTTTCCAGCGGCATTGAAACGGAGCTTCCGGAGGAAAATCCAGGCGAGAGGCCGCCGGCGCCGATCTGGCAGAGCAACTTCTCGCTCGCGCCGAATGTTCGCTTCACCCGCACGCCCGAAACGCTGATCAGCCGCCGCCGCCCGTCGAACGACCCCGTTCGCAGCGAACCGGAAGCGGAACAGCAGGCGATACGGATAGAACCGGTCACGCTAGAGGTGCCCTTCGATATCTACCTGCCGGAGCCCGCTGAAGCTGCCGCAGCACCGGCTCAGGCGACCGAGACGCCGCAGCCGCCGGCCGCCGCGCTGGAGGCTCCTACCCTGCGCGTCGCTTCCGAACTGTCTTCGATTTCCGATTTTGCCTTCTGGGAAGTCATGGCCTTCGAGGAGGGCGAACCGGTGCGCGCGCCCTCGATCATTCTTCCGAAGATCGAGACCGCACCCGAATCAATTACCTCGCTGTTTCGCATCATGGAATGGCGCCCGGGCGCGCCGAAGCCCACTCAGGCAGCGTCCCGACCGGTCCAGCCGCCGGCTGCAGCGCCCGCGCCGATAGCTCCGCGCCCGCCGGCGGCCATTTCCCTGGAAAGGCCCGTCCGTACCCGCGAGGCGGCGACTGCACCGGCGCCGCAGGCCGCGCCCCAGACTGCGCCGATGCCTCAGGTCACGCCGGTGCCTCAGGCCGCCCCAGAGTCTCAGACTGCCCTCGTGCCCCAGGCCGCCCCCGTGTCTCGGCCTACGCCCCCGGTCGCCGCAGTCCTGCCGTCGCCGCGCCTTGCGGCGAGACCTGAAAAGATCGATGCATCGGGTTATGAATTCCCGCCGCGCGCTCTTTTGCAGGAGCCGCCTGAACGTCTCGGCGAGATCATGTCGCAGGAGACGCTGGAGCAGAATGCCGGCCTTCTGGAAAGCGTGCTTGAGGATTTCGGCATCAAGGGAGAGATCATTCATGTCCGCCCCGGCCCCGTCGTCACCCTTTATGAATTCGAACCGGCGCCCGGCGTGAAGTCGTCGCGGGTCATCGGCCTGGCCGATGATATCGCCCGCTCGATGTCGGCGCTGTCGGCTCGCGTCGCCGTCGTTCCCGGCCGCAACGTCATCGGCATCGAGCTGCCGAATGTCACCCGTGAAACAGTTTATTTCCGCGAGATGATCGAGAGCCAGGATTTCGACAAGAGCGGCTATAAGCTGGCGCTCGGACTCGGCAAGACCATCGGCGGTGAGCCTGTGATCGCCGAGCTCGCGAAGATGCCGCACCTGCTCGTCGCCGGCACCACCGGCTCGGGCAAATCGGTCGCCATCAACACGATGATCCTGTCGCTGCTCTACCGCATGACGCCGGAGCAATGCAGACTGATCATGGTCGACCCGAAGATGCTTGAGCTTTCCGTCTATGACGGCATTCCGCATCTGCTGACGCCCGTCGTCACCGATCCGAAGAAGGCGGTCATGGCGCTGAAATGGGCCGTGCGCGAAATGGAGGAGCGTTATCGCAAGATGTCGCGCCTCGGCGTGCGCAACATCGACGGTTACAATGGCCGCGTCTCCCAGGCGCGCGAAAAGGGCGAGACCATCCACATCATGGTCCAGGTCGGCTTCGACCGGCAGACCGGCGCGCCGATCGAGGAAAGTCAAGAGCTGGATCTTGCGCCGATGCCCTATATCGTCGTGATCGTCGACGAAATGGCCGATCTGATGATGGTCGCCGGCAAAGAGATCGAGGGCGCGATCCAGCGTCTGGCGCAGATGGCGCGTGCCGCGGGCATTCATCTGATCATGGCGACCCAGCGCCCGTCGGTCGATGTCATCACCGGCACGATCAAGGCGAATTTCCCGACCCGCATCTCCTTCCAGGTCACCTCGAAGATCGACAGCCGCACCATCCTCGGCGAGCAGGGCGCCGAACAGCTGCTCGGCCAGGGCGACATGCTGCATATGCAGGGCGGCGGACGCATCGCCCGCGTCCACGGTCCCTTCGTCTCCGATGCCGAAGTGGAGAAAGTCGTTGCGCACCTGAAGACGCAGGGGCGCCCCGAATATCTCGACACCGTGACGGCCGACGAGGAGGAAGAGCCGGAAGAGGAAGACGCCGGCGCCGTTTTCGACAAGAGCGCCATGGCTTCGGAGGATGGCAATGAGCTTTACGAGCAGGCCGTCAAGGTCGTCATGCGCGACAAGAAGTGCTCGACCTCCTATATCCAGCGCCGCCTCGGCATCGGTTACAACAGAGCCGCTTCGCTCGTCGAGCGCATGGAGAAGGAAGGTCTCGTCGGCCCGGCAAACCATGTCGGCAAGCGCGAGATCGTTTCCGGACGGAGCGAGGGCGATTGATCGGCATGAGCAGCGCCATCACGGCTCGACGTGAGGCGCTGCACTCCATAGCCCCGGATCATCCCACGATTGTGGAACGGGCGGCGCGTTTGTGCACGACGGCCAGCAGGCCTCCGAGAAAGACCGTTCCGAGGATGAAGAGAAATGCCGCAGCGACGATGGCCGGGCTGATGTTTTCGCGAATCGACGAGAACATCTGGCGCGCGAGCGTCAACTGATTTGGGCCGGCAACAAACAATGTCAGCACGACTTCATCAAGCGAGGTGGCAAAAGCAAGCACCGCGCCCGACAGCACGCCCGGCATGGCGAGCGGCAGCGTCACTTTCCAGAAGACCTTTGCCGGGGAAGCCCCCAGGCTCGTCGCCGCCCGCTCGACACGATAGTCGATACCTTCAAGCGATGCGGTAATGCTGATCAGCACGAAGGGGACGGCGACAACGGTATGCGCTATGATGACGGCCGCAAAGGTATTCGGAAATCCGAGCTTGGCAAATAGGATTTGAAGCCCGACGCCGAGCACGACCGCTGGAACGACCATCGGCAGAAGGAACATTGTCCGCAGCGTTGAGCCGAAGACAATGCGCCTGCGCAGCGCAAGCGAGGCCAGCATGCCGAGCACGGTTGAAAGCAGAGTGGTCCCCGTACCGATCAGCAGGCTGTTGACGATGGACCGGCGCCAGGCGTCCTCGTTTGCGAGTTCCGCAAACCAGCGGGTCGAAAAAGAAGGGATGGGATAGGCCAGGAAACTGCTGGAGGTAAATGCGATCGGAAGGATCGCCAAAAGCGGGGCCAGCAGAAAAATCACCGTTGCCGCGCCGTACAGAGATTTAAGCAAACGAACTATCATGTCATGCACCTGCCGTCTTCGTCGTGAGCCGGCCATAGACGCCATAGAGCACGATGGTCGCGGCAAGCAGCACGATACCGAGCGCGCCGGCCATGCCCCAATTGGCGGAGCCGGTGGCGTAGAAGGCAATCACCGAACTGATCATCTGGTCTTTCGGCCCGCCGATGAGCGCCGGCGTGATGTAATAACCGAGTGCTGCCATGAAAACGAGCAGCCCGCCGGAAGCGATACCGCGCAATGTCAGAGGCAACAGGATATGCAGGAAGGCCCGGATCGGTCTCGCACCGAGGGAGGCTGCCGCCGGCATGAGATTTCGAGGGATTGCGATGAGGACACTGTAGATCGGGAGGACCATGAAGGGCAGCAGAACATGCGTCATGGCGATAATGACACCCGTTCGGTTGAAGAGAAGTGGCAACGCGTCGCTGACGAGGCCGAGCGACAGGAGGGAGGAGTTGATAAGCCCCTTGTCCTGCAGGAGAATGTACCACGCCGCGGTGCGCACCAGCAGCGATGTCCATAGCGGCAGGAGCACCGCGGCAAGGAGAAGCTGTCGCCGCCAGCCACTGGTGGCTGCGACCAGCATCGCATATGGCAGGCCGGTCAGGCATGTCGCCAAGGTCACGACGGCAGCCACACCGAAAGTTCTTAGAAGAATCGCCTGATTGGCCGACTCTCCATCCGGCATCGCCACGATCGCTCCCGATGTGTCGTGCTGAAGATCAACCGCGGCAAGGAGATTGCGATCGGTATAAGGATTGGTCGCTTCGGCGATCGCTCTCCAGAACGCAGCATCGTTCCATCGCGGGTCCACCTCGCCGAGGGTTGCCGCCCCAGCGCCGTCTTTCACCGCGGCGACGGTCTTTCTCATCAGAGTGCGGAAGCCCGGCTGGGCGCTGTTCAGTCTTCTGACCACCTCGCCCAGCTTCTGATCGTCGTCGATCGATTTCAGGTCGTCGACAAGCGCTGTCTGCATGTCGTCGGAGGGTGGGGAAATACGGTTCCAGGTTGAGGCCGCGGCGGTCGTCCGGGGCAGGTTTTGGCTGACGACAGGATCGGACACCGCCTGCTCGAGCACTGTCAGAAGTGGCCACATGAAGAAGACACCCAGGAACAGGGTAAGAGGAAGGACGAGGGCGAGGCTGCCCACGCTTTGACGGAAAGCGCTCATGCCGCAATCACCCAGCAATCGTCCGGTGCGAAATGCGCCACCACTTCGGCGCCGGCTGGCCACTCCACCGATCGCCTGTCGGTCCGAACCACGAAGCGGAAGGCATCGTGGTCAAGCTGTACCCGCAAGTGATCGCCCTGGTATACGCTGTCGAGTATTTTCGTCGGCAAGGCATTCATCGCAGAGCCGGTGCCGCGGGCCATAAGAGAAATCCGCTCGGGGCGGACCGAAATATGGACGCGGCTTCCGACCGAGAGGGAGCCGTTGCCGGATACCATCACATGCCGTCCATCGGCGATCTCGATGGAAGCCCCGGCTGCTCCCGTCGTCTTCACCGTTCCTTCTATCAGATTGGTTTCGCCGATGAATTCGGCGACGACGCGTGTTTGCGGGCGGTCATAGATATCACGCGGCGAACCGATCTGCTCAATGTTCCCATGGTCGAAGACCGCAATGCGATCGGACATGGTAAGCGCCTCGGCCTGATCGTGGGTTACGAACACCACGGTCAGCTCCAGACGTTTGTGGAGTGCGCGGATATCGAGTTGCATCTGTTCCCGCAACTGCTTGTCAAGCGCACCAAGTGGCTCGTCCATCAGCACGACGGCCGGCTCGAACACCAGGGCGCGGGCAAGTGCCACGCGCTGCTGCTGGCCACCGGAGAGCTGGGCCGGCTTGCGGCTGCTCATTGCAGACAGCTGCACCATGTCGAGCGCTCGTTTTACGCGATCCTCGATCTCACTGCGGCCGGTACCGCGCATCTTCAGCGGAAAGGCGATGTTGTCGGCGACCGACATATGCGGAAAGAGTGCATAATTCTGGAAAACGACACCCATTTCGCGCCGATGCGGCGGCAGATGGTCGATACGGCGGCCGTCGAGACAGATGCTGCCGCCGGTTGGGTTTTCGAAACCCGCCGCCATCATCAGCAAGGTTGTCTTGCCGGAACCCGAAGGTCCGAGAAGGCTGACGAATTCGCCTCTCTCGATGTCGAGCGACAGGTCTTTGACGACCTGAAGCGTGCCATAGGATTTGGAGACTCTATCAAAGCGTATGCGCGGCGTAGCCAAGGCGGCCCTCCGTTCGGATTATCGGTGCTCAAGGAGACGAAGTGACGAGGATGTGCGGAAGCCCCCATGGATCCTCGGCACGAGCGATCCGTGGGGGCGATATTGTACCGCTACTGTGCCAACCAGGCGTCGAATCTTTTGGTCAGCGCTTCCGAATTGTCGATCCAGAAGTCTGTATCGAGGCTGACGGCGCCCTGCATGTTGGCCGGGGTCGTCGGCAGGTCCGCCAGTTGGTCGGGCGGCAGGGTCTTGCCGGCTTCTGTGTTCGTAAGACCGTAGGCGATATATTGCGGCAGTTTGGCCTGATTTTCCGACTTGCTGGCGAAGGCAACGAAGTCAAAGGCCGCATCCTTGTTTTCGGCACCCTTGAGGACGACCCAGCTGTCCACGGCGTAGATGCTGCCCGGCCAGACAACCTTGAACTTCCTGCCTTCCGAGCGGTTGATGCCGGTGATGCGGCCGTTATAGGCGCTGGTCATGGCAACCTCGCCGGAGGCAAGCAGTTGCAGCGGCTGGGCGCCCGAGGTCCACCAGACGAGGCTCGGCTTCAAGGCGTCGAGCTTGGCGAAGGCGCGGTCGACGCCTGCCGATGTCGCCAGGACCTCGTATACCTGATCTGCCCGCACGCCATCGGCCATCAGTGCCGATTCGAGCGTGTATTTCGGCCCCTTGCGCAGCGCACGCTTGCCCGGAAATTTCTTCACGTCCCAGAAATCGGCCCAGGATTCGGGGCCCTTGGCAATCTTTGCGCCGTCATAGGCGATTGCTGTCGACCAAACGATGGAGCCGACGCCGCAATCGCTGACGGCGGATGGGAGGAATGCATCCTTGCCGCCGAGCTTGCTCCAGTCCACCTTTTCAAAAAGACCGTCTGCACAGCCGAGCGCAAGCTCGTCTGCCTCGACCTCCACGGCGTCCCAGGAAGGATTGCCGGTTTTGACCTTCGCTTGAAGTACACCGATACCGCCATCCCAGGCCTCATCGAGCAAGGGCTTGCCGGTGACTTCAGAAAAGGGTTGGAAAAAAATCTTTCGTTGAGCATCCTGAAAGTTCCCACCCCAGGAAGCTATGGTGAGGTCCCTGGCCACGCTCGGCCCGGCAGCGACTGCCAATGACAGCAGTCCCAGAGCTGCAATCGTAGACCTGTTCTTGAGTTTCATTCGCTTCCCCTGTTTGTTGAGCGTCTCAGACGCCTGGTTGACAGCCACGATCTTCTGAATCGTTGGCGATCTCGTCAGCCGCGCCTGTGGGATAAGCAAAGCCCGGCTGCAGCAGGCTTGCCGTGTGTCATCTCCAAGAGGCGGACGGTTTTGCTAGGGACAATGCTTGGCGGATGTCCCAAGGGGCGGAAAGGCGCTTTTTGTTGCCCTCGGTGGAGACGTGGATGCACCGCTCCCAATCGACCTCCACGGCCAGGCATTGCTCAAGCCCCAGAATTCGACGGGACTCGCCGGTGAAAAAGGGGCCGGTAGCGCAATTGTCAAGTAACCGGTAAGTGGTGCATCATATGCACCACCGTGCACCACTCTTCGTTACACCGAAGGTCCGAAGCCTGTGTAATATGGAAGGCGTAGACGGCATTCCGACTTCGGTTCGGTCGAACCACTTTCCTTGTGAGGGACAGGATTGCGCAGAGGGAAATCGTTGGCAGATGAACCGGCAGGGGTTCAGAAACGCGGACGTTTGCCACCATTATCCATGGTGCGCGCTTTCGAGGCGGTCAGCCGGCTGGGCTCGATGCGCAGGGCCGCGGACGATCTCAATCTCAGCCACACCGTCATATCCCGTCACGTCCGCAACCTCGAAGCCTGGCTTGGCACACGGCTTGTCGATGCCGGACCGCGCGGCATCAGGCTCACGGCGGAAGGCCGGATTTTTGCCGAGACCGTGGGGATCGCTTTCGACCTCATTGCCAAGTCGACGGCGGAATTGCGCCCAGCGGTCAACCGCACCGTGTTGCGCATCTGGTGCGTGCCGGGCCTCGCAACGCGTTGGCTGACGCCGCGCTTCAATCAGCTCCAGCTTGCCTTGCCCGGAATCGATTTCGTGATGCGCGCAACCGATCTGGAACCGGATTTCACGCGTTATGAGGCCGATGTGGACATTCGCTACTCTGACGAGCCAAGAGGAAATGTCCGCTGGATCTTGCTGGAGAGGCCCCGCATGTTTCCGGTTACAAGCCCCGAATGGATCAGCAGGAACGCCCCAATACGCACTCTCGATGATCTGGTGTGCCAGCCGTTGATCCATGAGGAAAGCCGCGACCAATGGCGCCAATGGTTCCACAAGGCCGGCTTCGAGCATGAAGTCGTTTTGAATGGTCCGCGCCTCTGGTCGGCCAATCTGACGGTCGATGCGGCGGTCGCGGGCCAAGGAATAGCGCTTGCGACGCGTTTGATCGCTGCGGATGACCTGCGCGCTGGGCGGCTGGTCGAATTGCTCGAAACGGATGTTCGGCTCGGCGGCTACTATTTCGTCGGATCGCGAGAACGCTGGAATGAAGTGACCTTGGCGCGGTTCCGCGCATGGATGCAACAGTCAATCGCTGAAACTATTGGCGGTCATTCGTCTGATGAAACCAGCAAGCCGGGGCGATAGGAGGGGGTGGAACACGCTTTCCTCGTTTGAAAAAGGGCGCACAGCCGATCTCACGCTCCCGATATGGCCAGCCGCACCGTCTCACTGACGAACCCGGTCTTCCCGCCGGTGTAGAAATCCCAGTCGCCGCCTGCCGCCACAGCCAGCCGGCGTTTCAGCTCGGCATAGGCCCGGGCTCTTTCCGGGTGCTCCCTGAGATAGTCGCGAAACAGGATGCGCTCGCGGTGCGCGCGATTATCGGCTCCGCAGAGATAGAGCTTGAATCCGTAACCCGGGTGATCCCGGGTGAAGGCCCAGCGTTTCTCTCCCCGATCGCCGTGGAAGACGAAAGCGGCCGCGCGCATCGCATCGATCGCCGTCGGTAGAGCGTCGTCGGAGATCGTGACGATATCGAGGTCGATCTTCGGCTTGGCGGCCAGGCCGGGAACCGACGTACTGCCGATATGATCGATGGAAAGCACGAGATTGCCGAGCAGGATGGAGATCTCGGCGCTGATTTCGGCAAAGAGCCGCAGCCAGGACGGGTTGTAGTCGACCACTTTGACGGCGCGCATGCCCTTCCTCGCGATTGTCGTCAGCGCACTTCGGCCAACAATCCGTCCAGGATCGCGATCATCTTCTGCTCAGCTTCTTCGAGCGAGCCGCTATTGTCGAGCTCCGTGACGTCGTAGTCGCCACGCACGGTCAGCGGCCCGCGGGCGAGCCTGGCCATGATGTCCTCATGTGTCTCGCGGCCGCGCGCTTCCAGCCGGCTGGCGAGCACTTCGGGACGGGCCGTGACGTTGATGACCTTCAGCCGCGGGAAAGCGGCTTGGAAGCGGTGAAGCGCCGAGCGCGAGCCGTTGGCAACGACGACGTGGCCTCGCGACAGCGCCACCGAGACTTCGGCCGGAATGCCGTATTTCAGGCCATGCGCTTCCCACCAGACGGCGAAGGAGCCTGACTGCTCCATGGCGGCAAAGCCTTGGAGAGAGACGGAAAGATGATCCTCGCCGCCGGCGTCACGGTGGCGGGTGATGACGCGGCGGGCGAAATGCACATTGTCGCGGCCGGCAAAACGTCGCGCAGCGAGGTTCATCAGCGTGTCCTTGCCGGCGCCGCTCGGCCCAACGACGACGACCATGATGCCCCGTTCGGCTCCGGCTGCTGCATGTGGTTCGTGCGGGGTCATGCGACACGGCGTCCCTGGCGCCAGACGGAGCGTGTGACCGGCACGCCGTGCGAACGGTGGACACGGACGAGATCGGCGCGCAGCCCGGTCGCGATCCGGCCGCGATCGTCGAGGCTGACCGTGCGGGCGGGCGTCGATGTCACCATCGCGATCGCTTTCGGAAGGGTGATGCTCTCCACCTCGTCGGCGAGGATGAAGGGTGCATGCAGCAGGCTGAGCGGCACGTAGTCGGAGGACAACACGTCGAGCACGCCCATTTCGGCGAGATCGCGGGCGGCGATGTTGCCGGAATGGGATTTGCCGCGCACGATATTCGGTGCGCCCATCAGCACGCTCATGCCGTGCTCGTGCGATGCCCGGGCGGCATCGAAGCTGGTCGGAAACTCGGCGAGGCGCACGCCATTGTCGATCGCCTCGTCGACATGAGAGAGCGTGGCGTCGTCATGGCTTGCGACGGTGATGCCGCGCTCGGCGCAGACCTTGGCGATGGCATTGCGATGAGGCGTCGAATTGCGCGCCGATTCCGCCTGGCGCTTGGCGACGAAACGGGCAAAAGCCTCATCGCTCAGGCCCCGCTTCTTCTGGTAGTAGAAGATATACTGATCCATCGTCTGGAACTGCCGCTGGCCGGGCGCGTGATCCATCAGCGAGACGAGCCGCACATGCGGATCCTTTTCGAAATCGGCGAAATGTTCGAGCACGTTGTCGGCCGAGACCTCGCAGCGCAGGTGCAGGAGGTGCTCCGCGCGCAGCCTGCCTTCCTTCTCCGCCGATTGGATGGCGTCGGCCATCTCGCGCATCTCGCCATGTTCGAAGCCGCCGTCCTCGTCCGCGCCCATGCGCAGGCAGTCGAAGACCGTGGTGATGCCCGATGTGACGATCTGGGCGTCATGCGCCTGGACGGCAGCCGTCTTGTGCCAGCGGATGCCCGGACGTGGCTGATAATGGCCTTCGAGATGGTCGGTATGCAGCTCGACAAGGCCGGGAATGACGTAGTCGCCCTCGAAATCTTCGCCGGCTACCGAATTGCCTTCGGAGATATCGACGATCTTGCCGTCGCGGATGAGGATCGATCCTGAAAGGACGTCCTCCTCGAGAACGATGCGGGCGTTGGAAAAGACGGTCTCTTTGCTCATATCGTCAGGTCTTTCAGCTTTTGGCGCCGGAAAGCGGCAGCCAGGAATGAACTTTGAACGGGGCGCCGCGCGTCTCCTCGATGAAGACGGCGAGGCCGGAAATCGAAAGCGGCCGGCCGGTAAAACCGGCAAAACGCTCCGCCAGGACCGTTTTCATCACCTCCGCGCGTGTCTCCGGCACCTGGCCGCTCAGAGTCATGTGGAACCCGAAATCCTCCATGACGTAAGGATAGCCCCAGCGTTGCAGATTGGCGCGCTGGCTGTCGCTGAGCTTCTCCGGGTTGCGTCGCGCGATATCAGTCTCGGAAAGCGTAGCGCGGAACGGTTCGAAGGATTTTACCACCTTTCCGGCGAAATCCTGAAGAGGTTGGTAAAGAGAACCGGGAACCAGTGCAAAAAAACGGCCAAGCTGGCCGAGCACGAGTTCAGGAATCTTGAAGGCCGGGGTGCGCGCCGCGAAATCCTCGGCAAAGGTGATGAGATCCCGTTCGGTGACGGAAGCGGCAAGCGAAAACGGCGCCTTGATCGTCGCGTGAAAGCCGTAGCGGCGTGGGTCGGCGGTCAGCTCGAACTGCTCTGCCGCACTGAGTGTCTCATGTTCGGGTGCAGGATAGGTTTTGCCGGTGAAAGCATCGCGGCCGAGCCAGAGCGAAGCCGCGCCGGTCAGGGGATCATCCTTCGGCGGCGAGAAATAGAGAGCGTAGCGCAAGGCTTTTATCCTGGGGATCGTCGAAACGGGGAGCGCAATGTGCAGTGATTTGGCGGCGAACCGCAAGCAGGCTCCCGGCTAAAAGATTTCCGTGACAGAATGATGATGGCGGCAGCGTCGCCGTCGCCCCTCGTCGAACGGTCAGTGCGTCTTCGTGCCCATCAGCCGGTGGCGCAGGACGTTCGAGGCGGCGTCAAACAGGAAGACGACGATCAAGATCAGAATGACCATATAGGCGACGTTTTCCCAGTTGGCGTTGGTGCGCATCGCCTCCCAGAGTTTGAGGCCGATGCCGCCCGCGCCGACAGCGCCGATGATGGTCGCGCCGCGCACGTTCGATTCCCACTGGTAGAGCGTCTGGCTGACGATAACCGGAACGATCTGCGGCATGATGCCGTAACGATGGACGAGCACCGTTTGGGCGCCGGTTGATTTGATGCCTTCCCGCGGCTTGTTGTCGATATTCTCGAGCCCCTCGGAATAAAGCTTGCCGAGCGTGCCGGTCTCGGTGAGGAAGATCGCGCCGCTGCCGGCGAGCGGCCCGGGGCCGAAGGCGCGCGTCAGGAACAGCGCCCAGATCAGCATGTCGACCGAGCGCAGGAAATCGAAGAAGCGTTTCAGGATCTGGTTCAGGAGGCGGTTCGGCGTGATGTTGCGCGCTGCCAGGAAGGCGAGGGGGAAGGCGGCAAGCGCGCCGAGCAGCGTTCCGAGAAAGGCCATGACGATCGTCTGGAAAAGCTTGGTCCAGACGTCGCCATGCTGCCATTCGCTGTTGTTCCAGATATCCTCGAAGGCGAGCGATAGGTTGGTTTGGTCGGGCTTGATGCGCGGGCCGGAAACAACGAGGCCGATGACTTCGCCGACCGGTTTGTCGAAGAAGGAGGATTGCGTGTCGAAGATGAAATTCGCCCAGCCGAGGAAGCGTTTGCGGACCTTCACGCGATCGACGGAAATGCTGACGTCGCCGGCAAAGCCGAGATCCGCAAGCACGTTGTCGTCATAAACAGTCATCCAGCTCGGCACCGGCCCGACCACCTCAGGCGCGCCGCTCGATACGTCGACGGGGACGCTGACGCCGTGCGCGGTCACGATCGTTTCGCTCTTTGAGACGGTGACGCTGCGGCTGATGCCGCTGATGGAAACGGTGATGCTGCCGTCGGGATTGTTGAACACCCAGTCCGGGTGCGGATGATCGCCGAGCGGTGAGAAGCGGGGATAACGCACCTCGATCGAGCCGTCGTCCTGGATGCGGAGGTCCGGCTGGACATCGTAGCTCACCCATTGGCTGAGATAGATGCCGACGCGTTCCCAATGGGCCTCGGCGAAGAGCTTGGGCAGGTCGAAGAACCAGACGGCATAGAGCCCGTAGAGCAGCGTCGCAATGAGGATCATCAGCCCGCCGAAACGCTGGCGGAACGATCGGTGGAAATATTCCGGATAGCGCGCGTCGATCTCATGCATGCGGTTTGCGTCAATCACCGTCATGGCGGCCTCAATGTTGCAGAAGGAAAGCGTGCTCGCCGACGAGACGGCGACGCAGCCATGCGGAGAACTGGTCGACGGCGACGATCGTCACGAAGAGCAGCAGAACGAGCGCCATCGTCTTGGCGCCGAAGCCGCGCGAGATCGAAAGCTTCAGCTCCTCGCCGATGCCGCCGCCGCCGACGGCCCCGATGATGGTCGAGGCGCGCACGTTGATCTCCAGGCGTAAGAGCGCATAGGAGGTGAAATTCGGCAGCACCTGTGGCAGGGCGGCGAAGCGCACGCGCTCCCACCAGTTGGCGCCGACGGCCTTCATCCCCTCATGCGGCTTCATGTCGATGTTTTCGGCGACTTCGTAGAAGAGTTTGCCGAGCGCGCCGATCGTGTGCAGGGTGATGGCTATGATGGCGGCGACCGGCCCGATCGACAGGATCGCCGAAAACAGGCCGGCAATGACAATCTCGGGGAAAGCGCGCAGGAACTCCATCAGCCGCTTGGTGACGATGCGCAGCGGCCATGAATTCGTGAGATTGCGCGCGGCAAAGAAGCTCAAGGGAACCGCAAAGATGAAGGCGATGATGGTCGAGATGAGCGCTACGTTGATCGTGACGATCATCAGCTCGAAATATTCCGGAATGTAGAAGGCACCCCAGACGTAGACGCGGCCCTTGTCGAAGTTGAATTCCTCGCCGCCTCTGTCGTTGACGCTGGCTATGTCGAACAGCGCGCGCCAGACATCGTTCCAATCCTTGGGAATGAGCCAGCTCAGGAAGTCGAAAAGATGCGGCAGACGCTCGAAGAAATGGCCGGCATTGCTCTCATCGGCGAACCGGACGGAGCTGACGAATGCCACAACGAGGATGACCAAGCCAAGGACGGTATAAAAGCGGCGCTTCGCGACCATCCGATCCCAGGCGGTGGCGATCTCCTGCGTGCTCTGCACGTGCGGCTGTGTATCGGCAATGGTCATGGACGCTCCCCGCGGTAACAAACAAAGGGCGGCCGTTGCCGGCCGCCCCGCATTGAAAAGGCGATCAGCCGCCGATGGCCGCCTTGCGAACCTCGACGACAGCATTGTAGAAGTCGTGCTTGACCGGGGCATAGCCCTTGTAGTCGCCGCCTTCGACAGCCGAGAAGCACTTGTGATCCTTTTCCGGCAGGGCCGTGAAGAAGGCTGCGAGCTTCGTCTGCCACTCTTGGCCGAGAGCGTTGCGCACGACGAGCGGGCCGTTCGGGATCAGCGGCGAACGCCAGACTTCAACGAGCTTGTTCGGGTCCACGGCGCCCTTGTCGACTTCCTTGCGGAAGGTGCCGGAGGTGTAGCCGTCCTTGAAATCGCCGATGCCCGACGAGTCATCGACTGCGACGTCGACCTTGCCGTCATAGGCGGCAAGCAGGTTGTTTTCATGCCCGCCGTTGAACTGGGTCGAGGCAAAGAACTTGTCATTCGGCATGCCGGTGTCCTTCGGGATCTGCGTCAGCGGAACGAGGTAACCGGAGGTGGAGTCCGGATCGGCGTAGCCGAGCTTCTTGCCTTTGGCGTCCTTGATGGTCTTGATACCGGAGGACTTCAGTGCAAGGCCGATCGAGTAATAACCCGTCGAACCATCTTTCTGCTGCGTCGTCAGGATCGGCGTAACGGCCTTCGAATCCTTGAGGTAGACGGAGGCGTAGCCGGAAGCGCCGAGTTCGGCGAAGTCGAGCGTGCCGCCGAGCAGACCCTGGATAACGCCGTCATAATCGGCGGCCGGGAAGAGCGAGACCTTCTCGAAGCCGAACTCCTGCTTCAGATGGTCCGCAAGGCAGGCATAATTGCGCAGGCGATCGGTTTCGTTTTCGCCGCCAAGGATGCCGATGCGGAATTCCTTGAGGTCTGCGGCATTGGCGGCGCCGGCGAGCGCGAACAGCGCCGTTGCCGCAAAGAGTGCTTTCTTCAACATGCGTTCTCTCCTATCGACCGGTGTTCCGGCCTTCCCATTACGAAGAATGTGCCCTTGACGCGGGCGTTCGATCGCGGCCGTCCCGCTCAGAGACCGGCCAATGCCAGCGGTTGGGCGCCGGCGGATGGATTGTCTGCCCGCTCGGCAGCGATATTGATGGATGTCGACGTCATGGTTTCGTCGATGCCGGCGCCATCCTTGTCCGTTCCGTAGATTGCCTTCACGGCTTCGGCCGTCAGCTCCGAGGGCTTGCCGTCAAAGACGACGCGGCCGCCGGCCATGCCGACGATGCGCTCACAATAGTTGCGGGCAGTGTCGAGCGTATGCAGATTTGTGATGACGGTGATGCCCTCGCGCTCGTTGATGTCGCGCAGCGCATCCATGACGATCTTGGCGTTCAGCGGGTCGAGCGAGGCGATAGGCTCGTCGGCGAGTACCATCCTCGGGTTCTGCATCAGCGCCCGGGCGATCGCCACGCGCTGCTGCTGGCCGCCGGAAAGCGTGCCGGCCGGCTGCAGCGCCGTCTGCTCGATGCCGAGGCGCTCCAGTGCGGCGATCGCATGAACGCGTTCTTCCCGGGTGAAGATGTTGAGAAGGCTCAGAAGCGTCGAGCGGTGATTGAGGCGGCCGAGCATGACATTTGTGAGAACATCGAGGCGCGGCACCAGGTTGAACTGCTGAAAGATCATCGCACAGTCGCGCTGCCAGTTGCGCAATGCCTGACCGCGAAGCCCGGAGACCTCGACGCCGGCGAAATGAATGGAGCCGGAGCTCGGTTCCTGCAGCCGATTGATCATGCGCAGCAGCGTCGACTTGCCGGCGCCGGAGCGGCCGATGATGCCAACCATCTGGCCCTGGGCAACGGTGAGCGTCACGGCATCGACGGCGAGCTTGTTTCCGAAACGGCGGGTGACATCCTTCAGCTCGAACATCATGCTCTTCCCTTGCACTCCAGGCCTTGGTCAGCATCGCATTAGTCCCGCTTCATGAACCTCCAATGTCATATTTGTGTAAGAGGTGTCACAAATCTCCGTGTCTCGGCGGTGGCGTCTAGCATTCGTAGCGGGCCAGAAAATCTTCCGCGCTAAGGTTGCGGAAATCCTGCAAGGCCAGGCGCAACCGGTCGTGTTGCCAATCCCACCAGGAAAGCCTGTCCATGCGTTCGCCGATCTCTTTCGGGAAACGTTCGCGGATCAGCTTCGCCGGCACACCGCCGACGATCGTGTATGATGCAACGTCCTTCGATACGACCGCGCCGGCCCCGATGACGGCGCCATTGCCGACGTTGACGCCGGGCAGGATGGTCGCGCCATGGCCGATCCAGACGTCGTGGCCGATCGTCACCCGGTTCGAGCGCCGCCAGGCGAAGAAATCCGTCTCCATATCGGCGTCCGGCCAGTAATTGGCGGCGCGATAGGTGAAATGATGCAGAGTCGCGCGCCAGGTCGGGTGGTTGGTGGCGTTGATGCGCACGGCGGCGGCGATATTGACGAACTTGCCGATCGTTGCGCACCAGACGGCGCCGTCCTGCATGATGTAGGAATAGTCTCCGAAGGTCGCCTCGCTGATGCGGCAGCGTTCGCAGACTTCCGTATAGCGCCCGAAGGTGGAATCGCTGACCTCGGCCGTTTCGTGGATGGCGGGCTCGATACCAAGCTTGCGGCTCATGCGGCAATCATCCTCGGCGAGAACTGCTGGACGTCGAGGATGCGGTCGGCGACGGCCTCGCGCACTTCCTCGTCATGGAAGATGCCGAGAAGGGCGACGCCCGCCTTCTTCTTCTCTGCGATCATGCCGACGACGACGGCGCGGTTTTTCGCATCCAGCGAGGCTGTGGGTTCATCGAGAAGCAGGATCGTATGCTCGGTGATGAAGCCGCGGGCGATGTTGACGCGCTGCTGCTCGCCGCCGGAAAAGGTGGCGGGCGGAAGTTGCCAAAGCGCCTCCGGCAGGTTGAGCCTGGCAAGCAGGGCGCCTGCCTTTTCGCGTGCAACGACGATTTCTTCGCCGCGCGCCACGAGCGGCTCGGCCACCACGTCGATTGCCGCCACGCGCGGTACGGTGCGCAGGAATTGGCTGACATAGCCGAGCGTATCGCGGCGAACATTGAGCACGGTGCGCGGATCGGCGGCGGCGAGGTCGACGATCCGCCCGTCGTGGCGGACGAGGATCTGGCCGGTGTCGACGGCATAATTGCCGTAGATCATCTTGAGCAGCGAGCTCTTGCCGATGCCTGAGGGGCCGCCGAGAACGACGCATTCGCCTGACGACACGGAGAAGGCGACGTCGGAGACGACGGGCAGCCTGATGCCGTCGCGCAGGTGCATGGTGAAGCTCTTCGAGACTTCGGAAACGACGAGGGGCGTTGGCATGATATGGTTTTCCTGGTTTCTAGCTCAGACCTGCAGGATCGAGGAGACGAGCAGCTGCGTGTAAGGCTCTCTGGGATCGTCGAGCACGCGGTCGGTGAGGCCCTGTTCGATGACGTAGCCGTCCTTCATCACCATCATGCGGTGCGAGAGCAGGCGGGCGACGGCGAGATCGTGGGTGACGATGATGGCCGAGAGGCCAAGATCGTTGACGAGGCCTCGCATCAGATCGAGCAGGCGCGCCTGCACCGAAACATCGAGGCCGCCGGTCGGCTCGTCCATGAAGACCAGACGCGGACCGGTGACGAGGTTGCGGGCGATCTGCAGGCGCTGGCGCATGCCGCCGGAAAAGGCGCGCGGCTGATCGTCGATGCGATCGGCATCGATCTCGACGCGTTCGAGCCAGTCGATGGCGGTGGAGCGGATCTTGCCATAGTGCCGGTCGCCGATCGCCATCAGCCGTTCACCGACATTGGCGCCGGCAGAGACGCTCATGCGTAGCCCGTCGGCCGGGTTCTGATGCACGAAGCCCCAGTCGGTGCGCATCAGGAAGCGGCGTTCGGCCTCGTTCATGTGGTAGAGGTCGCGGTAGCCGCCGTCGCGCATGTGGTACTCGACGCTGCCGGTCGTCGGCATCAGCCGGGTGGAGATGCAATTGAGCAGCGTCGTCTTGCCCGAACCGGATTCGCCGACGATGGCGAGAACCTCGCCGGGCCAGAGCTCGAAGGAGACGTTCCGGCAGCCGATGCGCTTGCCGTAGAACTTCGAGAGGTCGTTGACCTTGAGAAGCGGGATATTGGTCATTCTGCAGCCCCCCGGGCCAGCATTTTGCCGGCATGCCCTTGGGCCCGGCGATCTTCGCAATGGTCGGTATCGGAGCAGACGAACATGCGCCCGCCCTTGTCATCGAGGATGACCTCATCGAGGTAGACCTCCTCAGCGCCGCAGAGCGCGCAAGGCCTGTCGAAGCGCTGGATCTCGAAGGGATGGTCCTCAAAATCCAGGCTGACGACATCGGTATAGGGCGGCACGGCATAGATGCGCTTTTCGCGACCGGCGCCGAAAAGCTGCAGCGCTTCCGACCTGTGCATCTTCGGATTATCGAATTTCGGCGTCGGCGAGGGATCCATGACATAACGCCCATGTACCTTGACCGGATAGGCATAGGTGGTGGCGATGCGGCCGTTGCGGGCGATATCCTCGTAGAGTTTCACATGCATAAGGCCGTATTCTTCCAGCGCATGCATCTTGCGCGTCTCGGTCTCGCGCGGTTCGAGGAAGCGCAGCGGCTCGGGGATAGGCACCTGGTAGACGAGCACTTGGCCAGGCCCGAGCTTCTCTTCCGGGATGCGGTGGCGCGTCTGGATGATCGTCGCTTCGCTGGTGCGCGTCGTCACCGCGACATTGGCGACCTTCTGGAAGAAGGCCCGGATCGAAACGGCATTGGTCGTGTCGTCGGCGCCCTGGTCGATCACCTTCAGCACGTCATCAGGCCCGATGATCGAGGCCGTCACCTGCACGCCGCCGGTGCCCCAGCCGTAAGGCATCGGCATTTCTCTGCTGGCGAAGGGCACTTGGTAGCCCGGAATAGCGATCGCCTTCAGGATGGCGCGGCGGATCATCCGCTTGGTCTGCTCGTCGAGATAGGCGAAGTTGTAGCTGGCGAGATCGCTCATTCGGCGGCTTCCTTCATGTCTTCGCCGGCATTGCGGGCGGCTTCGAATTCGCGGCGCATGCGGCGGACGAGATCGAGTTCCGCCTGGAAGTCCACATAATGCGGCAGCTTCAGGTGCTCGACGAAGCCGGTCGCCTGGACATTGTCGGAGTGCGAAATGACGAATTCCTCGTCCTGTGCCGGCGCGGTGATATCCTCGCCGAGTTCTTCGGCGCGAAGCGCGCGATCGACCAGCGACATCGCCATTGCCTTGCGCTCGCTCTGTCCGAAGACCAGGCCGTAACCGCGGGTAAACTGCGGCGGCGCCTTGGCCGAGCCCTTGAACTGGTTGACCATCTGGCATTCGGTGATCTGGATTGTGCCAAGCGAGACGGCGAAACCGAGCTCCGGCACGTCGAATTCCACCTCGGCTTCGCCGATGCGGATCTCGCCGGTGAAGGGGTGGTTTCGGCCATAGCCACGCTGAGTGGAATAACCGAGCGCTAGCAGGAAGCCCTCGTCGCCGCGGGAAAGCGCCTGCAGGCGCAGGTCGCGGGTCATCGGAAATTCCATCGGCTCGCGGGTCAGGTCTCCGATCTCGTGATCTTCGGGCATGTCGCCGTCGGCCTCGATCAGGCCCTCTTCGCCGAGGATTTCGGAGACGCGCATGACGCGGCCGGTCTCGGCCGGGCGCCGGGCCGGCGCCTCGACCAGTTCGTCCTGAAGCAGCGACGGATCGAGAAGGCGATGAGTATAGTCGAAAGTAGGCCCAAGCAGCTGGCCGCCCGGCAGATCCTTGTAAGTCGCCGAGATGCGCCGTTCGATCGTCATGTCAGCTGTCTCGAGCGGCTTGGAATAGCCGAAGCGCGGCAACGTCGTGCGATAGGCGCGCAGCAGGAAGATCGCCTCGATCATGTCGCCGCGCGACTGGCGCACGGCGAGGGCGGCGAGCGTGCGGTCGAAAAGCGAGGCCTCCGCCATGACGCGGTCGACGGCGAGGGCGAGTTGTTCGACGATCTGCTCAATGCCGATCGCCGGCAACGAACGGTCGCCGCGGCGGCGGTCGGCAAGCAGCCGATGGGCATTGGCGATGGCGGCCTCGCCACCTTTGACGGCAACATACATGAGCTCAGATCTCCGTTGCTGTGATCTTGGTGGTGCGCGGCAGGCAGACGAAGTGTCTGCCTGAGGTCAACACGATGTCGACGCCGCGCGGGAAGAGCGCCCGGTTCTCGCTCCAGAGTCTGAGGAAGGTCTCCGGCAGGCTGGCCGGCCCGATCTCCACGACACTCTTGATGCCCGGACCCATCAGCGCCAGCCTGCGTCCGCCGTCGAGTTCGGGAAGTTCGATGACAACAGTCGTCGAACGGTCGGGATATTCCTGTGTGCCTGATGCAAACAGGCCGAAGGAGCAAAGCGTAATGCCCGCCTCAATGAAGGCAAAATGCGCATCGGCCTTCTCGGCGGTCAGCGGCGCGCCAGTGTGGAAGCCGAGCCACTCCGGCATGGCGGATTTCGCCAGTCCCGTGGTAAGCCAGACCGGCGTGTCGTGGTCGCAAAGCGTGAGCGCGATCGCGCCGGCGGCAATGCCGAGCGGCGCCGGCGGAGCGATATCGGGCTCAATGGTCTGAATGGCGCCGGGACGGGCCATGCCGTCCATCAGCATCTTGAAGACGCTCTGTGCATGGAAAACCGGGTCGGCAAAACCGCCGATCAAAGCTTCTGTCGCAAGACCCATCAGTTGTCTCCCCGCACCATGGTGAAGAAATCGACGCGGGTTGCCGCCGTCTCATCCGCCTTGCGGCGCTCAGTGGCGGCGATGCGCGCGGCAATCGGCAAAAGCAGTGCCTGTTCGACAAAATTCTTGCTCGTCTCCTCCTGCCAGAGCGCGTCGAAGATCGCCGCAAGACGGGCCTTCTCCCGGTCGGTGCCGAGCGCCTGCGCATGACCGATGGAACCGGACTCGAGCCGCACCGTCGCGCGTGTCATCGTCACCTCGCCGAGATTGAAAGGAGCTCCGCCGCCGCCGATGCGGCCGCGCACCATTACAAGTCCGGTCTCCGGTCCGCGCACCGGATAAGCCACGGGCTTTTGCGGCAATGCGTCCCAGACTGCCTGGAGTTCGCTCCGTTCCGCTCGCGCCAACAGATCGGCGGCGCGTTTGCGCTCCGAGACCGTTTGCGACGCGGCGTCTTCCTTGTCCGCTGATATCATCGCTGCTTTCCTCGAAATGTCTATTGATATAGACAACCATACAAGTTATACCTAGCCTTAAATCGGTGTCGTGACAAGCGTGTGACATCGTGGGGCAAGGCAGGGGCAGAATGGCAGGACTGAAGCAGGTGCAGAGGCAGACAGGTGTGGCGCTCTGGCGTCAGATCGCCGATCGAATTCGCGAGGCGATCGGCAACGGAGCCTATGACGAAACGAGAATGGTGCCGCCGGAAACGGTGCTGGCGCTGCAATTCGGCGTTAACAGGCATACGGTGCGCAGTGCGCTGGCGGCGCTGGCGCAGGAGGGGATCGTGCGCGCGGTGCAAGGCCGCGGCACGCTGATCGAGCGCAAGCAGCGGCTGAACTTCCCGATCACCCGGCGCACGCGCTTCACTGCCGGCATCGGCGATCAGGCGCGCGAGACGCGTGGTCTTCTGCTCGATGAGGCGCAGGAGGAGGCGAGCGCCGAGGTTGCCCGCTGGTTGGGTGTGAAACAGGGCGAGCAAGTGATCCGGCTGGAAACATTGCGCCATGCCGACAGGCGGCCGGTTTCAAAAGCGACGAGCTGGTTTCCCGCCGAACGTTTCGCCGGGATCGGCGAGGCCTACCGCAAGCATGAATCGATCACCAAGGCTTTCGCCGAGCTTGGCGTGGCGGATTATGTCCGCGCGACAACCGAGGTGACGGCTGCCCATGCCGGGACAGCCGACCTTGCCGACCTGGAACTCACCCCCGGCGCGATCCTGCTGATCGCCAAGGCAATGAACACCGATCTCGACGGCGTGCCGGTGCAATATTCGATCAGCCGTTTCGCCGCCGACCGGGTGCAGTTCACGATCGAGAACTGAGGCCAATAGTTGAGGCAGGCGTGCCGACCGCTTCCGGCGGCACGCCTCACCGAATTAGTGTGCACCGGACATATCGCCCAGAACTTCCTTTGAAGCCACGGTTGAATCCGCCTTCAGCTTGTAGACCATTGGAACGCCGGTCGCGAGATTGAGGGCGAGCACGCCTTCTTTGGTCAGCTTGTCGAGCACCATGACCAGCGAGCGCAGCGAATTGCCGTGGGCGGCGACCAGCACCTTTTCGCCGCGCAGCACGCGCGGCAGGATTTCCGTGAGGTAGTAAGGCCAGACACGGGCGCCGGTGTCGCGCAGGCTCTCGCCGCCCGGCGGCGGCACGTCATAGGAACGGCGCCAGATATGAACCTGTTCCTCGCCCCATTTGGCACGCGCGTCATCCTTGTTGAGGCCGGAGAGATCGCCGTAGTCGCGCTCGTTCAGCGCCTGGTCGCGGATCGTCTCGAGGTCGGGCTGGCCGACCTTGTCGAGGATGAGCTTCAGCGTGTGCTGCGCGCGCACCAGCGCCGAGGTATAGGCGACGTCGAATTTGATCCCGTATTCGGCAAGTGCGGCGCCGCCGGCGTTGGCTTCCTGGATGCCGAGCTCCGTCAGATCCGGGTCCTTCCAGCCGGTGAAGAGATTCTTCAGGTTCCAGTCACTCTGGCCGTGGCGAACGAGGACGAGGGTACCGCTCATGAATATGCCTCCGATATGTCGTTATTGGGAAGAAAGCCCGAGCACGTCGAGCATGGAATAGAAACCTGGCTTCTTGTCGCGCGCCCAGAGCGCCGCCTTGATCGCGCCGCGCGCGAAGATCGAGCGGTCTGCCGCGCTGTGCGACAGGGTGACGATTTCGCCTTCTCCGGCAAAAAGCACGGAATGCTCGCCGATGACCGAGCCGCCGCGCAGCGTCGCAAAACCGATCGTGCCGACTTCGCGCGCGCCGGTGTGGCCGTCGCGGACCCTCACCGATTTTGAGGCAAGATCGATACTGCGGCCCTTGGCTGCCGCTTCGCCGAAGAGAAGGGCGGTGCCGGAAGGAGCATCGACTTTGTGCTTGTGGTGCATTTCCAGGATTTCGATGTCCCAGTCCGCCGGATCGAGCGCTCGTGCCGCCTGCTCGGCCAGAACGCTGAGCAGATTGACGCCGAGGCTCATATTGCCAGACTTGACGACGCGGGCATGGCGTGCCGCGGCGGCGATCTTCGCGTTGTCCTCGGTCGAGCAGCCTGTCGTGCCGATGACATGGACGATGCGGGCCTGAGCGGCGAGACCGGAAAACTCCACCGTGGCGGCAGGCGCGGTGAAATCGAGCACGCCTTCGGCATGCAGGAAAGCCTGGAGCGGATCGTCGCCGATGATGACGCCGGTCGGGCCGAGCCCGGCAATTTCACCGGCATCCTTGCCGACGAAGGGCGAGCCGGCACGTTCGACGGCGGCATGCAGCATCACGCCTTCCATGGAATGAATGAGCCGGATCAGCGTCTGCCCCATGCGTCCCGCTGCGCCGACCACCACCAGTTTCATCGCAGCATCGCTCATGTCAGTCTCGCCAGCTTAGTATGAATCCGAGGCCGAGGGCCTCTGCAGATTGTTGAGGCGAGCGTAAAGACCGTCGCTGACCTTCGCAAGCGTCTCATGATTGCCCTCCTCGACGACCCGGCCCTGCTGCATGACGACGATCTTGTCGGCGCGCACCACGGTCGATAGCCGATGGGCGATCACCACCACGGTGCGCCCGGTCATCGCCTCGTCGAGCGCCTTCTGCACGGCGGCCTCGGATTCGGTGTCGAGGGCGGAGGTCGCCTCGTCGAGCAGCAGGATCGGTGCATTGCGCACCAAAGCGCGCGCGATGGAAAGTCGCTGGCGCTGGCCGCCTGAAAGCGTCACGCCGTTTTCGCCGACAGGCGTATCGTAACCCTGCGGCTGCGCTGAGATGAAGTCATGCGCATAGGCAAGCCGGGCGGCCTCTTCCACCTCGGCATCGGTCGCTTCCGGCCGGCCGTAGCGGATATTGTCGCGGATCGTGCCCTCGAACAGGTAGGGCTGCTGCGAGACATAGGCGAGCTGCTGGCGCAGCGACTTCTTGGTGATGTGGGCGATATCCTGCCCGTCGATCAGGATCTCGCCTTCGCGAGGGTCGTAGAAGCGCGGAATGAGGCTGATGACGGTGGATTTGCCCGCTCCAGAGGGGCCGACAAGCGCCGTGGTCGTCCCGCCCTCGGCGACGAAGCTGACACTGTTCAGCACGCTTTCACTGCCGTAGGCGAAGGAAACATTGCGGAATTCGATGCGCGCCTGCGTCACCGTCAGCGGCCGGGCATCCGGCAGGTCGCGCTGGCGCGGCTCCATGTCCAGCAATTCGTAGATCATCCGTGCATTGACGACGGCGCGTTCCATCTGCACCTGCAGGCGGGCAAGGCGGCGGGCCGGGTCATAGGCAAGCAGCAGCGCCGTCACGAAGGAGAAGAAGGCGCCCGGGGCCACATTGTAATAGATCGAGCGATAGGCGGCATAGGCAAGCACGCTGGCGACGGCAAAGCCTGCGAAGCTCTCCGTCAGCGGCGAGGTGCGCTCGGAAAGCCGGGCAATCCGGTTCGCCCGGTTTTCGGCGGCGGTGATGAGCTTGTTGACCTTGTTCTCCAGCTCCTCTTCCATCGTGAAGGCTTTGACGATGGCAATACCCTGGATCGTCTCCTGCATGGCCCCCAGCACGTGGCTGTTCAGATGCACGGCCTCGCGGGTTGCCGAGCGAAGACGTTTGGAAACATAACGCAGCGCATAGAGCAGTGGCGGCGCCATGATGAACACGGCGAGGCTCAGCAGCGGGTCCTGGAGGACCATCACGCCGATCAGCGAAACGAATGTCAGGAGGTCGCGCACCGTCGAGGTGATCGTCAGGTTGAGCACGTCACGGATGCCGCTAACGTTCTGGCTGACTTGCGCGGCGATATGAGCCGAGCGCGCCTCGCTGAAAAAGCCGACTGAAAGCGTCATCAGATGGGCATAGAGGCGGCGCTGATAGCGGGCGACGATATTGTTGCCGACCTTGGAAAGCGCCACCGCCTGGCCGTAGCTGGCAAAGCCGCGCAGCACGAAGGCAATGAAGATCGAAAGACAGATGATCCAGACGACGTCGGCGCGGCGGTTGGCGAAGGCCTCGTCGATGATCGCCCGCATGATCCAGGCGGTGAACGCCGTCGAAAGTGCCACGACCACGAGGCAGACGATAGCGAAGACATAACCCCAGAGATGGTCGCGGCCGTTTTCAGCGATGATGCGCTTCAGGATGCCGGTGACGGTATCGCTGCTGACGCTCTGCTTTCTGCTTTCCACGGCTTCCAAATATCAAGCTTCCTGTCCGAGACTGAGCGCGTCGTGAATGTGGCGCGCACTTTGGCCGGCTCTATAAAGAGTTGGGACTGGTTTGGCTAGACCGCGGCGCGTCCCGGAGGGACGCGCCCTGGGCTCAGCGCCGCCAGCGGCGGCCTTCCGTCGATACGCCGAAATTGGCCGGCATCCGCGCATAGGACGAAAGTCCGGCGAGCGCCGCCAGCGGATGCGTCACCACATAGGTCGGGATGGTGCGAAGCAGCGCACTATGTGGCGCCTTGTCCTCGAAAGCCTGCCGGAATTCCGGTTTCTTCAGCGCCGGGAGGATCTTCTGCGAGATGCCGCCGGAGAGGTAGACGCCGCCACGCGCCATGAACACCATCGCCATGTCGCCGGCCACGCGGCCGAGATAGGTGGCAAACAGCGAAACGGTCTCGACGGCGGTCTTATCGCTGCCGGCAAGCGCATGCGAGGTGATCTCGGCCGGATCCTTCATCGTCGGCTGGCTCCCGTCGACTACGCAAATGGCGTTGTAGAGATTGACGAGGCCGCGTCCGCAGAGGATCTGTTCGGCCGAAATACGACCTTCGATCGTCTCGATATGCGGAAAGATTTCATAGTCGCGCTTGCTGCGCGGCCCGAGATCGACATGGCCGCCTTCGCCGGGAACCGGAATCCAAGTATGCTGGGCATGCACGAGTCCGCCGACGCCGAGGCCGGTGCCGGGTCCGAGCACGACGCGCGAGGCGACCATGTCGCCGGTGGCGCTGCCGATACGTTCGCGGTTTTCATCAGACAGGGCGGCAATCGCCAGCGCCTGCGCCTCGAAATCGTTGACGACGAGCACGTCCTCGATGCCGAGGCCCTCGATCATCGTCTTTGGCCGCACCACCCAGTCGCAATTGGTCAGGGAGATCTCGTCGTCGTTGATCGGGCCGGCGACGGCGAGGATCGCCGAGCGCGGCTGCACCGCTGTCTTGTCGCGCACGCCCTTTTGGATCGCTTCGTCAATCGTGGCGAAATCCGCCGTGCGCACGTTCGGAAACTGCTTCGGTTCGGCATAGGCGTCGGTCAGGATGGAGAAGCGGGCATTGGTGCCGCCAATATCGCCGATCAGGATCGGGAAGGGAAGCGGAGCGGTGCTGTGATTGGATTTGGGCATGGCCGGTTCCGTGCTGATCAGGCTTCGAGTGTGGGAAGGAGCTTTATAGCGGTCGCGTGGTTGAGCGCCATCGGAATGTCGTAGACAATCGCCAGCCGCATCAGCGCCTTCACGTCGACATCATGCGGCATCGGTGTCAGCGGGTCGACGAAGAAAATCAGCGCGTCGACTTCGCCGGTCGAGATCAGCGCGCCGATCTGCTGGTCGCCGCCGAGCGGCCCGCTTTTCAGTCTGGTGACGTCGAGACCGGGAGCGGCGTCGAGCACGCGACCGCCGGTGGTACCTGTCGCGACGATCTTCCAGCGCGAGAGAAGGTCCTGATTGGCGCGGGCGAAAGCCGCCATGTCGTCCTTCTTCTGGTCATGCGCGATCAGCGCAAGGCACTTGCTGCCGGCCATGAAAGGAATCTCCGCCCCAACAATTCAATCGATTTGATCGCTTTATACCAAGAATTTGCGATTTGAAAGACAACGCGTCCGCCCATTCATTGGATCGCCGGCTTGTCGTTCGGAACCGGGCCGACATCCGGCAACCCCTCGTCATCATCAGCCGGCGCGGCTGCCGGAGCGGCGGCGAACGCGCTTACGGCGGAAGGCCCGCCATAGGTGGCGGCCTGCATCGAAGCGACAGAAGCGGCATCGAGCACGGCAGAGCAGGCCTTCGGCAGGTCGGTGATCATCATCTCACGCGGCGGCTTCGGGGGCTTGGCGCCGGGTTTGGGCGGTTTGGGCGGTGCCCAAGGCGCCGGGGTGAACCAATAAGCGAGCGACTTGTCGCAGCCGTCTCCTGAGGCGACGGGAGCTTGCGGCGTGCATCCGGCAGCACCGGGCGGGCATTTGATGCGGATGTGGAAATGCGAGTCATGGCCGTATATCGGCCGCAGCTTACCAAGGTTGGTGCGGTCGCCGGTCCAGGTGTCGCACATCTTCTTCTTGATCGCCGGATTGACGAAGATGCGCTCCACTTCGGGATAGCTCGCCGCCAGCATCAAAAGCCGCGCCCGCGATTCCGTCCACACCTTCGGGTCGACGGTGAGGAACTTGTCCTTCTGCAGCATGCTGGTGAAGGGCAGGTCCTCGCGCTCCTCAGCCGTCATGCGGCGCGCCGGCATCGGGGTGAACCAGATATCGGCATCGAGACCGATCTGATGTGAGGAATGGCCGTTGAGCATCGGCCCGCCGCGCGGCTGCGCGACATCGCCGACCAGGATGCCCGGCCAGCCGGCATATTTGACCGCATCCTGCGAAAACCGTTCCAGAAGCGCAATCATCGCCGGGTTGCCCCAGCGGCGGTTGCGTGAAAGCCGCATTGCCTGCCAAGTCGGCCCGTCGGTCGGCAGCGCCACCGCGCCGGTCATGCAGCCCTTTGCATAGAAGCCGATCGGCTGCGCCGGCCCCTGCGTCGGCAGGCTGGCGCCTGCGAATAGCGCCTTGGCGCTGCCCGGGCTTGGCGTTTTCTGCTCTGCGCCGACGTCGCCGGCGGCAAGGCTTGCCCCGATTGCGCCGGCAAGCGTCAATTTGCCAAAAGTCCTGAAAGCCTGGGCGAAGCCGAAAGCCATGCTGTTCCCTTACGTCGATGCCGAAGTGATTTGCACTCGAATCTATCGTGAAAAGCAATTTTGGTGAATCGATGATTTGGCGGAGCGGCGCAGGAGGAGCCGGCGACGGATCGCCGCAGCATCACCGCAGCTGCCCTTTGACAGAAAAGCTCAAAATTCCGCGAGCTCGGCAAAAACCAAACTCTCTCCTGTTTTTCGCCCCTATTTCTCGTATTGTCGAATCCGCAATATTCAGGGGAAATGGGAATGACGGCATCGTGGTCGAAAATCGGTGTTATTCTGGCACTTGCTGGTGTTTTGATGCCATTGACGGCAATGGGTGAAGAGCAGCCGTTTCAGATCGGAAGCTCGGTCATCAGCGAAATGAAATACAAGCCGGGCTTTGCGCATTTCGATTACGTCAATCCCGATGCTCCCAAGGGCGGGGATCTGCGCCTTTCCGCAAGTGGCGCCTTCGACACCTTCAACCCGCTGCTTGCCAAGGGACAGACGGCGGTCGGCCTGACGCTCGTGTACGACACCTTGATGAAGCCCGCCGATGACGAGCTCCTTGTCTCCTACGGCCTGCTTGCCGAAGGACTTTCCTTTCCTTCTGACGTTTCCAGCGCGACCTTCCGCCTGCGCAAAGAGGCGAAATGGGCGGACGGTCAGCCGGTAACTCCGGAAGACGTCATTTTCAGCCTGGACAAGACTAAGGAATTGAACCCCGTCGCCGGGAACTACTACCATCACGTCGTCAAAGCGGAAAAGACCGGCGATCGGGATGTGACCTTCACCTTTGATGAGAAGAACAACCGCGAATTGCCCAACATTCTCGGCCAGTTAATGATTGTGCCGAAACATTGGTGGGAAGCACCCGGAGCGGATGGCAAGCCGCGTGACATTACCAAAACGACGCTGGAGCCCGTAATGGGGTCCGGGCCTTACAAGATTGCTTCTTTCTCGCCCGGCGCAACCATCCGTTATGAACTGCGTGACGATTACTGGGGCAAGAATCTCAATGTGAATGTCGGCCAGAACAATTTCCGCAATGTCATCTACACCTATTTCGGTGACCGCGATGTTGAGTTCGAAGCCTTTCGCGCCGGCAATAGCGACTATTGGCAGGAGACAACGGCTGCCCGCTGGGCGACGGGATACGATTTTCCTGCAGTGAAGGAAGGACGCGTCAAGAAGGAAGAGGTTGCAAATCCTCTGCGCTCCACCGGCATTCTGCAGGCTCTTGTGCCGAATATGCGGCGTGACCTCTTCAAGGATATAAGGGTCCGCGAGGCGCTGAACTACGGCCTCGATTTCGAGGAGTTGAACCGCACCGTTGCCTTTAACAGTTACAAGCGCATCGACAGCTATTTCTGGAATACCGAGCTCGCCTCCTCCGGTCTGCCGCAGGGGCGGGAGCTGGAAATTCTGCAAGGCCTGAAGGACAAGGTTCCGCCCGAGGTCTTCACGACGCCGTACACCAATCCTGTTGGCGGCGATCCGCAGAAGAGCCGCGACAACCTCCGAAAGGCGATTGCTCTTCTGAAAGAAGCCGGTTGGGAGCTGAAGGGCAGTCGCATGGTCAATACCAAGACCGGCCAGCCAATGAGTTTCGAGATATTATTGTCGAGCCCCATGTTGGAGCGCTGGGCAGTGCCTTATGCCAGCAATCTCAAGAAAATCGGCATAGATGCGCGAGTTCGGACAGTCGACGCTTCGCAAGCTGTCAACCGCGAACGCAGCTTTGACTTCGACATGATCTGGAATGTCTGGGCGGAGACAATGAATCCGGGCAACGAGCAAGCCGACTACTGGGGATCCGGCTCGGTCAACCAGCAGGGTTCTCGCAACTACGCCGGCATTGCCAACCCAGCCGTCGATGAGCTCATCCGCATGATTATCTTCGCGCCGAACCGCGATGAACAGGTCGCTGCGATCAAGGCAATGGACCGGGTCTTGCTGGCAAATCACTATGTTATCCCGCTGTTCTACCGCGATACCGTTAATATCGCCTATTGGAACACAGTCACGCATCCTGCCGAATTTCCGGCCTACAGCCTTGGTTTCCCCGATGCCTGGTGGTCGACCTCGGCAAAATGAGCGGGCTTGCATTAGCGGGGCCCTGGGCTCCAAATGGCACGAGCGAATCACGACAAGCCGGCGGGGCCGGCAAGGGAAGGCTGACGGCTTGAGCGGCATTGGACTGAACGGCGTGCAGACAAGAAATACTTTCCCGGAGGCTGAAGGCTGATGGGTGCCTATGTCATTCGCCGCCTGCTTTTGATGATTCCGACCATTGTCGGCATCATGGCAATTTCCTTCATCGTTGTTCAATTTGCACCCGGCGGCCCGGTCGAGCAGGTGATTGCCCAGCTGACCGGCCAGGCCGACAGCGCCGATCAGCGCCTGTCCGGCGGCGGCGATCTCCTCGGTGGCGGCGGCAGCGACGAAGGTTCGAAATATCGCGGCGCTCAGGGGCTCGATCCGGAGCTGATCGCCAAGCTCGAAAAACAGTTCGGCTTTGACAAGCCGCCGCTGACGCGCTTTGGTGAGATGATGTGGAATTACATCCGCTTCGATTTCGGCGAGAGTTTCTTCCGCAACACCTCCGTGCTCGACCTCATCAAGGAGAAGCTGCCGGTGTCGATTTCGCTCGGCATCTGGATCCTGATCTTCTCCTATGCGATCTCCATCCCGCTCGGCATCCGCAAGGCGGTCAAGGACGGGTCGACCTTCGACGTCTGGACCTCGGGCGTCATCGTTATCGGTTATGCCGTTCCGAGCTTTCTCTTCGGCATCCTGCTGATCGTGCTTTTCGCCGGCGGCTCCTTCTACGACTGGTTCCCGCTGCGCGGCCTCGTTTCCGACAATTTCGGTGAGCTCGCCTGGTGGCAGAAGCCGCTCGACTATTTCTGGCACCTCACTTTGCCGCTGATCTCGCTTTCGCTAGCCGCCTTCGCCACCACGACGCTCTTGACCAAGAATTCCTTCATCGAGGAGATCAAGAAGCAATATGTCGTCACCGCCCGCGCCAAGGGTCTGAATGACCGGCAGGTGCTCTACGGCCATGTGTTCCGCAACGCCATGCTGATCATCATCGCCGGTTTTCCCGGCGCCTTCATATCCGCCTTCTTCACCGGCTCGCTGCTGATCGAGAACATCTTTTCGCTCGATGGCCTCGGCCGCCTCGGCTATCTCTCGGTGGTCAACCGGGATTATCCGATCGTCTTCGCGACACTCTATATCTTCTCGCTGCTCGGTCTCTTCGTCAGCCTGATTTCCGACCTGATCTACACCTGGATCGATCCGCGCATCGATTTTGAGCGGAGGGATGTCTGATGGACGCCGCCGCAAATCCCGCCACCGCAACCCCGGTCAAGCCGCCGCGCAAGGGCCTGCTGTCGCCGACCAACATCCGTCGCTGGCAGAATTTCCGGGCGAACGGCCGCGGCTACTGGTCGCTGTGGCTGTTCCTGCTGCTGTTCTTGCTCAGCCTCTTTGCCGAGTTCCTCGCCAACGACCGGCCGATCATCGCCTCCTACAAGGGCGAAATCCTGTTTCCCGTGCTGATCGACTATCCCGAGGAGAAATTCGGCGGCTTCCTCGCCGAAACCGACTACCGCTCCTCGGTGATATCGGACGAGATCAACGCCAATGGCTGGATGATCTGGCCGCCGATCCGCTATTCCTACCGCTCGGTCAACTCGAACATTCCGCATTCGGCGCCAACCGCGCCCTTCTGGCTGATGACGAAAGAGGAGCGTTGCTCCGGCTATCCGCAAGGGGTGAATGATCCCGGCTGCACGCTTGGCAATCTCAACTGGCTCGGCACTGATGACCAGGCGCGCGATGTGCTGGCGCGTGTCATCTATGGCTTTCGCATATCGGTGCTGTTCGGCCTGGCGCTGACCATCTGCTCGGCAATCATCGGCGTCACGGCAGGGGCGGTGCAGGGCTATTTCGGCGGCTTGACCGATCTCCTGCTGCAGCGCTTCATCGAGATCTGGTCGTCGATGCCGGTGCTCTACATCCTGCTGATCATCGCCGCGATCCTGCCGCCCGGCTTCTTCGTGCTGCTCGGCATCATGCTGCTCTTCTCCTGGGTCAGCTTCGTCGGCGTGGTGCGAGCCGAATTCCTGCGCGCCCGCAATTTCGAATATGTCCGCGCCGCTCGCGCGCTCGGCGTCAACAACCGCACCATCATGTGGCGCCACCTGCTGCCGAACGCCATGGTGGCAACACTCACCTTCCTGCCCTTCATCCTCTCCGGCTCGATCACGACGCTGACCTCGCTCGATTTCCTCGGCTTCGGCATGCCGCCCGGCTCCCCTTCGCTCGGCGAAATGATCGCGCAGGGCAAGACCAACCTGCAGGCGCCCTGGCTGGGGCTGACGGCCTTCTTCGCCATGTCGATCATGCTTTCCCTATTGATCTTCATCGGCGAAGCCGTGCGCGACGCCTTCGACCCGAGGAAGACCTTTCAATGAGTGACATGACAGAACCGCTCCTTTCCGTCCGCGATCTCTCGGTTGCCTTTCACCAGGGCGGCGAAGCCTCCCTTGCCGTCGATCGCGTCGCCTTCGATATCGCCAGAGGCGAGGTCGTGGCGCTCGTCGGCGAATCCGGCTCCGGCAAATCGGTCTCGGCCAATTCGATCCTGAAGCTTCTGCCCTATCCGACCGCAAGCCATCCCTCTGGCGAGATCCTGTTCAAGGGCAAGGATCTCCTGAAAGCCTCGGAGCGGGCGCTGCGCGAGGTGCGCGGCAACGACATCACCATGATCTTCCAGGAGCCGATGACCTCGCTCAATCCGCTTCATACGATCGAGAAGCAGATCGCCGAGATCCTCGCCCTGCACCAGGGCATCACCGGCCAGCCGGCGCGCCAGCGCGTGTTGGAATTGTTGAACCAGGTCGGCATCCGCGAGCCGGAAAAGCGGTTGAAGGCCTATCCGCACGAACTGTCCGGCGGCCAGCGCCAGCGCGTCATGATCGCCATGGCGCTCGCCAACCGGCCGGAATTGCTGATCGCCGACGAGCCGACCACGGCGCTCGACGTCACCGTGCAGGCGCAGATCCTCGAACTGCTGCGGCAATTGAAGGCAGCGCACGGCATGTCGATGCTGTTCATCACCCATGATCTCGGCATTGTGCGCAAATTCGCCGACCGCGTCTGCGTCATGACCAAGGGCAGGATCGTCGAGGCAGGAACGGTCGAGGAGGTCTTCGCCAATCCGAAGCACGATTATACCCGCCACCTCCTGGCCTCCGAGCCGCGCGGCGAGCCACCGCTCGCCGATCCGTCGAAGCCGGTGGTGATGGAAGGTTCGGATATCCGCGTCTGGTTCCCGATCAAGGCGGGGCTGATGCGCCGCGTCGTCGATCATGTGAAGGCGGTCGACGGCATCGATCTTTCGCTGCGCGCCGGCCAGACGCTCGGCGTCGTCGGCGAGTCCGGTTCGGGCAAGACCACGCTCGGCCTGGCGCTCACCCGGCTGATCTCTTCACAGGGACGGATCGCCTTCGTCGGCAAGGATATAGCCGGCTATTCGTTCAATGAGATGCGACCGCTGCGCAATCAGCTGCAGATCGTCTTCCAGGATCCCTATGGTTCGCTCAGCCCCCGCATGTCGGTGGGCGATATCATCGCCGAAGGGCTGAAGGTGCATGAGCGCGCATTGACGGCAGAGGAGCGCGACCAGCGCGTCTGCTGGGCGCTGGAGGAGGTCGGCCTCGATCCGCTGACCCGCTGGCGCTATCCGCATGAATTCTCCGGCGGCCAGCGCCAGCGCATCGCCATCGCCCGGGCCATGGTGCTGAAGCCGCGTTTCGTCATGCTCGACGAACCGACCTCCGCGCTCGACATGAGCGTACAGGCGCAGGTGGTCGACCTGCTGCGCGACCTGCAGAGGAAACACGACCTCGCCTATCTCTTCATCAGCCACGACCTGAAGGTGGTGAAGGCGCTTGCCAACGACGTCATCGTCATGCGGTTCGGCAAGGTGGTGGAGCAGGGACCGTCCGCGGAAATCTTCCGTGCGCCCAAGGACGATTACACCAAGGCGCTGATGGCGGCCGCCTTCAACATCGAGGCGGTGCCGACGCCCGCCGTGCAGCAGTAAAAGAAGATCATGTCCGCACTTTCTCCCGTTCTCGTCGATCTCAAATTCAACCCCGAAGGCATTGCCAATGCGCTGAAGACGGCTTTTGCCGATCGCGGCTGCATCAATCTCGCCGATCCGGCTGATGCCGCGCATGATCTGCGTGCCGTCGAGTATGCTCTTCTCTGGAGGCCGGATGCCGATCTTTTCAGCCGGGCGCCAAATCTCAAGGTCATCTTCTCGGGCGGCGCCGGTGTCGATCACATCATCGGCATGGCCGGTCTGCCCGACATTCCGATCGTCCGTTTCGTCGACCGCAGCCTGACAACCCGCATGAGCGAATGGGTCGTCATGCAGTGCCTGATGCATCTGCGGGGGCAATATGCCCATGACATCAAGCAGCGGCGGCGCGAATGGGCCAAGTTGATCGCGCCGGAAGCGGCGGAGGTGACCGTCGGCGTCATGGGGCTCGGCATTCTGGGCCAGGATGCGGTCGCCAAGCTGAAAGTGATGGGTTTCAACGTCATCGGCTGGTCGCGCACCCGCAAAACAATCGAGGGCGTCGAGACCTTCGACGCGGGCGAACTGGACCGGTTCCTCGCCAAGACCGACATTCTGGTCGGCCTCTTGCCGCTGACGCCTGAGACGACCGGCTTCTATGATAGCGGGCTATTTAAGAAGCTCCGCCGCGACGGTGCGCTCGGGCAGCCTGTCTTCATCAATGCCGGCCGCGGCAAGAGCCAGATCGAGAGCGACATCGTCTCGGCGGTCAGGGAGGGGATCCTCGGCGGCGCTTCTCTCGACGTTTTCGAAGTGGAGCCGCTCGCCACCGACAGCCCGTTGTGGGAATTGGAGAATGTCTTCATCACCCCGCATGACGCGGCGGTCTCCGAAGAGAACGCGCTGTTCCGCCATGTCGAGATGCAGATCGCCCGTTTTGAGCGCGGCGAGCCGCTGCAGTTCGTGATCGATCGCGACGCCGGCTATTAGCGGAATCTCGCGCCAAAACCACTGCCGAGGTTTGGTTATTCCCAAGACCGCGGCAGGTATGAGCCCGGAACCTTCCAGACGGCCACCCGTTTTCCTTGCGAAGTTCTTTGCGGCCAAATCGGCCGCCAAGGCAGCGAAGGAGACGATGATGGCGCATCAGACCGAAACACGCTGGGAAAAATCCGACGGAAAGCTTCACAAGGAACAGCAAATCCCGCCGGTCGAGGCAAAGCAGGGGCGTATGGGTTATCGTATCCTCACCGTGCTGCTCGTGGCGCTGATCCTCGCTTTCGTGGTCTGGATTCCAGTCGAGATCTGGGGCCGCCGCGAGGCGAACGAGGTGGCGCCGCATCAGCCCGGCCAACAGCTCCAGCAGCAGCAGTCGGACGCAGCACCCGCGCCGACGATCCAGAATGGCAATGCGGTCCCGACCGAGACGCCGCAAACGGCGCGGGCCCCGGATACCGCTCCTGCGACCCCGGCTCAACCTCCGGCCCAATAGGCGTTCGACGGATGATCTCCCGCATCCCGTCGCCACGATCCGGCGGGATGTTTATGTTTTGTCTGGACTTTCTCCGCCGATTTTTCGATAAGAAGGCGCACGAGCCGGTTTCGTGCGCCGGCCCGGAACTTGGCAGCACCTGGGAATTTGGCAGCACCTGACCGGAGTGGACAGGGGCAGGAATCTCATGGCCAAGACCGATATCGCGAGACGCGTCTACAATCACGCCTGGAAACTCGACCCGATCATCCGGAGCCTGATCGATACCGACTTCTATAAGCTGCTGATGCTGCAGATGATCTGGAAGCTCTATCCTGATGTGAACGCCTCCTTCACCCTGATCAACCGCACCAAGCGCGTCCATCTCGCCGAAGAGATCGATGAGGGCGAATTGCGCGAACAGCTCGATCACGCCCGCACGCTGCGGCTCTCCAAGAAGGAGATGATCTGGCTGGCGGGTAACAGTTTCTACGGCCGTGCGCAGATCTTCGAGCCGGAATTCCTCGCCTGGCTGTCCAATTTCCAGCTCCCTGAATATGAGCTGTCGAAGAAGGACGGGCAATATGTGCTGGACTTCCATGGGTCCTGGAAGGAAACCACGATGTGGGAGATCCCGGCGCTCGCCATCGTCAACGAGCTGCGTTCGCGCTCGGCGATGAGGGCGCTCGGTCCCTTCACGCTGGATGTGCTCTACGCCCGCGCCAAGGCAAAGATGTGGTCGAAGGTCGAGCGGCTGAGGGAGTTGCCGGGCCTGCGCATCTCCGATTTCGGCACCCGCCGCCGCCACAGCTTTCTCTGGCAGCGCTGGTGCGTCGAGGCGCTGAAGGAAGGCATCGGTCCGGCCTTCACCGGCACCAGCAATGTATTGCTGGCGATGGATTCCGATCTCGAGGCGGTCGGCACCAATGCCCACGAGCTGCCGATGGTGGCAGCCGCCCTGGCGCAGACCGATGAGCAACTGCGCAATGCCCCTTACAAGATCCTGCGCGACTGGAACAAGCTCTATGGCGGCAACCTGCTGATCGTCCTGCCGGACGCCTTCGGCACCGCGGCCTTCCTGCGTGACGCCCCCGAATGGGTCGCCGACTGGACCGGCTTCCGTCCGGACAGCGCGCCGCCGATCGAAGGCGGAGAAAAGATCATCGACTGGTGGAAGAAGATGGGCCGCGATCCGCGCCAGAAGCTGTTGATCTTCTCCGACGGCCTCGATGTCGACGCCATCATCGACACTTACCGGCATTTCGAAGGCCGTGTGCGCATGAGCTTCGGCTGGGGCACCAACCTGACGAATGATTTTGCCGGCTGCGCGCCGACGGAAATATCAGGCCTCAATCCGATCTCGATCGTCTGCAAGGTCAGCGACGCCAACGGCCGTCCAGCGGTAAAACTCTCTGACAATCCGCAGAAGGCGACGGGAGACCCGGCGGAGGTCGAGCGTTACCTGAAATTCTTCGGCGCCGAGGATCGGGTCGATCAGACTGTCCTGGTATAGGCACGAGGTGAGGCGCGGCCATGACGGGGCGCATCGATATGCCCCGCCATCGCATCCTCGATCGACCAGCCGAAGCGCCAGGCGTCGAACATCGAGTACCATTCCTGAAAATCGGTGATCGGCAGCACATCCGGCTTCGACATCGGATTGTCCGCCAAGCTGCGGCCACGAGCACGGTCGCGCACGCCACGCTCCTGCATCTCAAGCAGATTCTCGAACATCATCACCCCGGCCTCCCGTTCCATGGGTTTATGCAATCATGCTAATGAAGCATTGTCGAGTCTAGATGTGAGCATTCCGGTTTTTCACAGGATTAGCCCCATTTCGCTATTTCAAGGCAATCGCAGCCGACCTCGGATTGATCTGGCGAAACGGATTGGGCGTGACGGGGAGGCCCGGCTTCGTGGCTGGGGTCCGCCACCGAGCCTCCCGGCTGACCGAATCTCTGAAAGCGGCAGCGCTGACAATTGCCGCGTTCTGCTCCGGCCGATCCAACTGTGATGAAGGTGAGGGTTAGCCCGTGGTTAATATCCACCGGCCCCGTCTCAATCCGGCGCAATTTCCAGCCGGGCCCACGGGTTTCAGGCGGCCAGTCTGCGAAACCGCGTCCTGATCCGGTCGAGATAATAATGTCCGGGAGACGGCGCCGCCGTCATCGCATGCGCTTCCGAGGAGGGCACGCCTTCGAACAGGCGCTCTTCACCGTTCTTGAAACAGATCCTGAGCCTTCCGTCTTCCTGACTGAAATAGACGGATTTGATGATCTTCGACTTCACCGAAAGTTCTTGCACCTGTTTTACCTCTGTTCTTGGTTTGGCAGAACCCTAAACCCAAACTTGCAAAGACACGGTGAAGCAGCGTGGTAAAAAATCTCCAATTCGGGACATGCCGAACTCGGTTCCCCCGGGGATGTCTGAAGGAGATGCAAGAGGGAAAGCGAAATGGCGGACAGGGAGGGATTCGAACCCTCGGTACGCTTTCACGTACACACGCGTTCCAGGCGTGCGCCTTAAACCACTCGGCCACCTGTCCTTTGGCGTTCGCGCCCGGATAGGAGCAAATCGTCGGAACGGCGCGATATATACCGATGAATTTTTGCCGATCAACCCAAATCTAACAGTTTTTTGACTTCTTCCGATAAAACTCCCCTTGGCCCATCCCATTGTGCTTCACCTCATCGATGACTATGTAATTCTCAAGGTGGAGAATGGCGCGGGCTCGCCGGAATTGTCCGGCATATTGAAGCGTCGGAGGGATTGATGCGTTTCCTGTTGCGTCTGGCGAGTCTTGTCGCGCTTGCGGCAGCCGTTATTGCCGGAACCATCGATTCGATCCAGTCGGTTGCCGCCTCCGCCGTGATCATGACGCCGATGTCGGATGCCTGGCAGGATGTCAGCCCAGACACGCTGACGTCGCTGCAATCCGCGCTTTCCTACTATATCCACCCGCGCTTCTATGCCTTCATCTTTCAGTGGCTGATGCTGCAGCCGGCCTTTGCGGTTTTTCTGGTGATCGCGCTGCTTCTTTGGATGATCGGCTACAAGAAACCGCAAGTGTCAGGCCGCTTCATCGCGTAGCCGATCGGTTTGAGCCGGTGCGCTGCGGCGAAGGCCGGTTATGGCCCTCCGCGGCTTCGGCATCTGCCGGCGGATTGGCTAGAAAAACTGCAGCATCGATGGGGAAATGTCCAAAAATCAGCCGGGAAGAACTGATTTTCAGCAATCGCTGCAAATCTTTACCGCCTGAAAAATTTCTGGTGAATTTTTCCGTGAGCCATGCAAGGATGCGCGCAGCCAGGCCTCCGGGGGGAGGTCGGTGGTTCCGCAGACATGTCCGAAAAGGGCTTGCGGGAGGACCCCAAACGAATAGCAACAACAGGGCTGCACAATGAAAAAATCCCTTCTCACTCTCCTTGCCGTGGCTGCCATGTCGACGACGGCGCTGGCCGCCGATGTCAAGCCGGCGCTGGTTTACGGCACCGGCGGGAAGTTCGATAAGTCTTTCAACGAAGCGGCCTATAACGGCGCCGAGAAGTTCAAGGCCGAGACCGGCATCGCCTATCGCGACTTCGAGCCGACGGGCGACACGCAGGGCGAACAGGCCATCCGCAACTTCGCAAGCCGCGGTTTCAATCCGGTGGTGGCCGTTTCCTTCGCCTGGACTTCGGCAATCGAGAAGGTCGCAGCCGAATTCCCGGATACCAAATTCATCATCGTCGACTCCGTCGTCGATAAGCCGAACGTCCGCTCCGTCGTCTACAAGGAAGAAGAAGGCTCCTACCTCGTCGGCATTCTCGCCGGCATGGCATCGAAGACCGGCAAGGTCGGTTTTGTCGGCGGCATGGACATTCCGCTGATCCGCAAGTTCGAATGTGGCTATGAGCAGGGCGCCCGCGCCGCCAAGGCCGATATCGAGGTGTTCCAGAACATGACCGGCACCACGGGTGCTGCCTGGAACGACCCGGTTCGCGGCGGCGAGCTCACCAAGAACCAGATCGATCAGGGCGCCGACGTTATTTACGCGGCTGCCGGCGCCACCGGTCTCGGCGTTCTCCAGACCGCCGCCGACAACAAGAAGCTGTCGATCGGCGTCGATTCCAACCAGAACCATCTGCATCCGGGCTCGGTCCTGACCTCGATGGTCAAGCGCGTCGACCTCGCCGTCTACAACGCCTACACCGATACCAAGAACGACAAGTTCACCGCTGGCGTTCAGGCTCTCGGCGTCAAGGAAGACGGTGTCGGCGCCGCGATCGACGACAACAACAAGTCGCTGATCACGCCGGAAATGCAGGCTGCCGTCGACAAGGCCAAGGCCGATATCATCGCCGGAACCGTCAAGGTTCACGATTACACCTCGGACAACGCTTGCCCGAAGTGATCAGCGCCCTGATGTAATATCGAGATCGGGCGTATGGCGGAGGGGATTTTCGCCATACGCCCTTTTCTTATTTGGAGCCTGCAGTGACAGATAAGCCCGCTATCGAGCTTGTCGGCATCGATAAGAAATTCGGTGCCGTCCATGCCAACAAGGACATTAACCTCACCGTTGCCAAGGGGACGATCCACGGCATCATCGGTGAAAACGGCGCCGGCAAATCGACGCTGATGTCGATCATCTACGGTTTCTATCATGCCGACAGCGGCGAGATCCGCGTCAACGGCAATCCGGTCACCATCCGTGACAGCCAGGCGGCCATCGCCGCCGGCATCGGCATGGTGCACCAGCATTTCATGCTGGTCGACAATTTCACCGTGCTCGAGAACATCATGCTCGGCGCCGAAGGCGGCTCGCTGCTGGCCAGGGGCGTCGCATCGGCCCGCGCCGAGCTCAAGCGGCTGGAAACCGAATACGGCCTTGAGGTCAATCCGGACGCACTGATCGAAGAGCTGCCGGTCGGCTTGCAGCAGCGCGTCGAAATCCTGAAAGCCATGTATCGCGGCGCCGAGATCCTGATCCTCGACGAACCCACAGGTGTGCTGACGCCAGCTGAAGCGGACCACCTCTTCCGCATCCTCAAGGTGCTGCGCGACCAGGGCAAGACGATCATCCTCATCACCCACAAACTTCGCGAGATCATGGCGATCACCGATACGGTCTCCGTCATGCGCCGCGGCGAGATGGTCGCCACCCGCAAGACGGCGGAAACGACGGTGGAGGAGCTTGCCGAGCTGATGGTCGGCCGTCGCGTGCTGCTGCGCGTGCAGAAGGGCGAAGCCAATCCGGGCGCCGCCGTGCTCTCCGTCCGCAACCTGACGGTCAAGGACAATCGCGGCGTCACCATGGTCGACAACGTCTCCTTCGACGTGCGCGCCGGCGAGATCGTCGGCATTGCCGGTGTTGCCGGCAACGGCCAGTCGGAATTGCTGGAGGCGATTGCCGGAATCCGCAAGCCTGTCTCCGGCGAAATCCTTCTCGATGGCCAGACGATCGACAAGGCCGACCCCGCCTGCCTGCGCGATCTCGGCCTCGCCCACATTCCCGAGGACCGGCACCATATGGGACTGGTGCTGAAGTTCGAGGAATATGAAAACTCCGTCCTCGGCTATCACCGCCGTCCGGACTACAGCAAAGGGCCGCTGCTCGATCTCGAAGCGATCCGCAAGGATGCGATGGAGAAGATCGAAAAATACGATATCCGCCCGCCGAACCCGCGGCTGAAGACGGCGAATTTCTCCGGCGGCAATCAGCAGAAGATCGTCGTCGCCCGCGAAATCGAACGCGATCCGAAGATGCTGATCATCGGCCAGCCGACCCGCGGCGTCGATATCGGCGCCATCGAATTCATTCACCGCCGGATCATCGAAATGCGCGATGCGGGCAAGGCGATCCTGCTCGTCTCCGTCGAACTCGATGAGATCCGCGCCCTTTCAGACCGTATCCTTGTCATGTTCGCCGGCCAGGTCGTCGGCGAGAAGACGCCCGATGCCGGTGAACAGACCCTCGGCCTGATGATGGCCGGCATTGCCGCGTGAGGCCTTTATGAGCACTGCTTCCGTTCCGCTACCAAACTGGATTAATTACGGTCTCATCCCGCTTTTAAACCTCGTCGTCGCCTTCCTGATCTCGGGTTTCGTCGTCTGGCTGATCGGCGAAAGCCCGCTTGCCGCCCTCTCGCTGCTGATCGAGGGCGCCTTCGGCAGCGGCGAAGGCATAGGCTTCACGCTCTACTATGCAACGAGTTTCATCTTCACCGGCCTTTCCGTGGCCGTCGCCATCCATGCCGGTCTCTTTAACATCGGCTCTGAAGGCCAGGCCTATATTGGCGGGCTCGGCTGTGCGCTGGTAGCGCTTGCGCTCGACCATTACGTGCCCTGGTATGTGACGATGCCGATTGCCATTGTCGGCGCCGGGATCTTCGGTGCGGCTTGGGCCTTCATTCCCGCTTTCCTGCAGGCCAAACGCGGCAGCCATATCGTTATCACGACGATCATGTTCAACTACATCGCAGCCGCCCTGATGGTCTATCTGCTGGTGCACGTGCTGATCGTGCCGGGCAAGATGGCGCCGGAAACTCGCACCTTCCTCGAAGGTGGGCAGCTTCCGAAGCTTGGCTGGCTCATGAGCATCTTCGGAGCCAAATTGGGTGCAGCGCCCTTCAACGTCTCCTTCATCATCGCCCTTCTTGCCGCTTGGTTTGTCTGGATCCTCATCTGGCGCACCAAGCTGGGCTTTGAGATGCGTACACTCGGCGTGAGCTCGACCGCGGCTGCCTATGCCGGCATACCCTATGCACGCATCGTTATCATCGCGATGCTGATTTCGGGCGCGCTCGCCGGCATGATGGCGCTCAATCCCGTCATGGGCTCTTCCGCCCGTCTGCAGGTCGAGTTCGTTGGTGGCGCCGGCTTCGTCGGCATTGCAGTGTCGCTGATGGGCCGCAACCATCCGCTCGGCATCATCTTTTCCGCAATCCTTTTCGGCACCCTTTACCAGGGCGGCGACTGGATCTCTTTCGAGATGCCGAATATCACCCGCGAAATGATCCTGGTCATCCAGGGACTGGTGATCCTCTTTGCCGGTGCGCTGGAATACATGTTCCGGCCGGCAATGGTGCACATCTACCAGCAATTGAAGCGAGCCTGAGGAGCGGACGATGGATTATTACGACATCTTCATCAACGTCCTGAGCTCGACGGTCAGGCTCTCTATTCCGCTGATCTTTACCGCGCTCGCAGGACTGTTTTCCGAGCGCGCCGGCATCTTCGATATCGGCCTGGAAGGCAAGATGCTGGGCTCGGCCTTCGCCGCCGCCTGCGTGGCCTATCTCACCGGTTCGGCCTGGCTGGGCCTTGGCGCCGGCGTCGTTTGTTCGGTGGCGCTCAGCCTGGTGCATGGCTTTGCCTCGATCACCAATCGCGGCAACCAGATCGTCTCAGGTGTGGCGATCAACTTCTTCATCGCCGGCATCACCATCGTGCTCGGCCAGGCCTGGTTCGGCCAGGGCGGCCGGACGCCGCAGCTGGCGCCGGAGGCCCGCTTCGCGCCGATCATCCTGCCGGGCGCCGATGCCGTCCACGACATACCGATCATCGGTCCGCTCTATGCAAGCGTGATATCGGGCAACAATATCCTCACCTATCTCGCCTTCCTCGCCGTGCCCTTCTCCTGGTGGGTGCTTTACCGCACGCGCTTCGGCCTCAGGCTGCGCGCCGTCGGCGAAAATCCCGGCGCGGTCGATACGGCAGGCATTTCGGTTTCTTGGCTGCGCTATCGCGCCGTCATGTGCGCCGGCATCCTCTGCGGCTTTTCCGGCACGTACCTCGCGATCGCCCAGTCCGCCGCCTTCATCAAGGACATGTCGGCCGGCAAGGGCTACATCGCGCTGGCGGCGCTAGTTTTCGCCAAGTGGAAGCCGGTACCGGTGATGTTCGCCTGCCTGCTCTTCGGCTTCCTGGATGCTTTGGCGAACTTCATGCAGGGCAAGCAGGTGCCGTTGGTCGGTGAAGTGCCGGTCCAGGTCTTCCAGGCACTGCCCTATATCCTGACCTGCATCCTGCTTGCCGGCTTCATCGGCGTCGCAATACCGCCCAAGGCCGGCGGCGTGCCCTATACGAAGGAGCGTTGATCATGTCCCACGACCTGTTCGAAGCCGCCCGCGGCGCCATGGCCTTTGCCCATGCGCCCTATTCGAAATTCCCGGTCGGCGCGGCGATCCGCGCCGAGGACGGCAAGGTCTATACCGGCGCCAACATCGAAAACCTCTCCTTTCCGCAAGGATGGTGCGCCGAGCCGACGGCGATCAGCGCCATGATCATGGGCGGCGCCAGGAAGATCGTCGAAATGGCCGTCATCGCCGAGAAGCTGCCGCTCTGCCCGCCCTGCGGCGGCTGCCGCCAGAAAATTTCCGAATTCGCCGCCAAGGACACGAAGATCTATCTCTGCGATGAGGCGGGCGTGAAGAAGACCATGACGATGGAAGAGCTCCTTCCTTTCAGCTTCGAGACCGAACTCGGATGAAGGCGACGGTCGAACTGCTTGTCGCCCTGCTCGGCGCGATCAAGCCGCGCCATGGCATCGTGCTCGGCTCTGGCCTCGGCTCCCTCGTTGGCCAGCTGGACGGCGCCGTCCGTATTCCCTATCGCGACCTGCCGGGCTTTCCCGTCAGCGCCGTCTCCGGCCACGCTGGCGAAGTCGTCGCAGGCCGCCTCGGTGGAAAGCCAGTCATCATGCTTTCCGGCCGCGTGCATTATTATGAGAAGGGCGATGCCAACGCCATGCGCCTGCCGATCGAGGTGCTGAAGGCGCTCGGCGTCGAGGCGCTGATCCTGACCAATTCGGCCGGATCGCTGCGCGACGACATGCCGCCCGGTTCGGTGATGCAAATCACCGATCACATCAACTACTCCGGCATGAACCCGCTGATCGGCGAGGAGAGCGACCATCGCTTCGTCGGCATGACCAATGCCTATGATGCCGGCCTCGCCGCGGCGATTCGGAAGGCAGCGGCAAAGCTCAAGATTGAGCTGGCGCAGGGCGTCTATATGTGGTTTTCCGGGCCGAGCTTCGAAACGCCGGCCGAAATCCGCATGGCGCGCATCCTGGGCGCCGATGCCGTCGGCATGTCGACAGTGCCCGAGGTGATCATCGCAAGAATGCTGGGTCTGAGGGTTGCGGCCGCTTCCGTTATCACCAACTATGGAGCAGGCATGACCGGCAATGAGCTCAGCCATGAAGAAACCAAGGACATGGCGCCCGTCGGCGGCGCCCGTCTCGCCGCCATATTGAAAGAGATGATTGCGGGAGGAAGCGAAAATGACTAGCCATTCTATCCGGGAGACCGCGGCGGTCGCCCTTTCCCTTCTCGACCTCACCAATTTGAAGGACGATTGCACCGAGGCGCAGATCGACACGCTCTGCGCCCGCGCGCAGACGCCCTACGGCAACAGCGCCGCGATCTGCATCTGGCCGCGTTTCGTCGCCCATGCCCGCAATATCCTCGGCGCCGGCCATGCTGTGCGGATCGCAACCGTCGTCAATTTCCCCGCGGGCGATATGGAGGTGGCCGATGTCGCCGCCGAAACCCGGGAGGCGATCGCCGATGGCGCTGACGAGATCGATCTGGTCATTCCCTACCGCAAGTTCATATCAGGCAACGAGAAGGCGGTGACCGACATGGTCAAGGCGGTGCGCGCCGAATGCGCCGGCCCCGTCCTGCTGAAAGTGATCATCGAGACCGGCGAGTTGAAGGATGCGGCCCTGATCCGCCGTGCCTCGGAGCTCGCGATTGAAGCCGGCGCCGATTTCATCAAGACCTCGACCGGCAAGGTCGCCGTCAACGCGACGCTCGAAGCCGCCGACATTATGATCCGGGCCATTCGTGAGAGCGGGCGCAAGGTCGGCTTCAAGCCGGCTGGCGGCATCGGCTCGGTGGCCGATGCGGCGCTCTATCTCAGCCTTGCCGAAACCATCATGGCGCCGGACTGGGCCATGCCCTCGACCTTCCGCTTCGGCGCTTCCGGCCTGCTCGACGACATACTGGCGGTTCTGAGCGGAGCGCAGCCGGCAGCGGCTGCGGCGTCGAGCTATTGAGATGATTCCGCAGGAGATCATCCGGCGTAAACGCGATGGCGAGGAACTCGACCCCGCCGATATCAGCTCCTTCATCGCGGCACTCTCCGACGGGCAGCTGTCCGAAGGACAGATCGGCGCCTTCGCCATGGCCGTCTGGTTCAAGGGCATGTCACGCAAGGAAATCGTCGCCCTCACGCTGGCGATGGCCAATTCCGGCGACAGGCTGCAATGGGCGGATATCGGCCGTCCCATCGCCGACAAACATTCAACCGGCGGCGTCGGCGATAACGTCTCGCTGATGCTGGCGCCGATCGCCGCCGCCTGCGGCCTCGCCGTCCCGATGATCTCGGGGCGCGGCCTCGGCCATACCGGCGGCACGCTCGACAAGCTCGAATCCATTCCCGGCTATGTAATCACCCCTGATTCGGACCTGTTTCACAGGGTCGTGAAAGGGGCGGGATTCGCCATCATCGGCCAGACCGGAAGCTTGGCGCCCGCCGACGGCAGGCTTTATGCCGTGCGCGATGTCACCGCCACCGTCGATTCCATTCCGCTCATCACTGCCTCCATCCTGTCGAAGAAGCTCGCAGCCGGACTTGAGACGCTGGTGCTCGACGTCAAGCTCGGCAACGGCGCCTTCATGGCTGACCGCGGTCAGGCGGAGATGCTGGCGCGTTCCCTGGTCGAGGTGGCGAACGGCGCGGGCGTGAAGACCTCCGCCTTGATCACCGACATGAATGAGCCGCTTGCCGATTGCGCCGGCAATGCCGTCGAGATGCGCAACTGCTTGGACTTCCTGGCGGGCAGGAAGACCGGCACGCGACTCGAGACCGTGGTTTTTGCCTTCGCCGCCGAGATGCTGGTTAAATCAGGCATTGCCTCTTCCTGCGAGGAAGCCGACGCGATGGCGCGTCGAGCGCTGTCGTCGGGACGGGCGGCCGAAAGCTTCGGGCGCATGGTTTCCATGCTCGGCGGACCGGCCGATCTCGTCGAAAATCCCGAGAGATACCTGGCCGGGGCGCCGGTCGAAAGAGAAGTCCCCGCTGCCCGATCCGGCTGGATGGCCGCCTGCGACGCGCGCGGTATCGGCATCAGCGTCATCGATCTCGGCGGCGGCCGCCGCCATCCGTCAGATCGCATCGACCACCGCGTCGGTTTCTCCGGCCTCCTGCCGCTCGGCACGTGGGTCGATGCGGGCGATCCGATCGCTGTCGTTCACGCTGCCTGCGAAGCCGCGGCGGAAAAAGCAGTTGCCGCCCTTGCCGTGCATTATCGCATTGCTGACGACAGGCCGGAATTGGCCCCCGTCATTGCAGGTCGGGTCTGATGCGGTTTACTGTTTGAGGCTGAGCGAGCCGTCGGCGACCGAATAGGAGGCGAGTTTCTGCAGGAAGCTCATGCCGACGAGCGTGGTCGTCAAGGCATCGTCCCTGAGCACGAAGGCTTCGACATTGCGGACGCGGATGCCGCCGATTTCGACGCGGTCAAGGATCACATGCGCGGCCTTCGTCTGGCCGTTCGCCGTGTTCACACCATAGCGGAAGTCAAGCTGATTTGCGGTGTAGCCGAGCCGGCGGGCGAGTGTCTCATTGAGCGCGACATAGGTGGCGCCGGTATCGATCAGCCCTGGCACCGGTTTGCCGTTGATCTTGAAGCTGCCGGTATAGTGCCCCTGCGCATCCGCCTGCAGGCGGATCGTACCATTGCCGGAAGCGGGCGCCGGTGCAGCGGACTGGTGGGCGTCGGCCGAGACGTAATTGGCGGAGAGACCGTCGGCAGGTTGTTGGCTGATACGTCCAACGAGCGAAGGTACCTGTGTGGCCAGCACTGCGGCGACGCTGGCGAAAATGACGGTACGCACGAGCATGAAACAGAAATCCTTCCTGTATAAACCCCGCGTCATGCGGGGCCTCATGCTTCCAGCTTGCTAAGCCTCAAATCCTGAGAACTTGCTAATATCGATAACAAAAAGGCCCGGAGCGAACCTTCCGGGCCATAAAGTCTTGCGATTTGGTAAAGGAAGGCTGAAATTATTTCGTGCCGTACATGCGGTCGCCGGCATCGCCGAGGCCCGGCATAATGTAGCCCTTCTCGTTCAGATGGCTGTCGATCGCCGCGGTGAAGACCGGAACATCCGGATGCGCCGCGCGGAAGTTGCGGATGCCTTCCGGGGCGGCGAGCAGGCAGAGGAAGCGGATATTGTGGGCGCCGCGTTCCTTGAGCTTGTCGATCGCCGCAATCGAGGAATTGCCGGTCGCCAGCATCGGGTCGACGACGATGATCAGGCGCTCGGCCACGTCCTCCGGCGCCTTGAAGTAATACTCGACCGGCTGCAGCGTTTCGTGATCGCGATAGACGCCGATATGCGAGACCCGGGCGGAAGGCACGAGATCGAGCATGCCTTCGAGCAGCCCGTTGCCGGCGCGCAGGATCGAGGCGAAGACCAGCTTCTTGCCCTCGAGGATCGGCGAGTCCATCGTCTGCAGCGGCGTCTCGATCGTCGCCATCGTCAATTCGAGATCGCGGGTGACCTCGTAACAAAGCAGCGTGGAGATTTCGCGCAGCAGGCGCCGGAAACTTCCCGTCGATGTCTCCTTGCGTCGCATGATGGTGAGCTTGTGCTGCACAAGCGGGTGATCGATGACCGTGACGCCGTCCATGGGGAAGCCTTTCATTCTTTCTATCGAATGTTTCTTTCACGGAAATCGGCCCGACCGCAAGAGCGGAGCCGAATTTGCCGCGATCTTCCCCAATGCTTGTCGCCCGGAAGTGTGCAGCGGTTCCGGGATAAGAAGACACTCATCTTCAAAGCCGGGCAAGCAGAGCCTTGCGCGTCTCTTCATCGACGAAAGCTGCCTCGATCGCCGTGCGGGTCATGGCGTCGATCTCTGTGTCGCTGAAGCCGAAGACATCGGCCGCAAGTTCATACTCCCGCTTCAGCGACGTATGGAAAAACGGCGGATCGTCGGAACTGATCGTCACCCGCACGCCCGCTTCCTTCAGTCGCCGCAGCGGATGCGAGGTGAAATCGGGAAACACCCTGAGCGCGATATTGGAGCCTGGGCAGACTTCAAGCACGGTGCCGAGATCGGCAAGTCGCTTCACCAGATCGACATCCTCGATGGCACGCACGCCGTGGCCGATGCGTGCAGGCCGCACGGCATCGAGCGCGTCGGCAACGCTGAAGGCGCCGCAGACCTCGCCGGCATGGATGGTCAAGCCCAGACCGGCATCGCGGGCGATGTCGAAGGCTCTGATATAATCGGCCACACGGCCCATGCGCTCCTCACCGGCTAGATTGAAGCCGGTTATCAGAGGGTTGCCGGCCTTTGCCGCATATTCGGCCGCTCCCATCACGCTCTCCGGACCGAAATGCCGTTCCCCGGTGACGATCAGCCGGGCCTCGATGCCGGTTTTGGCCTTGGCCCGCCGGATGCCTTCACAGACGCCTGCTATATAGGCATCGGCGCCGAGCCCGATACGCTTGCCGTGGTCGGGCGAGACGATGAGTTCGCTGTAGATCGTATGGATGCCGGCAAGTTCGTCTAGATAGGTTTCGGTCAGAAGCGCATAATCCTCCTCCGTCCTGTAGACCTCGGAAACCTTGTCGTAACATTCCAGAAAACTTGCGAAATCGTGCCAGACATAGGCGCCATCGCGCAGCTCGCCGCTGATGTCGACACCGTATTTCCGCGCCTGCGCCTCGGTCAATGCAGGCGGTGCCGCGCCCTCCAGATGGCAGTGCAGCTCGACCTTCTTCAAATGCGATGTCACAAAAAGCTCCTTCCATGCGCGCCGCCCGGGATGCCGAGATGGTGCGCAATGCTTTCGCCGATATCGGCATAGGTGCGGCGAACGCCGATGGAACGCGACCGGATGCCGGGGCCGTAGGCGATGACCGGCACGCGTTCGCGCGTATGATCCGTGCCGCGCCAGGTAGGGTCGCAGCCATGGTCGGCGGTCAGCACGACGAGGTCGCCGGGTTTCAACTTCTTGTGGACCTCAGGCAGACGCGCATCAAAGGCTTCGAGCGCTGCCGCATAACCGGGCACGTCACGACGATGGCCGTAGATCATGTCGAAATCGACGAAATTGGTGAAGACGAGATCGCCGTCCTCGGCCTCGTCGATTGCCGATAGCGACGCATCCATCAGCGCCTCGTTGCCGCTGGCCTTGATGAGCCTGGAAATGCCCTGGTGGGCGAAGATGTCACCGATCTTTCCGACGGCATGCACATGCCGGCGGTGCTCGACGAGCCGGTCGAGCAGTGTCGGCTCCGGCGGCGGCACGGAAAAATCGCGCCGGTTTCCGGTGCGCTGGAAGGTGGAGGACGACTGGCCGATGAAGGGCCGGGCAATGACGCGGCCAATATTGTAGGAATCGAGAAGGGTGCGGGCCGTGCGGCAGAAGGCAAGCAGCCGGTCCAGGCCGAAATGCATTTCGTGCGCCGCGACCTGGAAGACCGAATCCGAGGACGTGTAGCAGATCGGCTTGCCGGCGCGGATATGTTCCTCGCCGAGCCTGGCGATGATTTCGGTTCCCGAGGCGTGGCAATTGCCGAGAATGCCGGGAACGTCGCCCTCCCGGCATAGTGCCTCGATCAGCTCCGGGGGAAAGGCATCGCCTTCCGTCGGAAAATATCCCCAATCGAAATTGACGGGTGTCCCTGCGATCTCCCAATGCCCCGATGGCGTATCCTTGCCGCGGGAGATTTCGCTGGCGGCGCCATAAATGCCGTAGAGCTTTTCCGGCAGGGGCATGCCGGCCGGAAATCGGCCGGAGGCGGCCCGGGCGATGTGCAGAAGCCCGAGTTCCGACATGTTGGGCAGGGAAAGCGGTCCGCTGCGCAGCCCAGCGCGGTCTCCGGCACCGGCCGCGCAGAATTCGGCGATATGGCCGAGCGTGTCGGCGCCCTCGTCGCCATAGGCTGCCGCATCCGGCGCCCCGCCGACGCCGAAGGAATCGAGAACGAAAAGAAAGGCGCGCGCCATTTTACCCCCGAAAGGACCGATCGCCGGCCTCCGGACCGTCGGAGGCTGAAGCCCACGCATATAGTGCCGCGCCTGCCTTGGCAAATTCGAGGTGGGAAGGGGGTCAGCAGTCTCCGCAGGGGATCGAGTCGCCTTGCCGCTGGCGGTAGAAGTAACTGCGGCTGATGGTAATCGTGCGCATCCCATCCGGCATGAAGTTCGGCGCGAACAGGAACATCGTATAGGGGATGCTGAGTTCGGTCCGAACGAGGAAGCTGTTTGCCATCTTCATATCGGCCGGCACGTCGCTCACCGGCGCATTCTTGGCGTAAGGCGCCGTTCCGCCCTGCGCCCAGGACCAGAGCACTTTCGCATTGGCGCCGGCGTCGATTGAAATTCCGGTGATTTTCAGCGTCAGCGATGTTGAATTGTAGGGCACGAACATCGCCGTTGCGACCGACGGCATCTGCGCGAGCGCGCTCTTCGTGACGGATTGCTGCTGGGTGACGAGGTCGGCGATCGAACCAGCGGCGCGTGTCGCGCGTTTGCTGACGCTGAGGCCGATGGTGATCTCGAAAGCGCCGATATAGAGCATGATGAGCACGGGAAAGAGGATCGCGAATTCGATCGCTCCGGCGCCCTTGCGCTCTCGCGCCAGCCGACGCGCCTGCTGTACCAGTCTGGTGAACGGGTTGCGCATCGCCATTATGGATACTGCTCGTTCTGGAAGGCGGAGGTTGCGATGATCAGATATTGCGTCGGCATCGAACCGTCGGACGGACGGATCGTCGTGATATAGGGCCGGACCAGATCCGTGATGATTTCCCATCGATAATAGGCGCGCAGCATGTTGATGGTGCCGGCACCGCCAGGCGTATATTTGAAGGCGGCAGTGTTGATATCGGCATATCGGTCACTGGAAACCTTGGGGATCGTCGTCGGGATGGCCGAGAAGGTGCCGAATGTCTGCACATCCAGGTAAAGCTTGCTCGGCGTGGCGGCTTCGCTGGTCGAGCAGCTGATCAGGATCGAAATCTCATTGCAGAACGCCTGGCGGAATTGCGTCCGGCTCATGTCGGTCGTACGGCCGAGATTGTAGGTGATCTGCCCGGTCCGCATCCGCCGGCTCATCGTATCGACGGCGTTGGAGACGAGTTCTTCGGCAGCGAACGCGATGAAGGTTTCTAGGATCGCGAAGATCACCAGGAAGTACGGGATGGCAAGCAAGGCAAATTCGATCGCCGCTGCGCCGTCGCGCGAGCGGACAACAGCGCGAAACCGGGAGAAACGGTCCGGCGCGAAGGCGCGCTCCCTATCCGTCTTCTGATCAACTACCGTCATTGCCTGGACCCGCGCGACATCTCTGCCTGCCACACTAGGGTCCGTTCGTTGATTTTCCGTTTCAGGCCGATACGACGATTTTAACGAATGGCAGAAGATCCGGGCCGGGCCGATCAGGGTGACGTGGCGCCGGCGGCCGCTTGCTGCGCATGCTGCTCGCAATTGGGCGTGCAGGACAGCACGGAGCGCTCGGTCTGCCGGTAGACGCGCACCGTGTTGCCCTCGTCTATCGACACAAGGATGCGCTCGTCGAGGATCGCGTTGCCGTCGGCGTCCAGAAGGACCAGATTGGTGGTGCCGAAGCTGCGGCCTGTCAGCACGATCGTCTTGGCATCGGCGACGGTCGCGTCGGCGACCTGGGCATTGCCGACGATGACCTTGCTGACGGGGCGGTCGAGCTTCAAGACGCGCGCGTGATCCATATAGACGCGCAGCATGTCATCGTCTGCGGCCGAGGAAACTCCCGAAACACCGGAAACGGCGATCATACCGGCAAAGAAAATGGTTTTGCCGCTCGATGACATTGGGTCCTCTTTCACGATCACAGCGCAATAGGCGCATAGAATGGAAAAAAATGGTGAATGAAGCCTTAAACCCACCATCTTGTTTCGCGGTGAAGCAAGTTGATCTGATTTGGCACTGGATCCAGTCGGTGTCATTGCGGCTCGATACGGCGCCTGTGCTATTACCGGATGAATCCCCTCGTTAACCTCTGAAAACCATTAAATCTTGAGCGAAATGAATAGCGTAAGGCTTACCATACAGGAGCCTCCGACGGCTTTCACATGCTGTTAACTCTTTTTCTTAAGCCGATGGAAACGCCCATTCATTAGATTGCTGTTCATCCGATCAACGGCAACAGTTGGCGGACGTGCTGAACATCAACTGGAGTTAGGAGTACCCATGACCAAGCTTTTTAGCCGTTTTCTGAAGGACGAATCCGGCGCGACCGCAATCGAATACGGCCTGATCGCAGCTCTCATTTCCGTAGCGCTCATCGCCGGCGCCACGACCCTCGGCGAGAAGATCGGCAACACGTTCAACGGTCTGAGCACCAAGATGGATGACGCCACCACGGCGGTCAACTAAGCGAGGCGCCGCGAGGCGGCACCTCCCTGATTCTGGCCGGATCTGACCTGGCTGGTCTATCGAGCGGGCTCACGCGCTGAATGGCCGTGAGCCTTTTCGCATCTTATTATGATCGGGTATACGCATGATCGCAGCTGCAGTCTTTGTAATACTGCCACTCTGCCTCGCCGTGGCGGCCTTCTCGGATCTGTTCACCATGACGATCCCGAACCGCATTTCCCTGATCCTTGTTGTCTCCTTCCTCGCACTGGCGCCGTTTTTTGGTTTCGGCCTGCAGGCGATCGGCATGCATCTTGCCGCCGGCGCGATCGTCTTTACCGCATGCTTTGCTCTTTTTGCCTTTAATGTGATGGGCGGCGGAGACGCAAAGCTGTTGACCGCCACCGCACTCTGGTTCGGCCTGAACGAATCCCTGCTTTTCCTGATGACCGATGTTGCCATTATCGGCGGCCTGATCACCCTGCTCATCCTGCTGCTGAGGGCACAGTCGAACACCATCCTCGCCATCGGCCTGCCGGTGCCGAACTCACTGCTGCTCGCCAAGAAGATTCCCTACGGCATCGCCATCGCGATCGGCGGCTTCATGGCCTTCCCGTCCTCGCCGCTCTTCATCGCCGCGCTGGAAAGCCTGAAATAACCGCATTTTAAATGCCCGTTAACTTAAAATGTAAGCATTCCATTAACCATAATTACACCAATTCCTGAGCATTCTGCAGGGCGAACATATCGTGCCCTGAGGAATGATCGATGAAACCGGCCCGCCTTATAATTCTCGCTGTCGCCGTGGTGGCAGCCGGCCTAGCCGGGCTCCTGGCAATGCGCATGGCCGGCAGCGGTGGCGTCGTCACCCAGGTGCAGTCGGTTATCAAGAAAGAACCCACCGTCAACATCCTCGTTTCGAGCGGCAATCTGCCGGTCGGGGCAAGGCTCGATGAGAAATCGGTGCACTGGATGCCCTGGCCGCAGGGCGGCGTGGTCCAGGGCTTCATCACCGAGGCTGACAAGCCGGACGCGATCAAGGACCTGCAGGGCGCCGTCGTGCGTCTGCCGATCTTCGAAGGCGAGCCGATCCGGCCTGAAAAGGTCGCCGATTCCAGCAGCCGCATCCTGTCCTCGCTGTTGCCGGCCGGCAAACGCGCCGTCGCGACCGAGATCTCTGTGGCAACGGGCGCTGGCGGTTTCATCCTGCCGAACGATCGCGTCGATGTCATCATGGTCCGCAAGGGTACCGAGGCCAACAAGCTGATCACCGAAACCGTGCTGAGCAATGTGCGCGTTCTCGCCATCGACCAGCAGATCCAGGAAAAGGACGATGGTTCGAAGACGGTGGTCGGCACGACCGCAACGCTCGAGTTGACCCCGGACCAGACGAAAGTTCTCGCCGTTGCCCAACAGATGGCTGACCGGCTTTCGCTCGCTCTGCGCTCGGTCGCCGATGCGCAGGAGCAGGATACCAGTGCGGCGGACTATCTGCTGAGCGGCGACAACGGCAGCGCGATCATTCAGGTCATCAAGTCGGGCTCCATCGTGACGGATGCCGGCGCAGCGCCGAAGGCGGAGTAAAAGGACGTGCAAATGGGTAATTCAACGCGGCGCGCCAAACTTCTCCTGACAGGCTGCCTTTCGCTGGCAGTCGGCGCGACCGGCATGGCGCCGGCCTCTTTCGGGCCGCTTTTCGCTGTCCGTGAGGCGCGTGCCGCTGAAAGCCTTGTCCGCATCTCGCAGACCGGCCCCGACGCCCATCGCCGGCTGAAGCTCGGGCTGAACAAGGCCGTCGTCGTCGACCTGCCGGAGGATGCCCATGATATCCTGGTCTCCGATCCGACAATGGCCGATGCCGTTACCCGCACTTCCCGGCGCATCTACCTGTTCGGCAAGAAGGTCGGCCAGACGAATATCTTTGTCTTCGGCGCCGGCGGGCAGGAGGTCGTCAATCTCGACATCGAGATCGAGCGCGACGTCTCCGGCCTTGAAACCAATCTCCGCCGTTTCATTCCCGACTCCAACATCAAAGTCGAAATCGTCTCCGACAATATCGTGCTGACCGGCACCGTGCGCACCCCGCAGGATGCGACGCAGGCGGCCGATCTGGCGCAGGTCTTCCTGAAGGGCGGCGAAGCGACGACGAGAACCGAGACGGCCTCCGGCACCGGCGGCGACAGCTCGGTGGCGCTCTTTGCCGAAGGCCGCCAGACGTCGCAGGTCGTCAACCTCCTGCAGATCCAGGGCGAGGACCAGGTCACCCTCAAGGTGACGATCGCCGAGGTTCGCCGCGAGGTGCTGAAGCAGCTCGGCTTCGACAACCTCGTCTCCAGTTCCTCCGGCATGACGGTCGCTCAGCTTGGCACTCCGAGCGCCGACAGCGCCACAGCCACCGTCGGCGGCGGCCTGGCGGCGCTCTTCAAGAGCTCGATCGGCAAATACGATATTTCGACTTATCTCAATGCGCTGGAGCAGGCCAAGGTCGTCAGGACGCTTGCGGAGCCGACGTTGACGGCGATATCCGGCCAGGCGGCAACCTTCAATTCCGGCGGCCAGCAGCTTTATTCGACGACCGACAATGACGGCAACGTCACGGTCGTTCCCTTCAACTACGGCATCAATCTTGCCTTCAAACCGGTCGTGCTGTCGTCTGGACGCATCAGCCTGGAGATCAAGACGAACGTCTCCGAGCCGGTGGCCGGCAGCGGCAACGCCACCTATCAGCGGCGTTCGGCGGAGACCTCGGTGGAACTGCCTTCTGGCGGCTCGATCGCTCTGGCGGGCCTCATCCGCGACAATGTTTCCCAGACGATGGGCGGCACACCCGGCGTCTCCAAGATCCCGCTGCTCGGCACGCTCTTCCGCCAGAAGGGTTTCGAACGTCAGGAAACCGAACTTGTCATCATCGCGACACCCTATCTGGTGCGCCCGGTGGCGCGGAACCAACTCAACCGGCCGGATGATAATTTCAGCCCTGAGAATGACGGTGCAACCTTCTTCCTCAACCGTGTGAACAAGGTCTATGGCGGCCGCGAGGCGCCCGTGGCCGACGCGCAGTTCCACGGCTCGATCGGGTTCATCTACAAATGAGCGGGGCACGATCGGCAGCAATGGCACAGAACAGAGATCAGGCGATGGCCCAGATGAATGCGACGACACACCGCCTCGGTTGCTCCAGGGCGCTTTTTACCGCGGCGGTCATGTCGCTGGCGATCCTGTCCGGATGCGCCGGTCCGCATGACCAGCTGACGACAGGCGGGATTCCTGACGACTACCGCGCCCGCCATCCGATCATCGTCACGGAGGCGGAGCAGACGGTGGATATACCCGTCGCCTCGACCGACCGCCGCCTGACCATCGCCCAGCGTGATCTCATCCGCGGCTTTGCCGCCAACTACATTTCACGCGCCTCGGGGCCGGTTTATGTCCTGTCGCCGGAAGGTTCGCCCAATTCCGCAGCCGCACATCAGCTGCGCAACCAAGTTCGTGCCGAGCTGACGACAAGAGGGATCGCAAGTTCGAAAATCATCAATACCTCCTATGCCGCTGCCGGCGCCGGCGATGCCGCGCCGATCCGGCTGAGCTTTACCGGCACGACCGCGATCACCACGCAATGCGGCCAGTGGCCGAAGGATATCTCGAACGATCTCGCCAACCAGAACTATTATAATTTTGGCTGCGCCTCGCAGAACAACCTCGCTGCCCAGATCGCTAATCCGGAGGACCTGGTGGCGCCCCGCGGCATGACCCCGATCGATGCACAGCGGCGCAACAACGCAATACAGGAATACCGGACGACGACAACGACGATCGAGGATGTTGCCGGCAGCGACAGCAGCTTCTGAGGCGGAACGGGATGATGAGCGCGATCGAATACGAAATCAGGAACCCCAGCGAACTTCGTCACGCCGAAGAGGCGGTGCGGATGGCGGATCTGGAAAATATGCGGCCATTGCCGCGCATCTCCGTTCACGCCTTCTGCGAGAGCGAGCCCCTGCAGCATGTGATGGAACGCTGCGCCAACGACCGGCGCATGGCGAAGGTGAGCATGCGCATCACCAGCGGCGGCATAGCCGCTGCCGCCAATATGTTCGCCGCAGCGCCGACGCCGAACCTGATCATCCTCGAGACCAAAGCCAATTCCGGAAGCCTGCTCGACGAACTTGCGCCGCTCGCCGCCGTCTGCGACCCCAGCACCAAGGTCGTGATCGTCGGCTACTACAATGATATCGGGCTTTATCGCGAACTCATCCGCAACGGCATTTCCGAATATATGGTTCAGCCGGTCGCCATGCCCGACATTCTGACGGCGATGGCCTCGATCTTCGTTGATCCGGAAGCCGAGCCGCTCGGGCGCAGCATCGCCTTCATCGGCTCGAAAGGCGGCACCGGCGCCTCGACCATCGCGCATAATTGCGCTTTCGGCATTTCCAATCTTTTCTCCACCGAGACGATCCTCGCCGATCTCGACCTGCCCTATGGCACAGCCAATATCGACTTCGATCAGGATCCGGCGCAAGGCATCGCCGAAGCGGTCTTTGCGCCCGATCGGCTCGACGAGGTCTTTCTCGACCGCTTGCTGACGAAATGCTCCGAGCACCTTTCCCTCCTTGCCGCACCCTCGCTGCTCGACCGCGCCTATGATTTCGATGGCCAGGCCTTCCAGCCGGTGCTCGATGTCCTGCAGCGCAGTGCGCCCGTCACCGTGCTAGACGTCCCGCATGCCTGGTCGGAATGGACGCGCTCGGTTCTGGCGAGCGTCGACGAGGTGGTCATCACGGCGGTTCCCGACCTTGCCAACCTGCGCAACACCAAAAACATGCTGGACGCGCTGCGCAAGATGCGGCCGAATGACAAGCCGCCGCATCTGATCCTCAATCAGGTCGGCATGCCGAAACGCCCGGAGATATCGCCGTCGGATTTCTGTGAGCCGCTGGAGGTCGATCCGATCGCGATCATTCCCTTTGACATCAACCTCTTCGGCAACGCCGCCAACAGCGGCCGGATGATCTCGGAAGTCGATCCGAAGTCGCCGACGGCCGAAACCTTTTCGCAGATATCGCACATCGTCACCGGCCGGGTCGCCATCAAGAAGGCGAAGAAGGGCGGCCTGCTCGGCCTCCTGAAGCGGAAGTAGGTGACCAGAATGAAGAGATCGGATTAAGCGGCATGTTTGGAAAACGCGGAAACGATGGTTTCGGAAAGGCCGGAGGCGCGATTGCTCCTCCGCCGCCGGCCCCGGCCGCCGCCCCCGTGGCCTCTTCTCCTGCCGTCCTCGTCGAACCCCAGCGCGAACCCGCGCGCCAGCAGGTGATGCCGCCGCCGATGCAGGCGCCGCAGCGCAAGCGACCGGTTCGCACCGACGAATATTATGATACCAAGCAGCAGGTCTTTTCCGCGCTGATCGACACGATCGATCTCTCGCAGCTTTCCAAGCTCGATGGCGAAAGCGCGCGCGAGGAAATCCGCGACATCGTCAACGACATCATCACCATCAAGAACTTCGCGATGTCGATCTCCGAGCAGGAAGAACTGCTCGAGGATATCTGCAATGACGTTCTGGGCTACGGTCCGCTGGAGCCGTTGCTCGCGCGCGACGACATCGCCGACATCATGGTCAACGGCGCCGGCCAGACCTTCATCGAAGTCGGCGGCAAGACGATCGAATCGGAAATCCGCTTCCGTGACAATGCGCAGCTTCTCTCCATCTGCCAGCGCATTGTCAGCCAGGTCGGCCGCCGCGTCGATGAATCGAGCCCGATCTGCGACGCGCGCCTGCCCGATGGCTCGCGCGTCAACGTCATCGCGCCGCCGCTGTCGATTGACGGGCCGGCGCTGACCATCCGCAAGTTCAAGAAGGACAAGCTGACGCTCGACCAGCTCGTCCGTTTCGGCGCGATCACGCCGGAAGGCGCGACCGTGCTGCAGATTATCGGCCGCGTGCGCTGCAACGTCATCATCTCGGGCGGCACGGGCTCGGGCAAAACGACCCTGCTGAACTGCCTCACCAACTACATCGACCGGGACGAGCGCGTCATCACCTGCGAGGACACGGCCGAACTGCAGCTGCAGCAGCCGCATGTCGTGCGTCTCGAAACGCGCCCGCCGAATATCGAAGGCGAGGGCGAGATCACCATGCGCGACCTCGTCAAGAACTGCCTGCGCATGCGTCCAGAACGCATCATCGTCGGCGAAGTGCGCGGACCTGAAGTCTTCGACTTGCTGCAGGCCATGAACACCGGTCACGACGGCTCGATGGGCACGATCCATGCCAACACGCCGCGCGAATGCCTGAGCCGTATCGAATCGATGATCGCCATGGGCGGCTTCTCGCTGCCGGCAAAGACGGTCCGCGAGATTATCTCCACCTCCGTCGATATCATCATCCAGGCAGCGCGCCTGCGCGACGGTTCGCGCCGCATCACCCAGATCACCGAAGTGATCGGCATGGAAGGCGACGTCATCATCACCCAGGATCTGATGCGCTACGAGATCGAAGGCGAGGATGCTGGCGGCCGACTGGTCGGCCGGCACATGTCGACCGGCGTCGGCAAACCGCATTTCTGGGATCGGGCTCGTTACTTCAACGAGGAAAAGCGCCTGGCCGCCGCCCTCGACGCAATGGAAGCGAAATCGAAGGAATAGGGTGATGTTCGGATTCGATCCGGTAGTCCTGGCAATCGTCGTCCTCGCCGCTGTCTCCGCCGCGGCGGTCGCCTATGCCCTGCTGTTTTCCCGGATCGAGGCCGACAAGAAATCGGCAAGCCGCATCAACCGTGTCAAATCGGCCGAGGTCGACCGTGCCAAGGTCAAGGCTGCCCGCGACCGGGTGCAGGAGATGTCGAAGCGGCGCAAATCGGTGCAGGACAACCTGAAGGATCTGGAAAAGCGCCAGAACGAAAAGACCAAGAAGACCCTATCGATGAAATCGCGGCTGGTGCAGGCCGGGCTGACGGTCACGCTGACGCAGTTCTATCTCTTCAGCGCCATTTTCGCTTCGGTGCTGCTGTTCATGGCCTTTATCATCGGCGCGTCGTGGCTGGTCATGGTCGGCATCGCTTTCGTCGCCGGACTCGGTCTGCCGCGTTGGGTCATTGGTTTCCTGATCAAGCGCCGCCAGAACAAGTTCCTCAACGAGTTCCCCAATGCGCTCGATGTCATCACCCGTTCGATCAAATCGGGATTGCCGCTCAACGATGCGATCCGCCTTATCGCCACCGAAGGCACCGAGCCGGTGAAGAGCGAATTCCGCCGGGTGATCGAAGCCCAGCAAGTTGGCCTCAGCATTCCCGACGCTTGCGCCCGCATGACACTCCAAATGCCGCTCCAGGAAGTTAACTTCTTCGCGATCGTCATCGCCATCCAGTCGCAGGCCGGCGGCAATCTCTCCGAAGCGATCGGCAACCTGTCAAAGGTGCTGCGCGAGCGCAGGAAGATGAAGGCCAAGGTCTCGGCGCTGTCGATGGAAGCCAAGGCGTCCGCCGTCATCATCGGTGCTCTGCCCTTTATCGTCGCGACCCTCGTTTACCTCACGTCGCCGAACTACATGATCGTCCTTTTCACCGATCCGCGCGGCCATTTCATCATGGGCGCCTCGGCGGTCTGGATGTCGATCGGCATCCTCGTCATGCGCAACATGGTCAATTTCGACATCTAGCGGGAGAGAAGCACCATGTCGCAGGATCTTGCCGCAACGCTGACCAATCCGAGCATGCTGATCGCTGTTTTCGTCGCGATCGCCGTCTTCGCGACTTTTTACACGATCGCCATCCCCTTCTTCGAGCGCGGCGATCTCAACAAGCGCATGAAAGCTGTCTCGACCGAGCGCGAGCAGATCCGCGCCCGCGAACGCGCCCGCTTGAACATGGAACCGGGCGCCGGCAAGGCTTCGCTCAGGAACCAGAACAACCGCTCGGTCCGCCAGATCGTCGAACGTTTCAACCTGCGCAAGGCGCTCGTCGACGAAAACACGGTCAACAAGCTGCGCGCCGCCGGTTTTCGCTCGGAAAATGCGCTGAATACCTTTCTGGTCGCGCGCTTCCTGCTGCCATTTCTCTTCCTCGCACTTGCCGCCTTCTGGGTCTTCGGTCTCGGCGGCCTTGCTGGTCGCGGCATGCCCATGCGTATGCTCGCCGTCATCGGCATCGCCTATCTCGGCTTTTATGCGCCGAATATCTATATCTCCAACCGCATGAGCAAGCGTCAGCACTCGATAAAGCGCGCCTGGCCGGATGCGCTGGATCTGATGCTGATCTGCGTCGAATCCGGCGTCTCGATGGAGGCGGCGATGCGTCGCGTGTCGGAGGAGCTCGGCGAGCAGTCGCCGCCGCTTGCCGAGGAGATGGTGTTGACCACCGCCGAACTCTCCTTCCTGCCGGATCGCCGCGTGGCGCTCGATAATCTCGCCGCACGTACGCAGCTCGAGCTGGTGCGTTCGGTGACCCAGGCGCTGATCCAGGCGGACCGCTACGGCACGCCGGTTGCACAGGCCCTGCGCGTTCTGGCCCAGGAAGGACGCGACGAGCGGATGAACGAAGCGGAAAAGAAGGCGGCCGCCCTGCCGCCGAAACTGACGGTGCCGATGATCCTGTTTTTCCTGCCGGTGCTGATCGCCGTCATTCTCGGCCCGGCCGGCATCCAGGTGGCGGATAGATTCTGAACCGCAGGGGCCACTTCGACCCGCGTGACCGACGCTGGCATAGCTGATAAACAGGATGAGGCGGTCGGGAGCACGGAAGTGACCGCCGCTTTCCCAGCGCTATCCGATTCCGAAAGAGGTTCCGATGTCTTCCGCAGGCATTTTCATCAGCATCATGGCAGCCTTGGCCGTCGGCGCGATGAGCCCCGGCCCGAGCTTCGTCGTCGTCTCCAGGATTGCCATCTCGCGTTCGCGGCTGGATGGACTTGCGGCGGCATTCGGCATGGGCGCCGGCGGCGTCGTTTTCGCCGGCCTGGCGCTCGCCGGTCTGACGGCGTTGCTGTCGCAATTCGAATGGCTTTATGTGCTGCTCAAGGTGGCGGGCGGGGCTTATCTCCTCTACATCGCCGTCAATATCTGGAGAGGCGCCGCAAAGCCGATCGAGCTTTCCGATGCCGTCCATGGCCATCGTGCGCCCATGCGCAGCTTCATGACCGCATTGCTGACGCAGCTCAGCAACCCGAAGACCATCATCGTCTACGCCAGCCTCTTTGCGGCGCTTCTGCCGAGGACGGTGCCGCTCGATCTCCTCGTCGCGCTGCCGGTCGGCGTGTTCGCGGTGGAGGCGGGGTGGTATTCGATCGTGGCGCTCGCCTTTTCGGCCCGCCACCCGCGGCGGCTCTATCTCCATGCCAAGGGCTGGATCGACCGCGCCGCCAGTGCGGTGATGGGCGGCCTTGGTCTGCGGCTCATTCTTTCGGGCCTCAGCGTCAGGTAGATCAGGCGGAGAGGGGCCTGGTCATCCGGCAAAAAATGACGAGGTCAGTTGGTGTTGCTGCCATCGGCTGCGCCCGGCGTCTTGTCCTTGGCGGCGAGCTTCTGCCAGGAATTCTGTTGCGAGAGCATGCCCCTGAGATAGGCGACATTGGCATCGGCCTGCTGCGGTGAAAGCTCCCGCCGCGCGATCTGTTCCGCTTCCGCAAAACGCCCTTGCAGGCCGACGACGAGGGCAAGATTCTGCCGGACGCGGCTGTCGGCGGTCGGCTGGCCGGCGGCGGAGCGCAGATAGGTTTCGGCCGTGCGCAGATCGCCGGTCAGCACGTAGGACATGCCGAGGTTGGACAGGATGGAAGGTTCGTTCGGCTGAATGTCGAGTGCGTCGCGGTAGCGCTGCCGGGCCTCGCTTGCCCGGCCCATCTGGTCGAGGATTGCGCCTTCGGCCGAGATCAGCCTCCAGTCGGGGCGATCCGGTGTCTGGGCGCGGCCGATCGTGTCGAGCGCCTGCTGGAACTGCCCAGCCGCCGCCTGCGCCTTGCCATAGGCGGCCAGCACGTTGCGGTCGCCCGGGTTGGCGATCGCCACCTGCTGCATGACGGCGAGCGCCTGAGCGTCGCGGCCGCTCATGCGCAGCAGGTTGGCGTAGTTGACGCCGTTGACGGGATCGCGCGGGTTCTTCTCATAGGCCTGGCCGATTCGGTCCGTCGCCGCGCGCAGTTCGGTCGAATCCATCTCCTCGACCGGTTTGGTAAGCTTCGGCACCGAGCCTGTCGTCATCCGGTCCTTGGCCGTCGTCGAGCAGCCGGCAAGCGCGAGGATGATCAGCGATGCTGCTGCGCCCTGCAGGATGCGATTTAGGGAAATGGTGATGCGCGAGGCAGGCATGTTGCGTTCCTGATTCCGAAATCGGCGCCTGACCTCGAAGCGGAACAGGGAAAGGTTTGACGCAATCTTCGCTCCAGCAATAGTCTGTTAACCCTAACAGACCGTTAAGGAACGATTCCTGGCGACCGCCGAAGGACAATCATGGCCCCCTATCAGTTCATCGAAAGACCGACTCCTTTCAACACGAAGGGCGGCTTGACGCTGCCGATCTTTGCCGTCACCCCTGCCCATATCGAGACCGGCACGATCGATCCGATCGCGCTCGATTGGGCGCGCAAGGCGGGCTACAAGGCCGAAAGCGGCTCGCTCCTGCTGATCCCGACGGCCGATGGCCATCTCGGCGGCGCGCTTTTCGGCTTGGGCACCAACCCGTCGGAACAGCCCTACATCACCGGCAGGCTGGCCCGTGCGCTGCCCGCCGGCGAATGGCACATCGAGACCGCGCCGCTGACGGCAAACCGGCTGGCCCTTGGCTTCGGGCTCGGCAGCTACCGTTTCGATCGCTACAAATCGGAAAAATCGCCGGCAGCGACCTTGATGATCCCCCGCGATGCCGACGGCGCCGATATCAAGCGCCAGCTCGCCGGCGTCTTTCTTGCTCGCGACCTCATCAATACGCCGACGAACGATATGGGGCCGGACCAGCTCGAGGCCGCTTTCCGTGCCCTGGCCGGACATTACAAGGCGGAACTGTCGGTCATCACGGGCGATGAACTGCTCACCCAGAATTTCCCGCTGGTTCACACCGTGGGCCGCGCCAGCGCCGACGCGCCGCGCCTTCTTGAGCTGCGCTGGGGCAAAAAGGGTCATCGCAAGGTGACGCTCGTCGGCAAGGGCGTCTGCTTCGATACCGGCGGTCTCGATATCAAGCCTGCCGCCTCGATGCTGCTGATGAAGAAGGACATGGGCGGCGCCGCGAATGTCATGGGACTCGCCCTGATGATCATGGACGCCAAGCTGAAGGTCGATCTGCGCGTCATTATCCCGGTCGTCGAAAACGCCATCTCCTCCAATGCCTTTCGCCCCGGCGACATTTACCGAAGCCGAAAGGGCCTGACCGTTCAGATCGACAATACCGACGCCGAAGGCCGGTTGATCCTGGCCGACGCGCTGGCCTATGCCGACGAGGAAGAGCCCGAACTCTTGATCGACATGGCGACGCTGACAGGGGCTGCCCGCGTTGCCCTCGGTCCGGATCTTCCGCCCTTCTTCACCGATGATGCCAATCTGGCCCATGACCTGACCGAAGCAAGCCTGGAGACGGACGATCCGATCTGGCGTCTGCCGCTCTATGCCGGCTATGAAAAGGATGTCCGCGCCAAATTCGCCGACCTGACCAATGCCCCGGCCGGCGGCATGGCGGGATCGATCACCGCCGCGCTTTTCCTAAAGCGTTTCGTCAGCAAGTCCAAGAGCTGGGCACATTTCGACATTTACGGCTGGGCTCCGTCCGAACGGCCACATTCGCCGGGCGGCGGCGAAGCACAGGCAATCCGCGCGCTCTTCCATCATATCCGCACCAGCCTGCGCTGACGCCGCCCGGATAATGCTAAGGCGCATCGCATGACCGCCGTCCCGCGCTGCGTCTCGCGGCCGATCGTTAAAATTTTATTCACCCTGCCGGGCGGCAGTTCCCGCCACCTCTTGCATGTCCATTGCAACTGCCGGAAAATGAAACGCTAGCGTAACGATTTTCCGGAGGGGCCGTGCCGATCGAACTGACCGCCTCGCAGGCGCTGGGGCTCTGGCATGGCGTGGCGCTCGATCAGGTTCGCCATGACGACCGCGATTTGACATTGCGCCAGATGGCGATCCTGCTGCATATTTACCTCGTGCCGCCGCCCCACACGGTGCGCGGGCTTGCCGCCACACTCAATGTCACCAAGCCGGTCATTACCCGCGCCTTGGATACGATGGGTGAGATGGGCCTGGTTGATCGCGTGCGCGACGATGCCGATCGCCGCAATGTGATCATCAAACGTACCGTCGGCGGTGCGCTTTACCTGGAAAAGCTCGGCGATCTCGTCCGGGATCAGGGCCGCCGGCTGCCGATCTGAAGGGAACACGAATGACGATGCTCGACCGCCGCCTGCATGCCTATCGGCCGGATCTCGCGGAAGCGGGGCTCCAGGGCAAGGTGGAGGCGTCGCGCTTCGTCGAAGGCGCCGCAGCGCGCGTTGCCCTTCCCGTCGCCGCCCTGCGCCCTGAGCCGGAACTTGCCCGCGGCATCGATACGGAACTGCTCCTCGGCGAGGAGGTGACCGTTTTCGATCGCGCCGACGGCTGGTGCTGGGTAAAAGCTGCCTCCGACGGCTATGTCGGTTATCTCGAGGCAGAGGCGCTCTCCCAGACAGGGCCGGCGCCGACTCACATCGTCACCGTGCCGCGCACCTTCCTTTATCCGGAGCCGGAACTGCGCAAACCGCATCAGGCCATCTTGTCGATGGGAAGCCGCGTTCACGTCGTAGGCGAGGCGGAGGTGCGCGGCAATCACTATGTCGTGCTGACGGACGGCACGGCGATCTTCGCCAGGCACGTGCAGCCGATCGGCGCTCTCGAGGGTGCCGATTATGTCGGTATCGCCGCCCGTTTCCTCGAAACACCCTATCTTTGGGGCGGCCGATCCGGCCTTGGCATCGATTGCTCCGGCCTCGTCCAGCTGGCGATGCTGATGACCGGCAGACTGGCGCCGCGTGATACCGACATGCAGGCGGCCGGACTCGGCGAACCGATCGACCGCTCCGAAATTCGCCGCGGCGACCTGGTGTTCTGGAAGGGCCACGTCGCCATTTTCGAAGATTCCCAAACCATTCTCCACGCCAATGGCCACAGCATGACGGTGGCGCGGGAGAACTTCGAGGCGGCCGTCGAGCGCATCGGCTCGCTGTACCAACGGCCGACCGGCTATCGCCGCCCGTTTAGCTAAGTGATCGGTCGCTGCGGCCAGGATCTCACGCCGCCGGTCCAATCCTCGAAAGCTTTCGACAGTCTCAGCACCCGCATGTCGTCGAAACGCGGCCCAACGATCTGAAGCCCGATCGGCATGCCCGAACGGGAGAAGCCGCAATTGATCGACGCGGCCGGCTGCTCCGACATGTTCCACGGCACGGTGAAGGCGATATGTTCGAACGGCCTCGCCGGATCGTTGGTCGGCGATGCCCATTCGGCCGGATAGGAGACGATCGGGTTGGTCGGCGAAAGCAGGGCGTCGACCGAGGTGAACAGCCGTCCGCAGCTCCTGCGCATTTCGATCGTCTGATTGAAACCCCTGACGGCATCGACGCCATTGATATCGGCGCCGGCCTTGGCCCATTCCCGGATATAGGGCAGGATGCTGTCGCGCCGCTCTTCGTCCAGCCCTGCGATATCGCTCCACAGGCGGGCGCGCCAGAACGTGTCGAGCCCGTCAAGCATCGCGCGCGTCAGCACCGGTTGAACGCAGACGATGGTCGCGCCGGCCTTCTCGAAACGTTTCGCCGCCGATTCGACCGCGACCCTGATCTCATCATCGACAGCAAACCCGCAGCCGGCATCGAGCATTAGGCCGATCTTCATGCCTGACATGTCGACAACGAAATCCATCCAGTCGAAATCGTTGGGCGGCAGGCTGGTCCCGTCACGCCAGTCGGGCCGTGACAGCGTCGCCATGGAAAAAGCGGCGTCCTCGACGGTGCGCGTCATCGGGCCGAGACAGCGCCCGACATAATAGGGATCGGCCGGAATGCGCCCGTGGCTCGGCTTGAAGCCGAAGGTGCCGGTCCAGCCGGCAGGAAGCCGCACCGAACCGCCAATATCCGTGCCGATGTGCAGCGGCCCGTAACCGGCCGCGGCCGCGGCCGCGGCGCCGGCGCTCGATCCGCCGGGATTTTGCGCGATGTTCCAGGGATTGCGGCTGAGAGGATGAAAGCTCGACAGGCCGGAGGAAAGCATGCCGTAATCGGGACAGGTGGTCTTGGCGAAGATCACCGCGCCGTCCTCGCGCAGCCGCGCTGCAGCCGGCGCGTCGGCCTCCGCCGGCTTCAGTTCCACCGCCCTGGAGCCGAGCGGCACCGGCTGGCCCTTCGTCGCGAGCAGTTCTTTCAGCGTGACCGGGATGCCGTCGAGCCTGCCCAGCGTTTGTCCCTTCGCCCAGCGCTCCGTCGAAGCTTTCGCTTGCACGCGCGCCGCCTCTGGGTCGTAGAGGTAGAGTGCTGATATGGACGGCTCCCAGGCGGCGATATGGTCTTCGAGGGAGAGCCAGTATTCGAGCGGCGAGAGGCTCTTATCGGCGAAGCGTCGCCTGAGTTCACGGATTGTAAGATCGGTTTCGGCCATAGGCGTTTTGTTTCGGAGGGACATCAGCGGCTCGCCTCGCGTGGATCGAGAAGATCGCGCAAGCCGTCGCCGAGCATGTTGAAGCCGAGGACGGTGAGCGCGATGGCAAGGCCGGGCAGGATCGCGAGCCAGGGGGCCAGCGCCAGATAGGTTTGCGCATCTGCAAGCATCCGGCCCCATGTCGGCGCTGGCGGCGCCATGCCGAGCCCGAGAAAGCTGAGACCGGCCTCGGTCAGGATCGCCAGACCGAGCTGGATTGTCCCATGCACGATGATCTGGCTGATGATATTCGGCAGCACATGGCGCAGTGAAATGGTCAGGCGCGTATTGCCGATCGCGCGCGCCGCCGTCACATAATCGCGGCTCCAGGCCTGCAGCGAGGTTGCCAGCGTCACCCGCGCAAAGACCGGAATCATGAAGACGGCGATCGCGGTGATCGCGGTGAAGCGCCCCGGCCCGAGAAAGGCGCCGAGCACCATCGCCGACAGGATCGGTGGCAAGGCGAAGATGACGTCGCAGATGCGCATCAGCAGCGTTTCGGCTGGACCGCGGATCGCCGCGGCGGAGATGCCTGATATCGAGCCGAGCGTCCCGCCGATCGCAACCGCGGTGATGGCAATCGACAAAGAGTTCCGGCATCCAGCCATCAGCATCGACGCCACGTCGCGGCCGAACTGATCCGTGCCGAGCAGGCCGAAGGCAAGCGGCGGCTGCAGTTTATGGATGATCTGCATCTTCGCCGGCGGCAAGGGCGTCCAGACGAGCGACAGCAGCGCAACGGCGACCAGCAGGCCAATGATGACCGTGCCCGCGATGAGGTTCATTCGCCGGCTAAGTCTGTCAGTCCTTCGGCGGCGGGCAAAGGCGGAGGATACGATCTGGGCCATGTTTCAGACCGCCTTTCTGATCCTGGGGTCGATCGCCACATAGGAGAGATCGACGACGAAATTCACCACGATGACCAAGCCCGCGAAGAACAGCACGACATCCTGCATGACGATGACATCGCGCTGGGAGAGTGCCTGAAGCGCAAGCCTCCCGAGCCCCGGCAGGTTGAAGACGTTTTCCACCAGCACCGCGCCGGCGACCAGAAAGGTGAACTGCAGTCCGATCATCGTCAGAACCGGGATCAGCGCATTCGGCACGATATGCCGCCACAGCACCGCACTGCTTGACAGCCCCTTGGCCACCGCGGTGCGGGCAAAATCCTCATGCATCGTCTCGAGAACCGCCGAACGTGCGACGCGTGTCAACACGCCCGCCTGCGGCATCGCCAGCGCGACGGCCGGCATGACGAGCGCCTGCAATGCCGGCAGAAGACCGGCGCCCCACCCCGGGAAGCCGCCGGCCGGCATCAGCCCGAGCATCGTCGAAAACAGGATGATCAACAGCAGCGCCACCCAGAAGGCGGGCACGGCGATGCTGATCTGCGAAAACAATGTTGCGATCGTGTCGAAAACGCGGCCGCGGCGCGAGGCGGCCAGAACGCCAAGCGGCAGGGCGATCGCCATCGAAAGCACCATTGCCATCAGCGCCAGCGGCAGCGTCACCGCCAGCCGCTCGACGATCAGTCCGGCAACGGGAACGCCGTAGGTCAGGGAATTGCCGAGGTTGCCGGACAGGAGGCCGGCCAGCCATTGGCCGTAGCGCAGGACGAGCGGCTGGTCGAGGCCGAGCTCGTGACGCAGCGCTGCCAGCGTTTCCGGGCTTGCCGAGGTGCCAAGCATGATCGAGGCTGGATCGCCGGGCAGCAGATCCATGACGGTGAAGATCAGCAGAGAGACGATGACGAGTGTGAGGATGAGGCCGGTGAAGCGGCGAAGGAGAAGCGCGATCATGCATGCCACGCTTTCGAGTTGGCTTTTGGGAGTACGTTGTAGCCTCGGCGCCAAGCTTGTGACAGGAATGAGGGATGGCGAGGGCTGCGGCCTGCATTGAGCGTATCGCTGTCCCGCTTCGCCTTGCTCATCGTGCCTCTCAATCCGCCCGAACCCGCTCGCTCACTCCTCCCAATAAACCCCCGAGAGCACATTCGACGGAATCGGCTCGTTCTCCCACAACCCCTTCAGCTTCCTGTCCCAGACGCCGAGTTTCGGCATGACGAAGAGGTAGAGCGCCGGTACGTCCTCGGCGAGGATCTTTTGCGCTTCGCCGTAAACCGCATTTTGGGTGGCGGGATCCGCGGTCTCCTGGACCTTCTTCATCAGCGCATCGAAGGCCGGGTTCCTGTAGTTGAAATAATAGGGATCGCGTGCGTAGATGTCGATGTCGAGCGGTTCGGCGTGGGCGACGATCGTCATGTCGAAGTTGCGATCCTTCATGACGTCCTGCACCCATTTCGCCGGAAACTCGGTCGGTTCGATGTTCATCGTCACGCCAATTTCGGCAAACATCGCCTGCATCACCTGGGCGCTGCGCGGCGCATAGGCCATCTGCGGCGATTTGATCGTGAACGTGAAGCCGTTGGGGTAGCCGGCCTCAGTCAGCAGTGCCTTTGCCTTTTCGACATCATAGGGCAGCACGCCGGTCATGTCCTTGTAGCCCGGATCGTTCGGCGTGTAGTGGCTGCCGATCGGCGTGCCGAGGCCGGACCACGCCCCGTCGATCACCGTCTGGCGGTCGATCGCCATCATCAGCGCCTGGCGGACGCGCTTGTCGTCAAAGGGCTTCCTGGCATTGTTCATGCCGGCGACGACCTTGAGTTCGGTATTGCCGACCTTGGTGATGAGCCTGGCATCGCCGTCGAAGGAACTCATCAGCTCGGGTGCGGCAAATTCCGGAAAGGCATCGAGATCGCCGGATTTCAGGGCGGCTGCCTGCGCCTGCGGATCGGCGATGAAGCGGAAGGTCACCTTGTCGAGCTTGGCAGACGCATCCTTGTTCCAGTAGTCGCCATTCCTGACGAGTTCGACCCTGTCGCCCTTCGTCCAGCTGGCGAACTTGAAGGGACCGGTGCCGATCGGCATGACCTTGTCGTTGTCGGCCGTCTTCGGGGCGACCATGACAGATGCCGGCCAGGCGAGCCAATAGATCAGGCTGCCGGTCGGGGCCGTGAGATGCAGCACCAGCGTTTCGGCATCCGGCGTATCGATCGAGGCAATCGAGGCGAAGAAGCGTTTTTGCGGATTAACCGAATCCGTACCGCGGGCGCGGTCGAGGGCAAATTTGGCGGCGGCGGCATCGAAGGCCTCGCCGTCATGGAATTTGACGCCGGTCCGCAGCTTGAACATATAGGTCAGGCCATCGCCCGAGATTTCCCAGCTTTTCGCCAGCTGCGGCTGGACCTTGCCGGTCTGATCGATCGTCACCAGCCCCTCGAACACATTCTGCCAGGTGAGCTGGCCGATCGCGACCGGTGCGGCGATCGTCGGGTCGAGGCCTGTTGGTTCGACGCTCATGCCGAGATTGAGGGCGGTCTTGGCCGCTTCCGCCGGTGTCATTGCTGTCACTACGAGACCGGCCGACAACGCAGCACCGAGGGAAAGCCGCTTGATGCAGCGCGCCGAAGACGCAAACGAAACCTTGTTCATCACATCACCCGGCATGATTCGGTCCCCACCAGCTCGTCGAAAATACTTCAGCGCCAGGATCTGCATTCGCGTGTCTCCGCCATTTCACCAGGTTGCGACCCTATTCAATCAACGGCCCTGGGGATAGCGGTCTTGCCATGCTATTTGCCCGCCCTCGGCCGGAAGGGCGCTCGCCATATAGACGCCGCGCGCGATTGCCCGCGCCATGACGATGGTGGCGAGGTGGCAAAGTTCCATCAGGCTTGCCATGTCGTTTCTTGGATGTTTGACGGTCGACGCGGCAAAGACGGTATCGCCGTCGAGCGGCAGGTGTGCCGGCAGCAGCGCTCGGGCAAGGCCGTCATGACCGGCAAGTGAAAGCCGATGCGCTTCCGCCTTCGTCAGCTGCGCGTCGGTGACGACAGCGCCGATCGTCGTTGCCGGCGTGCTCATCCCCTTGAGCCGTATCCTGTGATCGGTGGTCGCAGGCATACCGAGCCCGCCAAATTCGCCGTCCTTCTCGAAGGGCGCCGCCCAGAAATGCGGCCCGTCACCGATCGTTGCCGAACCGAGCGCATTGACGGCGACGATCGCAGCGACGCGATGGCCGGCGCTGCTGACGGCACTGGCCGAGCCGAGCCCGCCCTTGAAAGTGGCCGTCGTCGCCCCGGTGCCGGCGCCGGCGGTGCCGAGCGCAAATACGCCCTTCGTCGCGGTCTTCAATGCCGCATAACCCATCTCACGATAGGGGGAGTGAAGACCCCAATCCTTGTCGCCGCCGTTCAGCAGGTCCATCAGGATCGCTTGCGGCACGATCGGAATCTTGACCGGCCCGACTGCAAAGCCGCGGCCGGCTTCGCGCAAGCCGGCCTGCACGCCCCCGGCCGCATCGAGCCCGAAGGCCGAGCCGCCCGAGAACACAAAGGCATCGACGGTACTGACGGTCATCGACGGGTCGAGCAGGCCGGTATCGCGTCCGCCCGGCGCGCCGCCGAGCACCGTGCCGGAGGCGACCGCCGGCTCGTCGAAGACGATGACCGTGACGCCGGATCCCAGCGAGAGGTCGGTCGCATGGCCGACGGAAACGCCTTCGATGTCGGTGAGCAGATTGAGAAGATCGGGCAAGGGCTGATCCTGGTGGCGCTGATCCGGCCGATAGGACTGCAATTGCCCTCAAAAAACAAGACCGGCCCTTTTGGCAGGACCGGTCACATCAGAAGAGCCGCGAAAGTCGGTAACGGCCGCATGCCGTCAGGCATGAAGCGGCTTCGGATGACGGCGGGTCATCAGGTCGTGGATGGCCAGCCGCACCTCGTCGGGCGAACCGAACCGCTGCTCGTCGAGGTCGTGGACATGGAATTTCACGGCGATGAACTTCAGCCGATCTTCGTCGGGGATAACGATGCCGACGGGAACGCCTGCATATTCGATAACTTGCTTCTTCATAGATAGAACTCCTGCCGCGCGGGCATGCGCAGCCATGGCGAATTGACTTGTCTGGTACCGTTAAAAGGAGGACGAATGTCACATTCGACAGTTCGAGCGGGAGAGGGCGCCCGGACGGTCATTGCCAAGCACAGATCGCCCAAGGAGAGTGGCGAGAATTTCGATGTCTGTCATGTCTCGTTCCTTTCGTTGGCGTTGCGCTCGATGGTCCCGGAAGAGCCCGGGGCCGGTGATGGCTGCGTTCAATATCTACTAACTTAGTAGAGATTATCCGACAGCCTGTCGGAAACATATTCCGAAACGTGTCAAAATATCGACGATCCGAAAAAATTCATTCCATCCTGGGCCGAACTTACAGAAAGAAACATATCAGCTCTTCGTAAAATTCGCATGACAGAATCGAAACTCGTTCGATCGCCGCAGCAGAAATAGGAAGTCTGTCTGATTCCGGCAATGGGCCTTGTCGTTAAAAATCGAGATGCCTCGAAATGACCGATTTGGTTAACGCCCGAAAGCATGGATCACCAGCCTTCCTGGAGCACCTTTTCCAGCATGTCTGCGAAGAAATCCGCGCTTTCGAGACTGAGGCAGAGCGGCGGTTTGATCTTCAGCACATTTTGGTGATCGCCGGTTGGCTGCATGATGATGCCGAGGTCGAGAAGCCGGTCGCAGATCGCCGCCGTCTCTTCCGTCGCCGGCTCCAGCGTCGTTCTGTCGCGGACGAATTCCAGGCCGAGATAGAGGCCCATCCCATGGACGGCGCCGGCGATCGCGTGCCGGTCGATCAGCGCGGCAAGCCGCGCCTTCAGATGATCGCCGACCGTGCGGGCATTTTCCTGCAGCTTCTCCTCAGCCATGATATCGAGCACCGTCATGCCGGCGACGCAGCTGACCGGGCTGCCGCCGGTGGAGGAGAAGAAAGGTCCCTCCTTCTGCAGCGACTGCGCAATCTCCCGTCTGGTGATGACGGCGCCGAGCGGGTGGCCATTGCCCATGCCCTTGGCGATGGTGATGATATCGGGCACGACCCCCTGCTGCTCGAAGCCCCAGAAATAATGGCCGAGCCTGCCGTAACCGACCTGCACCTCATCGGCGATGCAGAGCCCGCCGCGGGCGCGCACCTCGGTATAGATCTCCTTCAGATACCCTTCGGGCAACGGAATGCCGCCGGCATTGCCGTAGACCGATTCGCAGATGAAGCCGGCGAGGCCCTGGCCGCCGGCGTCGATCGTCGCGAGCGTCGGCTTGACGGCGGCCAGATAGCTCGCCGCTGTGTCGGGTCCGCGAAACGCGCCGCGATAGGTATTCGGCGAAACGGCCGCATGCACCCAATCCGGTCGGGTGGTCAGCGCCAGCGGATTGTCGGCGATCGACGTGGAGACGGCATCGCTCGCCGCCGACCAGCCATGATAGGCTTCGAGCAGGCAGAGCATGTTGCGGGCGCCGCTATGGGCCTGCGCCAGCCGAATCGCCAGATCGTTCGCCTCAGAGCCGCTGTTGACGAGGAAGACCGCGTCGAGGCCCTCCGGCGCGAGCGCCGCGAGACGTTCGGAAAACTCCGCAATCGCCGCATAGTGGAAGCGTGAATTCGTATTGAGCCGCAGCCATTGGGCACTGATTGCCGCCGCCAGCCTGGGATGGCCGTGGCCGAGGATCGTGACATTGTTGACCATGTCGAGATAGGCGCGGCCCTCGACATCGAACAGATATTCCCTCCAGCCGCGCTCGATCTGCGGCGGCGCGGCATAATAGTTCTTCTGCGCACTTGCGAGATAGGTCTGCCGCTTGGCGAGCAGTTCTCCGGTCTCCGGTTGCGGCGCATCCGCTCCCGGGCAGAGAAGGGATGAAGGCGAAGGGCAGAGCACCGACCAGGCCGCCGCCTCGCGCGGCATGGCAAAGAGCGGGGGTTCAAGACCCGCGATGCTGCAGAGCTGGAGGCGCAGGCCGCCAAGTGACGACACTTCACCGAAAACAGAACCAAGCGGATCGCCAGCGGCAAGCACGGCGCCATTCTCGACCAAAGGGTCGAGTCCGTCGAGATGCAGGGTCGTGCTGTCGTCCGTCAGTGTCAGATGCTGGTCCTTCCAGCCGATACGGCCGGCAAAGGGCGCTGCGACCGCACTTCCTGCGGCAAGGCAGATGTCGACATGCAGGGCGAAGGTCGCCTGTGCCCTCGCGTTTCCAAGGGCAGCGCGGGAAAGCCGATATTCACCATAGCGCGTCGCCGCCGTGCCGTTTTCGCTTGCGGCCCGGGCAAGCAGCCGCCAGTCCATATCGGCGCTCAGCCAGTTGCCGGCGGAAAAATGCGCGCTCCGCACGCCAAGGTCGACATAGGCGATCGTGGCGGGATCGATATCGGGCAGCAAGGGCAGCCATGCCGATGGCGGCGGAGCGGCGACATCCGCGCCGGCCGCCTTGAGGATCGCAGCTTCCATGAGTTCGAACGGAACCGACATCACCGTATCGAAGATCGCCCGCTCGCGGTCGAGATTGCCACGGACATAATCATTATCGGGATCGATCGACATCTGCTGTTCGCTGCTGGCAACGAGGATGACCGCGCGCGCGACGATCAGCGGCCAGAGCGCCTTCAGCTCCTCGTCGCTCAGCGGATAGATCGCCTGATAGGCGGTGACGGCGGGCAGGATGTGAAAGGGATCGCCATTCGCCTGATGCAGCAGCGAAGCGCAGGTGACGGCGAGGTCGCCGACCAGCCAGCCGCGGATGATGTCGCCGAAATCGATCACCCCGTCGGGGATCGTGTGGCCATGGGCGTCGCGATGGCCGACGACATTGTCGCCGGTGACGTCGTGATGGACCGCCTGGAGCCGAAGCGACGGCGCCAGGGGCTGGATGCGGCGAACGGCCGTCACCATGGTTTTGGCAATCCGGTCACGGGCAGCGCTGTCGGTGATGGCGGACAGCAGCTGTACGGCGACAGGCCCGGCGCGTCGCAAATCCCACTGCAGGCTGCGGTCGAGGCCGGGATGGTCGAAATCGGCAAGCGCCTGCGCCAGCCTCGCGCAGAGCGCGCCAAGCGCCGCGACGGAAGCCGGCGCCAGATATCTCATCTCCGTCAGTCCCTGGCCTTCCAGATATTCCAGCAACCGGACCTGATAGCCCCGCCCGCGCACGGTAAGGACGATAATTTCCCGCCCATCATTCGTGGCGATCACCTTCGGAACGCGTGGCGCGTCCTGCTGGCGCTTGAGATGATGGAGCGCGGCATTTTGCGCCTCGAGCTCGCGGGCCTCGTAGGCGGCATGGCAGATCTTCAGGACGTATCGCCCACGATCGCTGTCGACGCGGTAGTTCCGATCCTGCTGGCTGCCGAGTTCGGCGAGCGTGCCGGACAGGCTGTAATGGGCAAGAAGGATCTCTTCCGCGTCAGCAACGGTGACGTCGGGACGCGGCAGCGTCATGCGATCCACAAGCGCCTCGTCGGTCATGACACCCCTCCCGCAGCATGATTCGATTACCCCTTAAGCGCGATAATCAAATACTTGCCGCTGGCAGGCAACGGGAGATTGTTGTCTGCCGGCAAAAGAGATGCGCGGCCTCGGCCGACTCACCCCATGCGTTCGGAGGCGTAGCTTCCGGGGCTGGCCGGGAAGACGACGGTGCGGTTGCCGTTGATGAAGGTGCGATGATGGATATGGGCGTGGATAGCGCGGGCCAGCACCTGGCTTTCGACGTCGCGGCCGATCGAGACAT
>NZ_JABDWV010000017.1:0-177966 GCF_019685435.1 Rhizobium sp. NLR10b | reverse complement strand
CGGAATGAAATATCGCGGGGTGGAGCAGCCCGGTAGCTCGTCAGGCTCATAACCTGAAGGCCGCAGGTTCAAATCCTGCCCCCGCAACCAATCTTCCCAAAAAGCCCGCCTCGTGCGGGCTTTTTGTTTGGTAACAGCTCGAGAATTTGACGCCTCATCTGCGGCCCGCAAGAAGGAAAAGCCGACGCAGCCCGGACACAAAAACCCCAAATCTTGACCCCGCGACCAATTCAACTTGCAAATTTACCCATGCAAATCGCTTGGCAGAAGCACTCGACATAACCCTCGACGAGCTTTGCGTTTCTGCTGGGCGTTCAACTCCCCGGACGCCGACTGATCTGCCGCGGAACTTTCATTCGGCAGCCATGAGAGCCTCGGCGGTTTTTGATAAGCAAGATGGCGCGGTGTAACCGGCGGAAACGCGAAGCCTTCATCTTGCACAGCGAGCTACTCTTCTCAAAACGTCCTATGCAGAACGCATCACGCCCAGCGACGGCATTGTATGGGGTGCGTCGCCGTTGTACCATGTAGCCTGACAAGTGTGCGCAGTGCTCATTGTAGAGCGGAGCCAAAGCCCCGTCGCGCGCTTCAACCCGATGAATAAGTAGCCGGATCATGGAACTTATCGTCGCCCTTGGCCTGATCGTCTTGAAGGTCGCGTTCCTGATTGCGATCCTGCTGTTGCTACCCTTGCCGCTCACCTGGCTGGAACGCAAGGTTGCCGGGCACATGCAGCAGCGGATGGGGCCGATGCGCGTGGGATGGCACGGGCTGTTGCAGCCGGTGGCGGACGGAATCAAGCTCCTGACGAAAGAGGATCACATCCCGGCTGAGGCCGACCGGTTTCTGTTCAAACTGGCGCCAATCCTGGCACTCGCCCCACCCTTTGTGGTGTTCGTCGCGATCCCCTTCGGCGAAACTGTCTCGGTCCTCGGCCACGGGATCACGCTCTACGTCTCCAACATGAATGTGGCGCTCCTTTTCGTCTTCTCGGTGATCGGGATCGAGGTTTATGGCGTCATCTTCGGCGGTTGGGCCTCCAACAGCAAATACGCTGTCCTGGGCAGCCTCAGAACCTGCGCGCAGATGATCAGCTACGAAATCCCCATGGGGTTCGCGGTCATCGGCGTGGTCATGCTGGCGCAATCCATGAGCCTTCTCGAGATCGTGCGGGCGCAGGCCGATGTCTGGAACATCGTCTACCAACCGATCGGATTCTTCGTGTTCTTCGTCGCCGGATTGGCCGAAGCGCAGCGCATCCCCTTCGACTTGGCGGAAGCGGAAGGCGATCTGGGGGCCGGGTTCCATACCGAATACAGCGGTATCCGCTTTGCCTTCTTTATGGTCAGCGAATATGCCATCGTATTGCTTGTGTCGGTTTTGGTGGTGATCCTGTTCTTCGGCGGTTGGAACGGCGTTCTGGTTCCTTTGCCACCGCTCCTGTGGTTTGCTCTCAAGGTCGCGTTGTTCGTCTATGTGTTTATTTGGTTTCGCTTCACTTTCCCCCGCTACCGCTACGATCAGTTGATGGCGATCGGATGGAAAGTCTTGCTTCCTCTGTCGATGGCGAACATAATTGTAACTGGTGTACTTTTAGGGGCCGTAACGGGTCCATAGCGAGGCGGCGATGTCGCGCGCGCAGGACAGAGTTGGAACATGGATTGGCTGGACGTTTTTTGCCGATCTGGCGAGCGCCTTGGCTCTGACCTTCGGCTACATGTTCTCCAAATCCGTGACCATGCAGTATCCGGACAACGAAAAATGGTTGCCTTACTCGCGTTACCGAGGGCATCACTTTTTGAAGCGTGATGAAGAGGGCGAGATCAAGTGCGTGGCCTGCGAACTCTGCGCGCGGATCTGTCCCTGCGACTGCATCGAAGTCGTCCCGTACGAGGACGAGAAGGGCAATCGCCATCCGGCCAAATTTGAAATCGACACAGCACGCTGCCTGTTCTGCGGGTTGTGCGAGGACGCCTGCCCGGCGGATGCAATCGCGCTTGGGCAACAATACGAATTTTCCAGTTTTTCCTCCGCTGACCTGGTGATCGGGCGCGACGATCTGCTCGTCAAGCCGGGTAAGGCGGCAACCGGCGGCGGCGTGGTTGCCGCGCGCCTCAATACGAAGAAGGACGTAATTGTCGAGACCAACGAGACGCAGGGCTACAACTGGTGGCGGAATATCCGGCGAACATGAACGCGCGCCAGCCATCAAACCGAAGCGCTCAAACAGGAGGCTCAGATGTTTGTCGGTGAAATCATGAAGAACAAGGGTGTCGGTGTCATCGCAGTCGCCCCCGATCAGACGATGGTGGAGGTACTGAGGTTGTTTCGAGACAACAATATCGGCTTCGTCGTCGTGAGCCGCTCGAACAGCAAATACCTGGGTACACTGTCGGAGCGCGATTGCTGCAATGCGATGGCGGAATATGGGGCCGAGGCGGCGGCGATGCGGGTCGCGGACATCATGAACCGCAATGTGGCGATGTGTTCGACACAAGATTTGCTGCCCGTCGCGATGGGGATCATGACCCAGCGGCGCACGCGCCATGTGTTGGTCACGGATGGAGGCAACGTGGTCGGCGTGGTCAGCATCGGAGATGTGGTTAAGCACAGGCTCGACGAAGCGCAGCGTACAGAGCAGGAGCTGCAGGATTACATATGCGGGGCCAGGTATCACTGACGCCGCCAACTCGATGTGATGACGCTGGGGCGGGCAGCTTGCCGCGGAGCCTTGCGGTGCCCCGATCCTAGAGCAATTCCAGGAAAAGTGCGAAGTGGTTTTCCGTCCGGAATTGCGTAAAAACAAAAAGTTAGAGCGGTTCAGCGCTTCCGTGAAAACCTGAACCGCTTGAGATATTCAAACCCCACGCCAGATCCGGCCTGGGCGGTCGACGTCAGGAGTGGGATGCGCCTTCTGGACTTCCACCGCGCATGGATATTCGCCCCGCCGCAGCAGGCTGTTGAGACGCAAGGCTCCATAGTTTTCCGGAACGAAGACGAGGCCCTTGGGAAACCGCCTGTCGACCTTGAGCTGCGCCGACAGTTCGCCTTGGCCGGAACGCACGATTACCCGATCGCCATCCGAAAGGCCAAGCTCCGCAGTATCCTGCGCGCTCATCGCGACATAGGGATCGTTGGCGACCGTGTTCAGCGTGTCCGACCGTTCGGAAAGATATCCGTTGTGGAACAGGCAGTCGCCGGTGATCAGCATGAGCCGGTCGGCTGCTGTTGGAACGGACGGCGGCGCAAGGAACACGCCAGCCGATAATGTCGGTACCGCCCTGGTGAATGCGCCGTCGGCGCCAAGTCCGTCCTGCGTCAACCCCTGATAGGCCGGAACCAGCCGGGCAATCTCGTCGAAAATTTCGCCTCGCGTCGATGGCCGCAGCGCCTGGTTGCGTAGCGCGGCGACGAAGTCGATAATCGCCAGATTGCCTCGCGCCTCGAAAACGGGCTCACGGAACTTGCGAACATTCTGGATCCGGCCTTCGTTGTTGGTGAACGTTCCAGATTCCTCGCCATAGCCCGCCGCGGGCAAGACGACCTCGGCCATGCCCGCCGTCTCCGTGAGGAACGCGTCCTGCACGATCAGGAGATCAGCCGCGCCAAGCGCCCGCGTCACAAAATCCCGGTCGGGATAGGCGACCAGGGGGTCGGTTCCGACGATGTAGAGCGCGCCCATCCGGCCACCGACGCAGAGCTCCAGCATGGCGTCGAGATTCGCGCCGGGTCCGGACGGGATTTGGGCGTCCCAGTTTCGGGCAAGAGCTGCGCGCGCCGCGTCATCGGCGACCGCCCGCAGCCCCGGCAGAGCCGCCGGCAGGACCCCCATGTCCCAGGCACCCATCTGGTTGGCACGGTCGAAGAGAAACTGCATCGCCGGGCCCTTGCCTAGCAGGCGCAGGCCCTGCAGGAGGTTGTTGAGCTGCAGCAGCGTCGCGCGCGCTTCGGGTGATCTCAGGAGGTCGACGCTGACAAGCACGGTGACGCTACGGGCTTCCTTGAGCGCGGTGGCGAGACGATCCGGCCCGTCGCCGCCGGTGCCCGCTGCCGGCCAGCCGATCGTCGCACCGATGTCCGCAATTGAGTCGCCCGGCAAGGTCTGACCGGCCGCCGCCATGAGCGCGGTTACCACCGCCGCAAGGCTTGCCTCTTCTCCGCCCGGCGGCACGCGAACCACCACCCTGGCATCGGCGTCCAGACGCGAGGGCCGCGCCGAAAGCATCAGCAATCCGGCCTGCCGTCGCCGCACGGCGTCTCGCAGCAGGTATTCGGTGACGGGATTCTCCTCGGTCACGTTGCCGCCGACGACGAGCACGCAGTCGTTGCCGATTACGTCGTCCAGCGGTGCGCGGCTGTAGAAAGTTCCCAATAGCGGGCCGAGCGTATCGAAGGGCGCGGCCCAGCGTGACGAACAATCAATGTTGTTGGTCCGGAATACTGTTCGCATCAGCTTCTGGAACTGATAAAGCACCTCGTTGGGCAGGCGAGGCGAGGCCAGCCCGCCGGCATTCTTGGCTTCGACAGCCAGCAGTCGCCGGCGCAGATAGTCCCCCGCTTCGTCCCAGGAAACCGGAACCAGGGCGCCATCCTGACGGATCATTGGCTGCTTGATCCGGTCCCGGCTTGCAACGAAATCGAGGCCGAAGCGTCCTCGCACGCAGAGAGTTTCGTGGTTGACACCTTCGTCCCACTTCGAGCGCACCCGCATGAACTCGCCCTTGCGCGTGCCCACTGTCAGCTGGCAACCGGTGCCACAATGCGGGCAGATCGTGTCGGTCTCTACGAGATCCCAGGGGCGCGCCTTATAGCGGTAGGGGAAGCTCATCAGCGCGCCGACCGGGCAGACCTCGACGCAATTGCCGCACTGGTCGCAACTCGCCAGACTGCCCTCGAAGCCGGTGACGGCGGTATCCATGCCTTTCTCGACGGTGCCCAGCGCCACCGCGCCGACGACCTCCTCGCACATCCGGACGCAGCGCTGGCACTGGATGCAGCGGTTGACATTCATGATGATAACCGGGCTCAGGCGAATGTCCTCGGAGTGGAACACACGTTTGTCATCGCGGAACTGGCTTTCGCGGGGCCCATAGGCCATTACCATGTTCTGAAGCTCGCATTCTCCGCCCTTGTCGCAGATGGGGCAGTCGAGGGGGTGGTTGGCGAGCAGCATGTCGAGCATGGAAGAGCGCGTTTCCTCGATCAGAGGCGTATTCGTCCGCACGACCATGCCATCGGTGACCGCAGTAGCGCAGGACGGCTGCAGCCGCCGCAGGCCCTCGATCTCCACCAGACACATGCGGCAAGAGGCCAGCGGCGGCAGACGCTTCAGATAGCAAAAGGTCGGGATATCGATGCCCAAACGCCGGGCGGCCTGCAACACTGTCGAGCCAGCCTCAACCTCCAGCGTTTGTCCATCGATCGTGACTTTAAGCATGGTTTCCTCACAACCCTTATCCAGCACACTCCTTCAGTGAAACGGGCACCTCCGCTCCTCGACATGGGCGACGAATTCATCTCGGAAATGCGCGAGTGCTGCCCGCAATCCCATCGCTGCACCGTCACCCAAGGCACAAAACGTATTGCCGAAAATGCCCTTGCAGAGCATCTCCAGCTGCTCCAGATCGCCGGGCGCTCCATCCCCGCCTTCAACCCGGCGCAGGACCTTCACAACCCAGTTCAATCCTTCCCGACAGGGCGTGCACTTGCCGCAGGACTCATGGTGGAAGAACTCGACGATCCTGGTGGCGACCTTGACCATGCAGGTGCTATCGTCGATCACGATAACGCCAGCCGAACCGAGCATCGAGCCGGCGGCAGCCAGCGAGTCAAAATCCATTCTCACCTCCAGCCCGTGCTCAGGGATGACCGGCGCGGAGACCCCGCCCGGGATCACTGCCTTGATCTTGCGTCCTGGCAAGGCCCCGCCGGCATGTTCCTCGACCAGCTCGCGCAGCGGTATGCCCATCGGCAACTCGTAGAGGCCGGGTTTGCGCACCTGCCCACTGAGGCAGTAGAGCTTCGGGCCGGGGCTCTTGTCCGGGCCGATGCCGCGGAACCAGTCCGCGCCCCGCATCACGATATGCGGCACGCAGGCCAGCGTCTCGACATTGTTGATCACAGTCGGGCTGGCGTAGAGCCCGGCCACGGCCGGAAACGGCGGCTTCAATCGCGGCTGCGCCCGCTTGCCCTCAAGCGACTCGAGCATCGCAGTCTCCTCGCCGCAGATATAGGCGCCGGCGCCGCAGTGGATGTGGACGGCGAAATTGAAATCCGAGCCCAGAATGCGCTTTCCGAGATAGCCCTTTGCGTGGGCCTCGGCGATCGCCTGCTCGAGACGACGGATCGCCGCCACATATTCTCCGCGAATGTAGACATAGGCGGTTTCGGCCCCAATCGCGTAGGCACTTACCGCCAACCCCTCAATCAGTTGATGTGGGTCACGCTCCATGATGATCCGGTCCTTGAACGTGCCCGGTTCGCCTTCATCGGCGTTGCAGCACAGATATGTCGGCTTGCCGGTGCGCTTCGGAACGAAACCCCATTTCATGCCCGTCGGGAATCCGGCACCGCCGCGACCGCGCAGGTTGGACCGTTTGACAAGGTCGATAATCTCGTCAGGCGTGTACTCGCGCAGCGCCTTCGCCAGCGCCTGATAGCCGCCTCCAGCCTCGTAGGTCGACACCAAATGACCATCCGCCACATCGACATTTTTGAGAAGAACCGGCTCGAACATGGCGCTACTCTCCCGGCAGCCGCGCAGAGGCGTGCTCGACGCTCGCGGCTCCCGCTATCGCCCGCAGGTTGTCCAGCAGTGCGTTTATCCGCATCACATCAAGGTGGGCGTGGTAATCGTCGCCGACTTGCATCACCGGAGCCATCTCGCAGGCGCCGAGGCATTCGACAGTCGAGAGCGTGAACAGCCCGTCCGGGGTGGTGCCGCCTTTCCTGATCCCCAGCACTGTTTCCAGATGGTCTAGCAGGTCCTGCGATCCGCACAGCATGCAGGAAACATTGTTACAGAGCTGCAGGTGGAACATCCCCACCGGTTCGGTATGGAAGAGGGTGTAGAAGGTCGCCAACTCGTAGACCCAGATCCGCTCGACTCCGAGAATGTCGGCGATCTCTTCCAACACTGGCCCAGGCAGATGGCCATGTACTTCCTGCGCGATCAGGAGCGCGGGCATGATCGCAGAGCGCTGGTCGGGATACCGCGCCGCCGCCTCTTCGATCTTTTCGCGCATGGTCATCGCATTCAAATCCTTGCTACTTGTCCACCTCCGCCATCACGGGATCAAGGCTGCCGAGCACGGCGATCATGTCCGCCAGATAGCGGGCGTTCGTGACCCCGAAGAGGGCCTGAAGATTGACGAACGAGGGGGCCCGCACCTTCATGCGGAACGGTTTTGGAGACCCGTCGCTGATGATGTAAAAGCCAAGCTCGCCCTTTGGCGCCTCGATTGCCGAATAGACCTCGCCCCTCGGCACCTTGAAGCCGTAAGCCGACAGGTCGAAATGCTGGATCAGCGCCTCCATCGAGCAGTGCACCCGATCCTTGTCCAGCGGGAAGGCGATTGTCGGTATGTCGATCTGGAACGGCCCCTCAGGCATCTGGTTGATGCATTGTTCGATGATCCCTATGCTCTCGCGCATCTCATCGACGCGGCATCGCCAGCGTGCATAGCAATCGCCCTCGTCACGGGTGATGACGTTGAAATCGAGCCGGTCGTAGATCTCGTAGGGCTCGTCGCGCCGGATGTCCCAGTCGACACCGGAAGCTCGCAGGTTCGGGCCGCTGAGGCCGAGATCGACAGCATCCTCTGCGGAGATCACGCCGATCCCCTTCGTGCGATTGAGAAACACCCGGTTATCTTCGAGCAGTCGCTCATAGTCGCGGATACGGTTCGGAAAGATGTCGCAAAACTCCCGGATCCTGGGGAAGAACCCATCAGGCAGATCCTCGCGCACCCCGCCAACCCGGCAGAAGGACGTGTGCATGCGCGCACCGGTGATCATTTCCAGGAGGTCCATGATCATTTCACGCTCGCGCATGACGTAAAGCAGCGCGGTCATGGCGCCGAGATCCATCGGCAGCGCGCCGGTGATCAGGAGGTGACCGGAGATCCGTGCTAGCTCGGCCATCATCACGCGGATATATTGCGCTCGGATTGGGGCTTCTATGCCGAGGAGTTTCTCGACCGCCAGCGCGAAGGCGAGGTTGTTCGAGGGCGGACAGAGATAGTCGAGCCGATCCGTCAGCGGGAAAATCTGGGTATAGGTGAAGCTCTCCGCCAGTTTTTCAGTGCCACGATGGAGATAGCCGATATGCGGATCGACGCGCTCGACGAACTCGCCGTCCAGTTCGAGGACGAGCCGAAGAACCCCATGGGTGCTGGGGTGCTGCGGACCGAGGTTGAGAAGCACTTCTCTGGTATTGAGCGCTTCACCCTCAGGCCTGCTGAGCTCGGTGACTTCAGTCATCTCAACGTTCCGGCGTAGAACGGCCTCCCTTACGGAATGTCCCTGGTGGCAAGGTCGGGCTGTGTTGGCGGCGGACCCTCGGCACCGAAGGGGTTCAACTTGTCCTTATAGCCCCTGAGGGGGAAATCCTTGCGTTGCGGAAAGCCCTCGAAGCCTTCCCACATGTAGATCCGGCGCAGATCGGGATGTCCCTCGAACCGGATACCATACATGTCCCAGGCCTCACGCTCATGCCAGTTGGCGGTACGCCAGACGCCCGTGACCGAAGGCACTTCAGGAGGATCGCCAAGTCGGCACTTGATGCGGACCCGCCACCTGTTGGGCAGCGAGTAAAGATGGTAGACCGCCTCGAACCGCGGCATTTCGGGATAATGATCGACGCCGCAAATGTCCGAGAGGAAATTGAACTGCAGCGCCGGATGCTCTTTCAGGAGCCGGCAGAACTCAACGATCCTCTCGGGCGCAACGGCAAAGGCTTCGATACCGTGCGCAGTGCCGAGGTCCTCGATTGTTTCTCCGAAGCGCTCCAGGATCGGAGCGCGATTGAGGGACGGCTCCGCATTCATGACGCTATAACCCGATCCAGAGGTGTGCCGGCGAGCGCCCGGGACCTCTTGATCTTTTCTTGAAGCAGAAGGAAGCCGTGCATCAGCGCCTCGGGCCGGGGCGGACAGCCAGGCACATGCACATCGACGGGCACGAAGGTTTCCGACCCCTGCACCACGGCATAGGTGTTGTAGACCCCGCCCGAAATAGCGCAGGTGCCCATGGCGATCACCCAGCGCGGTTCCGGCATCTGGTCGTAGAGTCGCCGCACGACGGGCGCGAATTTCCGGGTCACGGTGCCGGCGATGATCATGACGTCGGATTGTCTCGGCGAAGGGCGGAACACCACGCCGAACCGGTCGAGATCGTAGCGGGCACAACCGGCCGAGATCATCTCGATGGCGCAGCAGGCAATGCCGAAGGTCTCCGGCCACAGCGCCGATCTCCGGCTCCAACTGATGATGCTGTCGGCCGTGGTGAACAGCACGCTGTCGCGGATCGCGTTGTTTACGCCTCCCATTCCAGCGCTCCTTTCAGCCAGGCGTAGGCGAAGCCCACGAGAAGCAGCAATATGAAGACGATCATCTCGATATAGCCGACCAGCCCGATCTCTTTCAGGACGACGGCCCAGGGAAAGAGGAACATCGCTTCGACATCGAAAACGACCAGCAGGATCGCGAGGATAAAGAACGGCACCCTGAAGCGGCCCGCCGCCGCCTCGCCCGCTGCGTCCATGCCGCATTCATAAGGCATGTTCTTGGCGGGATAGGGATTGGATGGGCGCAGCAGCGAGGAAACCAACAACGTCACCCCCGCCACCAGAACGACTCCGGCGATCATGAAAAGAACCGGCAAGAATTCCATTGCAGTCATATCACTGCACCGGTTGCCCACCGACCTCATCCCGACTTGGGCAATCCTTCCTTCTCTTTCAAGTCTATTCCGTCGGTGTGATCATTGCAAATCCAATCGCTCACCCGCCAAAGACCGAGTCTTGGGCAAGCTTCAGAAACCACGACGGAAATAGGCCGATGCCGATGGTGCCGGCAGCGGTGACGGCGAGTGTCGCGCCCACCAGAGGCGTCAGCGCCGGGGCGAACGCCCTCTTCGGCTCGTGCATATAGATCACCATGACGATGCGGATGTAGAAATAGGCGGCGACCGCGCTGAACAGCACTGCGATGACCGCCAGCATGACGAAACCATGCTCGACGAGGGCGACCAGCACGTAAAACTTGGCGAAGAACCCGGCGGTCGGCGGAATGCCGGCCAATGAGAAGAGATAGAGCAGCATCAGAAGCGCCAGCCCCGGATGTGACTTGGCGAAACCCGCATAGTCTTCGATGACCTCGCCCGAGAAATCGCCGTTCCGCATCATGATGACGGCGCCGAAAATGCCGAGATTCATGAAGGCGTAGATCAGCAGATAGAGCATCACGCTGGCGATCCCATCGGCGCCGCCAGCGGCCACGCCGAAAATGGCGAAGCCGGCATGGGCGATACTGGAATAGGCCAGGAGACGCTTGAAATTATCCTGCACCAGCGCCACGAAGCTGCCAAGCGCCATCGTCACCACCGCGATGACGGCAACGATGATCCAGACGTCCGAGGCTGCGACCAGAGGGTTGAGGAACACCCGCAGAATCACCGCGAACCCCGCCGCCTTGGGGCCTACCGACATGAAGGCGGTGATCGTTGTCGGCGCGCCTTCATAGACGTCCGGCAGCCACATGTGGAAGGGAACCGCGCCGACCTTGAAGACCAGCCCGGCGACGATGAAGACCACCGCCAGCAACAATCCTGGATCGAGCGGATCGCCAGTCACGGCTGCAGCCATCCCGTCCAGTTGCGTTGTGCCGGTGAGCCCGTAGACCAGCGAAACGCCGTAAAGGAAAATCCCGGTCGAGACCGCGCCGAGGATGACATATTTCAGCGCTGCTTCGTTCGACCGCCGCTCACGCCGCAGGAAGCCGGTCAGCACATAGGTGCAAATCACCATCAGTTCGAGGCCTGCATAGATCGACAGGAGATCGGTCGCCGAGGCCATGATCATCATGCCCGAAAGCGCAAAGAGCAGCAGGACATAGTATTCGCTGCTCCCGATCCCTTCGATATCGGCATATCTTCGCGAAAGGAGGAATGTCAGAACGGTGGCTAGGTAGAAAACGAACTTGAAGAAGACCGCGAAGCGGTCGGCGACGAACATGCCCGTGTAGGCCGGCCGTACCTCGCTCGCCAGCATGAGCGTCGCCAAGGCGGCAATCAATATGATCGCGACCGACGCCCAGACAAGGAAATCTTCCTGTCCCCTTCGCACAAACTGTCCCAGGATCAGCAGGATGCAGGCGCCGGTGATCACCACGATCTCGGGCAGGCTCGCTAGGGCCGACTGGAAAAGCGCGGCGGCGGTCATTGGCCGCTCCCCCTACTGTGCACATGTGTCACCAGATGCTTCACCGAGGCATCGATGACGTTGAGAAAGGGTTTCGGATAGAGCCCGACCCAGAGCACGAAGACGGCCAGCGGCAGGATCGCAGCCATCTCACGGGCGTTCACGTCGCGTATCGTTAACCTGGCGCTTGCGCTGACCGGGCCCAGCGCGACCTTCCCATACATGCCGAGCAGATAGGCAGCCCCCAGCAATGCGCCCAGAACGGCGGCCGAGCCAAAGACCAGGTTGGCCGCAAATCCCCCTGACAGCACCAGCAATTCGCCCACGAACGAATTCGTTCCCGGCAACGCCATCGACGACAGGGTAAACAGTGCCAGAAACGTGGTGTAGACCGGCGCCACCTTCATCAACCCGCCATAGTCGGCGATGCTGCGGGTATGGGTCCGCTCGTAAATCAGCCCGACGAACAGGAAGAGGGCGCCTGTCGTCACGCCATGATTGAACATCTGCAGGATGCCGCCCTCGAGCCCGCGGAGGTTCAGCGCAAAAATCCCCAGTGTTACGAAGCCCATGTGGCTGATGCTGGAATAGGCCACCAGCTTCTTCAGATCGTCCTGCGCCAGCGCGAGCAACCCGCCATAGACGATCGCAAGCACCGAAAGCGCGAGCATCAGCGTCGAATAATACATCGATGCCTCCGGCAGCATCGGCAGCGAGAACCGCAGGAATCCGTAGGCGCCCATCTTCAGGAGCACGCCGGCGAGGATAATGCTGCCCGCCGTCGGCGCCTGCACATGGGCGTCCGGCAGCCAGGTATGGAGCGGCACCATCGGCACCTTGACCGCAAAAGCGATCAGGAAGGCGAAGAACAGCCAGGACTGGATCCGGAACGGCAAGTCCTGCTCTGTCAAGGCGAGGATATCGAAGGTCCTGCCACCGTAGAAATAGAGCACGATGACACCGATCAGGAACAGGAGGCTGCCCGCCAGCGTGTAGAGGAAAAACTTGATCGCCGCATAGACCCGACCCTCGCCGCCCCACACGCCGATGATGAGGTACATCGGGATCAGCATCGCCTCCCAAAAGACGTAGAAAAGGAACAGATCGAGCGCACAGAAGACGCCGAGCATCAGCGCTTGCATGAAGAGCAGGCAGATCATGAATTCCTTCACCTTGCTGTCGATCGCGACCCAGGAGGCGAGCACGCAGATCGACCCCAACAGTGCGGTCAGGAACACGAAGAGCGCGCTGATTCCGTCGATGCCAAGGGCATAATTGATCCCGAGCGCGGGTACCCACGGGTGCGTCTCGGTGAACTGCATGGCATGGGTCGTGGTGTCGAAGCTGACCAGCATGGCGATGCAGAGCGCAAGGTCGAGGACGGTGAAAGAGAGCGCAGTCCACCGCACCGCATCGGCACCGCGCAGGAACATCAGAATCGCGGCCCCGACAACGGGTGTGAATATGATGAGGCTGAGCAGCGGGAAGCCCATGGCACCCCCTATCGCCACGCCACGACGAAGACGGCGGTGGCTGCGATAAGACCGACGATCATCGCTAGCACGTAATGGGTCACGACACCCGTCTGGAGCCGCCTGAGCCGCCCGCCGCCGTTCAGGATCGAATGCGCAATGCCATTCACGACGGCATCCACGCCGGCAAGATCGAGCCGGAGTCCTGCCCGCGCCGCGCCGCGCAGCAAGGGCAGCGCCGCGGTCTCGGAGACATTGCTCACCGCCTGCTCATAGCGCGCCAGCGGTCTTTCGGCGAGCCACATGAAGGCCCGCGCACCCTTGCGGTAAAACCAGTCAGTGTCGAGGCTGATCGTGTTCTCGGGATCGAGCGCCCAGAGGAACAGCACGAACCCCAGGGCGGTGAACATCAGCAGCCCGAGGCTCTCCATCACATGCGAACCCGTATAGGGTTCGAAATCAACCGGATAGGGCAGAAGCGCATAAAGCGGCTGGGGGAACACCCCGATCGCAATGCAGAGCACCGCCGCCATGCCCATGGCAATCAGCATGTTGCGCGGCGGCTCCCGCGCCTCCAGTTTTCGGTCCGTCCCGAAGAACATGTAATAGGGAAGCTTGAGGCCAGTGTGCAGGAACGTCCCGGACGATGCCATGGTCAGCGCCAGCACCACCAGTGCGCGGTGATCCGCTCCTGCAGCCGCTATCACCATCGATTTGGTGACGAACCCCGAGAAGAACGGGAAGGCCGAGATCGCGAAGGCGCCGACCATGTAAAGCGCCACGGTCAGCGGCATGGTTTTGTAAAGCCCGCCAAGCTCGGTGAGCTTGCGTCGGCCGGTAACGTAGATGACGGCGCCGGCACCCATGAACAGCAGCGCCTTGTAGAGGATATGCGCGAAGGCGTGGCTGGTGGCTCCGTTCACCGCCATCTCGGTCCCGATGCCGATACCCGCGATCATGTAGCCCACCTGGCTGACGATGTGATAGGCGAGAAGCCGCCGGCAATCGTTCTCCAGCACGGCGTAGATGACGCCGTAGAGCGCCATGATGGTGCCGAGCCAGACAAGAAGCTCGGTCCCCGGAAACGCCCGCGCCAGCACATAGACGGCGGTCTTGGTGGTAAACGCGCTCATGAACACCGCCCCGGTGACGGTCGCCTCCGGATAGGCATCGGTCAGCCAGGCATTGAGCGGCGGCACGGCCGCGTTGAGGATGAAGCCGGCGAGGATCAGGTAGTCGCCGACCTCCATTCCTCCGTTGGTGAGGGCCCCCGCGATCGGGCCGAAAAGCAGTGAACCGGTGGCGAGCCCGTGGGAAATGATGCCGCCGAGCAGGACGACGCCGCCGGTGATATGGACCATGAGGTAACGGAACCCGGCCCGGATCGCCGGCCCACCACGCTGCGCGAAGACCAGATAGGCGGAGGCGAATGCCATGCCCTCCCAGAACAGGTAGAGGGTCAGGTAGTCACCGGCAAACACCACGCCAAGTGCGCTGCCGACATAGACGAATGCCGCCACGTGCTGGCCGGCATCCGTCAGGTGCAGCGCGTAGACCATGCCGATCAGCGCCATGATGGTGAAAACGGTGGCAAAGACGATGCTGAGCTTGTCCACTTTCGCGATCAGGATCTCCTGCCCGATGAACCGCGCTTCGCCATAGCTGCCCGGCTCCATCGCAAGCACGGCAAGGATCGCCAGCGCAGGGATCAGAAGCAGATAGGCCTTGCGGACCCACCCGCCGAGGAAAGGGATCGGCAGGGCGCCAAGAATAAAGAGCAGAGCCGGATGGATGAAGTCAGTCATAATAGTCCTCGCGCCGCATCAGCCCGACCCGATGGCCGAGAAACTTGGAAACGAAGATAAGCAGGACACAGGAGACGAATCCGTAGACGGCGGACCAGCCCGGCAGACTGTCCCACAGATATTCGGCGTGCTCGCGGAAGACCAGAAAGTCGGCGACGACGATCAGGACGAGCACGAGGTAGAACAGTCGGCGCCGCCGCCTCGCATATTGCTCGGCACCAAAGAAGTCGACGACACGCTTGATCATCGGATCACTCCGTCTGCCAGGGTAAGAAAATAGCTCGGGAAAATGCCCATCAGCACCGACAGGATCGCCGTTGCGACCAGCGGAATCGTCACCAGTGGAATTTCACGGACCGTCGTGCGGCTCTCCTGCGTCTCCGCCTGGAAGAAGGCGGCATAGCTGACCGGCAGGAAATAGGCGGCGTTCAGGATTGAGCTCACCAGGAGCACGACCAGGAACGCGGTCTCTCCCGCCGCCACGGCCCCCTTCGCCAGATACCACTTGCTGACGAAGCCCGCGGTCGGCGGTATCCCGATCATGCTGAGCGAGGCGACGAAAAATGCCCCCATCGTCCAGGGCAGCCTGCGGCCGATACCGGCCATGTCGCTGATGTTGCGCTTGCCCGACGCGCAATAGATCGACCCGGCGCAGAAAAAGAGCGTGATCTTGGAGAATGCGTGCGCCGCGATGTGGATGATCCCGCCGACCATCGCGAGCGGCGACAACAGAACCGCGCCCAGGACGATGTAGGAGAGCTGGCTGACCGTCGAATAGGCGAGCCTGGCCTTCAGGTCGTCCCGCGTCAGGGCGTAAACCGACGCCATCAGGATCGTGAACGAAGCCAGATAGGCCGTGGCGATGCCGAGACCCAGCCCACCCACTAGTCCGGTGCCGAAGACATGGAACACCACCCGCAGAACGCAGAACACGCCCATCTTGACCACTGCCACTGCATGCAAAAGCGCGCTGACCGGTGTCGGCGCGACCATCGCGGCGGGCAGCCAGGCGTGCATCGGCATCACGGCGGCCTTGGCGAAGCCGAAAAGATAGCAGAAATAGACGACCGTCAGCAGCGCCGCCGAGGCATCGCTCCCCGCCAGCAGTCCCCCCGCGACAAAGTCGAGCGACCCCGCAATATGGTAAGTCAGCGCCAGTGCGGCGAGCAGCGCGCTTTTCGAGGCGCCCATCAGATAAACGAGGTACTTGCGGCCACCCCTCCATCCCTCCTCGTCCTCGTGGTGGTAGACGAGCGGATAGGTGACGAGGCTGAGCACCTCGTAGAAGATCACCAGCGTAAACAGATTGGCGGCGAAGGCGCCCCCGGCGGCGGCCGCAAGACTGCTGGCGAAGCAGGCGAAGAACCGGGTCTGCGCATGCTCGTTCAAATGCCGCATGTAGCCAATGGAATAGATCGCCGCCACGATCCATAGCAGCGACGAGACGGTGGCAAACACCATTCCGAGCGCATCGACCCGGAAAGCAAAGTCGATCCCCGGCAGAGTCTCGAACAGGCGCAATTCGACCGTCCCGCCCGCCAGCACCGTGGGCGCCATCGACAAGACAATCGCGAACATGGCGATCGCGGCCAATGGCGAGACCAGATTGCGAAGTCTCTCGCGGTTATTCAAAAGGAGAACTGCAAGGGCGGCCAGACCGGCGACGGCGATGGCAAGCAACGGCCGGATCGATACAACCGGGTCCAAAGCCGCTATCCTTTCATCACCGTCACGTCGTCGATCTTGAGGGTGGATTTGTTCCTCACGAGGGCAACCAGGATACCGAGGGCGACGGCAACTTCCGCCGCGGTGATTGCGATGACGAAGATCGCGAAGATCTGCCCGCGGAAATCGGCGTGGTAACGCCCGAAAGCGGTGAAATTGATGTTGACCGAGTTGAGCAGCAGCTCCAGCGACATCAGTACGACAAGAATATTGCGCCTGAGCAGCACGCCCGCCGCTCCGATCACGAACAGGACCACTCCGAGCACAATATACCACCAGAGCGGAACCATCACCCCTGCTCCTTCCGCGCCAGCATGATGGCGCCGACCAAGGCCGCCAGCAGGATTACGGAGGCGGTTTCAAACGGCAGGAGATAGTCGGCGAAAAGTGCTGTGCCAAGCTGCCTGACCTCATCGCCGCCGCCCATCGCGACGGGCTCCACGACCGAAAAGCGGTCGCTCCAGAGCACCAGCACGAGCATCTCGACCCCGAGCAGGACGAGCAGTATCAGAGCCGGGAGGTTGCCGCCCGGCAAGAACCGCTGCAACACCGCTTCGCGCACATCGATCATCATGATCACGAACAGGAACAGGACCATGATCGCGCCGATATAGACGAAGATCTGGATGACCGCGAGCAACGGCGCCTCGAGCAAGACGAAGATTGCCGAGATCTGCAGAAAACACGCCATCAGCGCCAATGCGCTGTGAACCGGATTGCGCGCCAGGACCACCGTCAGGGCCGTGATCACGGATACCGCAGCGAACAGAAGAAAGAACCCCTGATCCATCGACGCCGACCCTCCGACGCGAACTGCCACTCGGCGCGAGACGGCCGGGTTCGAGACTGCGCCGCAACTTCAGATGCCTTCGCAAATTGTGCCCTAGTATCGGATTTTTCACAAGATTATTGTCATCGGGGGAGCAAGATCGAGTCCGTCCGGATGTGGCGAAGGTCGCTTGCCAAGCGCGCGCTTTCGATGGGGCCTGCAAGCAGGCGAAGCCGACGACGCGGGACAGAAAACAACAAATCCTGCTTCCCAAATCAACATTCGCCAAGCCGCCAATAGGCGCATTGGTATAAGCTCGGGGCCGAGAAGGTAGAGCATGGACGGGCGAGAAATTCCACTTGCAGGCCATCTTCGTCTCCCGGTTGAATGGTGGTCGACGAGGCTGGAGCGGCTGTCTCGATTGCCTTCTTGACATCCGTGGGCGCTTACCGCGCACCCTGATCCAGGCGCGTGCGGATCGCGTTCATCTGCTCGATCTCCGCACGCTGGCCGCGCGAGATATTGGCGCAGAGCGCGACCAGTTCAGGATCGTTGAGGGCGGCTTCCCGGCACATGAGGATTGCACCTGAATGATGAGGCACCATGGAGGCGATGAATTGGCGGTCGCCTATGAGAGCCTGTGTGCGAGTGCCTGCAAAGGCCGCGACGAACAGGATCACAAGGCCGACATGGATGGCGGCGTTCAGCTTCCTGTTCCGGTACATGCCGCCCATGGTGGCGAGCATGATGATGCCCATCGGGGCCACCATCGTCAGCGCCATGTAGAGCATGTTGAGATTGTTCCGGAAATCGCTCCAGCCATCGATCATCGAAAACATCACGAAGTACATGACGATGAGGCTGAGGATCATGTTGACAGCGAACATGGAATAGGGATGCCTGCTCATCTCCTCATGTCGGGAATTATGGTGGTCGCGCATCGCTAACTTCCTTCCGGCCTCCGGACCGAGTCGGAAGGCGGTTAAAGCAATTCCAGGAAAAGTGCGAAGCCGTTTTCCCTCCGGAATCGCGTCAATCCAAAAGGTTAGAGCGGTTCTGCGCTTCCGTGAAAAGCTGAACCGCTCCAGATATTTCCGAGGCAACAACTCGGAGGCATATCGCCTTAACCTTGCATGGGCGGGTTGGTTCCCGGGTTACCAGAGCTTGCCGGATGCGGGAGCCCGAGCTTGCTGATCAGATCGCGCCGTCATAAGCGATCTACGTCATCATCCCCGTCGCCATGTGGTCCAGGTGGTGGCAGTGCAGCGGCCAACGGCCGGGATTGACGGTATCGAGCGGTGCCAGGTGGCTTCGTGTGATTGCCTCGCTAGTTCCCGTCTTTCAGGGAGAAGGCGAGTACATAGTCGCCGACATCAGTCGAATTTGCTGCTCCGCCAATCGAGACCAGAACATATTGCTTGCCTGTCTTCGGTGAGACGTAGGTCATCGGCGTCGCACTCGAGCCGACCGGCAGAGGAAATTTCCAGAGTTCGTTGCCGTTCTCGGCGTCATAGGCGCGGATGTAGTAGTCCTGGAAGCCGGCAAAGAAGACGACGCCGCCGGCGGTCGTAGATGTGCCAGCATAGGTCGGCAGGCCCATCGACATGGGTAAATTCATCTTGATCTTGAACGGTCCGAGCTGTTCAGCAGTCCCGGCCGGCACCTGCCATGCGATTTGGCGTGTGTTCAGATCCACGGCCGTCAGCGTGCCCCATGGTGGTTGCGTACAGGGAATGCGCAGTCTCGACGTCCATTTCTCGGTCGTCATACCATAAGGTGTGCCGCGCTGTGGGGCGGAGGGGCCGTGCGCGGTCGTGACGAGGGCGAAATCGACGTAATCGGCCCGCGGAACGAGGGCGAAGATGCTGGGAACGCGAATGTCGTTCATGAAGACGCGGTTGTTGGCCAGGTCGACCGAGACGCTTCCCCAGTTGAGACCGCCCAGATTTCCCGGCTGCTGAAGTGCGGGATGCGTGCCGATCGGGGTGAAATCGCCGTCGTAGCGCATCTTGCGAAAGGCGATGCGGCAGGCCAGTTGATCGAACATCGTCAGGCCCCAGGCCCGCTGCTCCGTGACACGTTCCGCACCGATCGTCGGCATGCCGACGGAATAAGGCTGTGTCGGTGACAGTTTCTCCTCCGGCGCGCCGCCCGTTTGCGGCACCGGCTTTTCCTGAACTTCGGCGAGGGGAAGGCCGGTCTGGCGATTGAGCAGGAAAAGCTGCCCACGTTTGGTGGTCTGCAAGATGGCCGGCACGGTGGCGCCATTGCCATCGGGCAGGTCGATCAACAGCGGTTGGGCCGGCAGATCAAAGTCCCAGATATCGTGATGCACGGTCTGGAATTTCCATCTCTCCCTGCCGGTCGTCACATCGAGCGCCACCAATGTCGCGTTGTACTGATCGGCGAAAGCCGGACGACTGGCGCCGTAATAATCCGGCGTGGTATTGCCGAGCGGGGCATAGATGAGGCCGAGTTTGTCGTCGAAGGCGGCTGTCGTCCACATATTGGGCGTGGCGCGGGTGTAGGTCTCGCCTGCTGGCGGAAGCTTGGTGATCGCAGGATTGCCGAGATCCCAGGCCCATTCGAGCTCACCGGTCACCACGTTGAATGCGCGGATCACGCCTGACGGCTCGCCGACCTCCTGATTGTCGGTGACCCAGCCTCCGATGACAATCAGGTTGCGGGCAATCAGCGGAGCCGATGTCTGGAAATAGTAGCCGGTCTTGATTTCACCCATGCCCTGAGAGAGCTGCACGGTGCCGTTGTCGCCGAAGCCCGTGCATGGCGCGCCGGTCTTGCTGTCGATCTCGAGGAGGCGGGCATCGATGGTCGTCTGTATCAGGCGCTCGTTGCAGAGGCCATCGGGCGATCGGCTCTCCTCCGGCATCTTGTAATAGCCGAGGCCGCGGCAACGCTGCCAATAAGGCGCCGACGCCTTCGGATCGAAGGTCCAGCGGGGTTTTCCGGTATCGGCATCAAGGGCGGCGATCACATCCGTCGGCGTGCAGGTGTAGACCGTATCGCCGATCTGCAAAGGCGTGTTCTGGTCGACGCCGTCGCCTCTTCCGGTGCGATATGTCCAGGCAAGGTCAAGCTTGGCAATGTTGCCGCGATTGATCTGGTCGAATGGGGAATAGCGATCTCCGGCCGTGCTGCGGCCGTAGGATGTCCAATCGGAGGGGGAGTTGTCGCCTCTGACCGTCTTGTAGGCAGGAATATCGCCGGAGGGGCGGATCACCTGATGCGGCGTGAAAGCAAGGGCAAAGCCCGCGGCAAACAGAATGGCGGCAAGCAGGGCGCCGCCGTGGAAGAGCTTCCGGCTGGCGGTCGGCAAACGCGCTGGTGCAAAAAGAAGCGCAAATCCCGCCAGCGCGATCGGGGACATCAAGCGTGCGAAGAGCCCCCAGAAATTGGTGCCGGACTCCCATAATGCCCAGGGAAGGGTGAAAACGGCGATAAGCAGGATGATGAGTGCGCCCAGTCGCTTGCGGCGCCATAGCAGAACGGCCGCAATGAGGTAGGCAAGCCCTGTGATTGCGTAATAGGGCGAGCCGCCGAGGCTGAGCAGCAAGGCGCCGCCTCCCATCAAGCCCAGTCCGATAAAGGCGAGAACGATACAGAACAGAGCGGCCAGAAATTTCATTCGTTCCTCATCCAATTCGCTGCGCGATCGCCCGTATTCGTCTCCGACCATGAAACGGCGCCTCGGGCAGCACAGCGCCATTGGACCGATGGTCAGCTATTCGTCCCGAAGCGGGCAGTCCCTCAAATTTTTCCTGATGTAGCTCTGGTCACTGACACGTGTCCCCGAGCCGGCAATGATGCTTGCGATTGCGTCAAAACTTCTGAAAGGGTCACTGATGGTTCTCGGCGAAAAGCTTGATCTGGCGAAGGGGCGGCCGACAGGATTTGACTACATGCGATTGCTGTTGGCCTTTTCGGTGCTTTGGATACATACGGCTCGCGTCACCTATGGCGATGATCTGTTTTTGTGGGAAACGCCCCTGCGTCCTTTTATCAAGTCGGTGCTGCCCATGTTCTTTGCCTTGAGCGGGTTCCTGGTCGCCGGCAGTCTCGGGCGGTCGAAGACGTTGATCTCCTTTCTTGGCAATCGATTTATCCGGATTTACCCCGCCCTCGCAGTGGAAGTGTTTCTGGCTGCTTTTATACTTGGAGCGATCTATACCGAGTATGACCTCAGTAACTACTTTACCGACCCCCAGTTTTTTGCATATCTGCTGAATGTCACCGGGCACATTCACTTCAATCTTCCGGGGGTGTTCCCGAGCAATCCTGACGCCGCGATGGTGAACGGGCAGCTCTGGACCGTGCCCTTCGAACTTGAATGCTACGTCGCGATTGCCGCGCTTTTCCTGCTCGGCGTGGTCAGGCGGCGCGTGCTCGCGCTCATCGCAACGACGGCGTTGATCGTGGGTTTTGGGCTTGCGAGATATTGGAAGCATGAAAGCAACTGGGCATCCATGCCTACGACCGCGTCGGGGAATCTGCTGATCGGCGCCTTCCTCGTGGGCGTGACCATCTATCTCTATAGGGACAAGATTCTGTGGGATGTCCGCATCTTCATCGCTGCTGTGGCCGTCATATTGTGGGCTTATTGGTTCAGCTCCTTTGGGGACTTCGTTGCCATTCCGGCTATTGGATATGTAACGGTCTTTCTCGGCCTGACCTCGCCCCGCAAGCTCGGAGTGCTTCAGGGGGCCGACTACTCCTACGGCGTATTCCTCTATGGCTATCCCATCCAGCAGGCCTTCGTCGCGCTCGGACCCTGGGCGCATAACTGGTGGCTGAATGGGATCGTCTGCAGCATCATTGTCACTTGTTTTGCCGCCTTCTCATGGCGATTCATCGAAAGGCCGGCGTTGGAATTGAGGAAACAGGTGACTTGGCTCGAGAACCTCTACCTGCAGCGCGGCACAAGACGGGAATTGGCCGGCGCGGTTTTGAAATAGGCTTCTCGACCGCCCATCCGGGAGTGTGCGTGACCAGCAGAGAGATCATCGGGGTTTGCGGTCGCCGCGAGCCTTGTTGATGCGCGGCGACTATTCCAGATGAAAGGCTTATGCCGACCGCAACATGACTTTTCGGATGTTGCTGCACCGAGTGCGCTGCATGTCAGCGCTGGAACCGTTCAGATTTCGCTACTGGAGATATTCTTCCAATCTTTCCAGCCTTCACCCTGAATGAGCCCGTGATCGGACAAGTCCTTCCAGTTCGTGTAAGTGCCCGTATCGTCATGGACGAAGTCAGTCATGTCCTTGCCGGAGGAGTAAACGGTGTATTCATCAGTATGCTGAGAACGATGCGCGGCATCGGAAACCTTATGCACGAAGGTCGATAGGAACTTGAAGTGGAGAAGGGCGCCGGATACGCAAAGTGCGCCGCGCATCTCGCCCAGATTCAGGGAAAGCGGCCAGACCTGGTGCGATGATTTGAGAAACAGCCGTTCACCTGTCACATAGACGAGAGGGATCTTGTTGAGCGCCGGCCCGTCCCACAGCCGATCGTGAAAATAGATGCGTCCGCGAACGCCGCCTTTGATCCATATTGTCCAGTTGCGTTCGTCGAAATGTGCGACATAGCCGGATCGGTCGAAAAGGTTGCAGACTTCGAGCGGGTTGCGGCCGGGTTCACATATGTTTTCGAGAACCGGACGCGGGCTGTACATGTCGATCATGACCGAGCGGAGGGAATGGCCGCCAGTGGCTTCCATGTAGGCGGTCAGCTGATCGATCGGGCGGGTGTCGCAATGCGGATAGACCAGGAACTCGTCTGCATCGACATAAAGGACCCATTTCTCCCGGCAGTGCCGGTTGATGACCTCGTTGATCCAGTCGTTTCCGAACCTTGCCGCCTTGTAGGAGCCATGCGCCGAAAGGAGCGAGACATCGTCGAAGCCGGACAGCAATTCGGCCGTTCCGTCCGTCGAGCCGTTGTCGATGCAGATGAAATGCTCGAAGCCGAGATCACGATAATATTGCAGGAAAAATGCCAGCCGATGGCCTTCGTCACGGATGACGCAGATGACCACGTGACGCGCCTGCCTGAGGCCGCTGCGCAACCGGTCGTAACGAACCTGCCGAGCCTTGAGCGACCGGCGCAGGCGAGCTTTTGCGTAATGCGAGATACTGGCCACGGAAACCCGATAACTCATATTCCATCCTGAACATTATCCGTTCCCGGATTCATTAGGCTTGCTTCGAGAAGCCCGACAGACGGAGCGCAGAGCAATTTCGGCTGGTGGGAACAATGTGCGGTCATCATACGGCGTAATCGCCAACCAGCAGGCTCTGGACCCGCGGGTGGGGGCCGTTCCTCTCGATCGCGTGTTCGATACGTGCCCGCATCGACCGATATTTATAGAGCATCTTCCGATCGAAGCTTATTCCGCGATAGAGCGCGTTGTAGATCGGATGGGCTTTGCGCAGATCGATATAGACTTGGCTTTCCCGATCAGTCCATGGAAAGAAGGTTCCATGCCATGGCTTCGGATGCGCCATGTAGTGGACGATCGCCAGCGACGACATGTTCACCAGATGCAGAAACTGCTTGGGAAAGTTCCAGCGGTTGGACACGAGGATGAGCGATGAACCGCAAACGTAGTTCAATGCGCCCTGATCATGTTTGCCCTCGCAAGCCCCGGGATTGCTGGCAAAAAGCTCAAGCGCTTCCTGCCCGATCCAGCCGTTGCGATGGAACTTCAGGACCCCTGCATTGAAGTAGTGGTTGTCCTTTCCAGTGTTGAGGAAGTCCTGGACTGCCGTGTAATCGCGGGCGGCGAAAAACCGGCCCTCAGGCACGGTGGCGTTTTCGAGTTTGCCGAGATCGCTGACGATCTGGGTATCGCCATCGAGATAGATGATCTGGCTGTAATGGGCAGGCAGGATCTCGCAAAGGACAAGTTTGGCCATCGTGCTGACGCTGATGCGCCCCCTAAAATGCGAAGGGTCGAGCTTGCCGAGCGAATCTTGCAGCGCGTCGGTCGCATCGACCAATTCGACTCCGCTCGCGGTGAGGAGGGCTCTCAACTCATTGAAATTGTCGAGACGTTCAGACATGAGCACGCAAACGTCGCTTGCGGGGCTCGCGAATTTGCGAGCCTGAAGCGCGGAAAGGATAGTTGGAAATGAATATTCGACATCCGTGACGTAGACGACGCATTGATTGTTCATGTCTTCACCCTTCCGGTACTCTTCAATGCGAGTGAGTGACTGCTCCCTTCAGGACAGAGGGAACAGTTGTTGATCGATCCGGCAGACCTGTCGTATGACAGGCTGGTCCGGTATATATTTCGGATCGCTGGACCGCTCGTTTGTTGAAACAGCATCCGGCCGCCGGCGGTTTTTGTGTGTTCCATTGTTGAGACGCTCATCATGAAGAATGCCGTGCCTGTCACAGGGCCCCCTTTCGACATTTTGATCCGCGGCAGGACGATGGATTCCGGAAGCCTTATCGAAATGCAGAGGGAGGGAGGATCGTCATGCTGATCACCACCTTGGTGGCGGCCGTGATTTCGATAGCTGCCGGCGCTTCGATCCGCGCCTGGGCCTTCGCGATTTTCGGAATACTTGTGGCAATCGGCTTCGGCAGTGTGGCTTTCGCCGACGGGTCTTCGCTGATCGGGGCGATCGTTTCCGGTATCGCTTTCCTGATGCTCATGGAGATCGGGTATCTGGCGGGCGTGTTCCTGTCCGGTTTTGCGCGCCGTAGCGCCAGATCGCGACAGAACAATTCCGCCGCCGATAACGTCGCAGCCACCAGCGAGCGCCAGCAGGGCTGACGGCGAAACAGGATCGGTCGCCCGTCCTTTCCACGGATGCGGCGCGGGCGATTGGCTGCGAAGCCACCCGGGCAGGCGCATGGCCGCAACGGCGTCCCGCCCTTGGCCTCGAACGAAACTCACGACTGAGGTCATCATGTTGCAAACACCGGCGCTCTCCTGAGAGATGCCGATGCCTCCGGGGCAAGTTGATTTGCGCCAGATCGGGCCACCCGATGCTGCGAGACACAGGGGGCGGCCAGACAACCGGCAGCCAAACCCGCCGTGGTGCTGAACAGCAGACCGAGATCGGTGCCGCTTCCTGAAATCGCAGCAGAGGCGATCTGTGAGATCGATGCCACAATGGCGGCATTTCCGATGGCATGCGTCTCCCGATTGCCGGAGACGCGCCGGCCGGAGGCTCTGACAAGGCTGTGCAGGAAGGCGACGAAGAGAAGCGTGCCGGTCAATCCGACGTTGGACAGCAATGCGGCGAGGAAACTTGAAGCCCGAACCGTTCCGAGGCCGGCGCCGAAAGTGGCCGTATCGACGAATGCGATCAATGCCAGCGTGTTCCAGGCGGTGCGCTCTTCGCCGGATTGCGATTGGAGTTTGTCCGACACGGTGGTGTTGACGAGGCTGGTGATGGAATTCCACGCATCGGGGACAAGGCTGAGAGCGATGATGGCGCAAGGGATCAGGAAGAGAGTTATCGCCAGGAAAGTCACGTGCGAGGTCTTGGCCGATCCTGCGATCATACGTTTGCAGCAGAACAGCACGAGCATGCAGACAACGAAAAGCCCGGCGATATAAGCGGTTGTCGATGTGCAGAGCAGGATCGTCAGGCCGATGAGAAGCGTTGCCATACCGGCCATACGGCTTCGAACACGCTCCAGCCAGAGCAGAAGCGTGAACGAAAAATAGGCCAGTGCGACCGTCCCATAAATGCTTGCTTCGGGAAAGGCGCCGACGATGCGTTTGAAGCCGCTGATCGTCTCGGCCGTATGCATGGTATAATTCGCGTTTCTGATGACATCGAGCAGATAGGACTGGCCGGTCAGGAACGTTCCGATATCAAGTAAAGCCAGAGCAAAACATGCGATGGACGCGAGGATCAACTGCTGTGCGATGAAACTCGCATATCCGAGCCTCGCAAGTCCCGCGACCACGGCAAAGCAGGCGAGGTCGCCAAGCAGATAGACAGATTGACTAAGATTGGATGAGCCTGGCGACAGGGGCGCGGCGACAGTCGACATCATGCCCGTCGCATCTCTCGCAGAGGAGTAGACGAGGGTCGCGCCTGCAAAAATGCGCGGCAGGAAAAACGACGACACGACGGAAAACAGGACGTAGGCGGCAAACCAGAAGCCGGGACCCGGATAGGCGATGCTAACCAGCGCCGCTTGCGTCTGGACCGGACGCAACAAGGTGGCGGCGACGATAAACAGGAGCAGAAGATGGCTTGGCTGAATACTGCTGCCGCCGAGCGCAGGCAATTGCAGAGCCGCCGCGGCTCCCAGCAGCGTCAACAGGCAGAGGGTTGTCACGGCAAAGCGCGCTCCTTTGACTGTGGTGATCAGGCCAAGCAGGAGAACGATGAAACCGAGCGGCTCTATTGACATGCTTCTAATCCTGAACCGGGCAAACAGCTGAAATAGCGCTTTGGCCGAATGCGGCATCGACAAGCCGATATGATGGACGAGCCGAAGGCCGCCAGCTGTCGTCGCTGATCATCATCGCCTCCTAATTCGATCCCGTCTGGGATATCCAGCTGCGGCCCGTTGGATTATCCCTGGCCACATCAGATGACGAGAGTGTCGAGCTCTGCGTCCGGGGTGAGGGCTGCAGCGGCGACGTTGACGCCTGAAGGTTGGTGTCCAAACCGACCTCGATGAGATCATGCGGCAGCAATGCGGTTTGCTCGTCGGCCACGATGTTGCTGGAGGTTCCGTCGTTATTGCGGCGCACAATCCTGTAGTTCTTCTGCGTTCTGCCAAGTCCCGGCGCGTCCGCGTTCATCTGAGCAAGCTGAGCGTCGTAGCCGGCCTGTTCGCCCAGAAGCTGGGCTACCTGGATATCGATTGCCGCCCTGCCGATCGCCAGATTGACCTGGTTGAGCAGCTCCTGGTTTTCGCTATTCTGCCTGTTGACGATATTGATCTTGGAACGGTCGGCCTCACTGAGGCCCTGGCGAGCCGTGGTCAGGGCAACTTCGAGATCGATCAGGGTACCCTGTGCATCCGCAACCCAGCGGTCGACAGACACCTGGCGGGAATTGCTGACCAATCCCTTGCTTACCAGGCTGTTGACGTTGTCCAGTTCCTTCTGGGCAAGGTCAATCTGCCGCTTTTGCGAGCTGATCTTGGCCTCGAGTGACTCGACCTGCTGGCCATAGAGGCGGGTGAGGTCATTCGCCGCTTCGATCTGGCTATCGATATCGACGCGGCGCAGCCGCATCAGGTTCAATTCCTGTGCCTTCAGCTTGTCCATATCGGGCGTTCCGACGAGTTCGGCGGGAACCTCGAAACTCTGCTCACCGGCGATTTCCGCCCGCAGCCGCGCCTGCCGCATCAGGAGGTCGCGCCGGTTGAGGACGGCGGTTCGATAGGCCCCGGCTGCCTGAATCCGGTCGCGCTCGAAAGTATTGTCTTCGCGTTCCCGCAGAAAGCCGCCAGCGATGCTGATGGCCTTCATGACCGTCATCCGCGGTTCAAAAGGATAGCGTCCCGGGGTTTGAACGGTGCCGGTCACAAAAATCGGCGCATGCTCGGCAACCTCCAGGGCGATGTATGGCTTGCCAGGAAGTGCCGCCTTTTCCGCGAGCGCGCTGGCGATGGCAGCGGCGAGTTCTTCGGTTGTTCTTCCGGCCGCCTGTACATGGCCAGCGATCGGGATCGACAAGTCGCCGGTATCGTCGATGGTGTAGACACCATCGAGAGCTTCCCAGCTGGCATAGCGGGAATCCGCTGAACGCCATTCAACGACGCGCAGTCTTACCTTGTCTTCCGGCACGAGGGTGAATGTTTGCGCGTGGGCGACGCTCCAGCCGGCGAGGCAGCAGAAAACCAGCAGGGCGAGGGCCGCGGAGATGACGCGATCGGGCAAGAATGTGCGCTGCATTGATCTATCTCCGTTTCGTTTCGATCGACGGCGAGGGCATTGCGCGGGACGGCGGATTGCCGAATTCGAGAATGCGGGACGGTGCGGCGCGGCCGGCAAGGAGATCGGTGAGCGCCAGCAAATTGCCGCTCAAACGTCCCCATCGGTCGATCAAGCGGTCGTTGAACACTATGCCCGATGCGTTGGCCAGAATGTTGCGGCCGATCTGCGCTATCGCCCGGCCTTTCGAGATCGTGCCCTTGCGGATCAGGTAGACAGGATTGGCAACCTGCGAATATCCGAGTCTGCGGCCAGGCTGTCGCCCGGATCTGACGCCGAGATGTACTCCACGGGCGCCTTCAACGCGCACGGATCTGCCGTAGCGGGCGATGGACCTGCTGAAATCGACATCCTCAAGCCAGCCATAGAGCGGCAGTTGCTCGTCAAACGTCAGTGCGTGTTTGAGGACGGGGGCGAGGCGAACTGCCATATTGCACCCATATGCATTATAGACATCCGTCACCCGCTCGGACACTTCGCCGGCAGTGTGAAGAACCTGCAGCGCCTTCGACATGTCGAGCCCCCCAATGAGGACGCCGTCGGCCAGGACCTCACCGGTGGCAATCGCGATGGCAGGATTGGCTGCAAAGACGGCTGTCATCCGTGCCAGGAAGGTTGGGGCCGGAATGAAATCGTCGTCCAGGAAGATCAGAACATCGGTATCGGCCGCGGCCGCCCGGATAATGCTGTTGCGCTGGGAGGTGAGGCCACGGCTGCCGATAATGACTTCCACGTCGAGACGGTCGGCGAGCCCGGCGGCATCGTCGATCCCTGGTACGCAGACGATCAATCGCGGCGGCTGGTCGGGCAGGCCGGCGAGATAATCAACCGTTTCCAGCAGGATCGAAGGGCGGCCCGCCGAAGCAATTCCGACGGCGATCCGCAATGGCCGGCTCGCGCGCCGCGCCGTCGCTTCGGTGTCGCAAGAAACAGGCGCCGAACTCAAGCTGTCCTGCCTGGTCGTTTTTGCCGAATGCGCGATCATGGCTGCATGCTCCTCGGAGCGTGATTGATAATCGCGCCGAGGATCTCCGCGCCGACGTTCCGCATCGTCTCGATGACGCGCATGGCGTCGTCGATCGATGTGCGTCCGTGCGAGGCGACCACGAGAACGCCGTCCAGCTCCGGCGCGATGGCGTTGGCATCCGGTGACGCGGAGAATGCGGAAATGTCGACGAATATGGTGTCGAACTCTTTTTTCAGCTCGGCAAAGCTCAATTGCGTGCGGCGGGAACTCAGGCGAATGGCCGGTGTTACCGCATCCACCTTGCCGAGCGGCAGGAACTTCAGCGTCGGGGTGAGCGGCAGGGCCGCCGTCTGGATGAGGTCGCCGTTGTCGAGGACGTCGACGAGGCCGCTGGCACTATGAGGCGCGATCGCCCTGCTGAGCGATGATTTCTGCGCGGCCGCATCAATCAGAAGCGTCTTCGCTCCAGATACCGACGACAGCACGGCAAGTTCGCTTGCGATGGTCGATGCGCCGTTGCCGGGATCGACGGCGACCACTCCGATGACGATCCGGCGCTTGCGCCGAAGCCCGACGACTGTTGCGCTCAATTCCGTCATGCCTGGAATAACCGAATAGGCGGGTGAACTGCTGCCCGTGCCGGTGGCGAGAAAAGATGCCGGCTGGCCGTTGCGTGTCCTCTTTGATGTCGCCAGCACAGTGACGAAGGGCAGGCCACAGGTTTCGGCGATCTGATGCGGGCGGACGAGCCGGCGGTCGCTGGCATGTCTTATCATCGCGAGTGCGAAACCGGCGCCAAGGCCGATGGCCGCCGCAAAGGCGGCGATGAGCGTGCTGCGCGGTCTCGCCTTCGAAAGAGGCAGTGTGGCTCGCGAGACGATCGTGGCATCGGACATCGGATAGGTAATGCGCTGCTTTGCTTCGGTTAGCTGGTTCAAGGTGTTTTCATAGAGAGAGCGGCGCGCGTCCGTTGCGCTCTGCAACTCCGCAAGCTTGAACTGGTCGCGCGGATTGCTCGTGAAACTGGCCAAGGCGCTGGCGGCTTCCGCCAGCCCTCGCTGTTGCTCGGCTATGAATTTCGCCAGCCAGTCGCTGTATTGGCGGGCGGCGTTGGCCTTCATCGCGATATTCTTCTGGATATATTGTCCGGCGAGCGTGTCGGCGATATCGACGGCCTTCTGAGGGGTCGATGCCGCAGCCGATATCTCGATGATCGTCGAGCTTCCGATCCGGCGGATGTCCATCATGTTCAGCAGTTTGGCGGTTGCCCAGTCGTGGAGCCGCTCCTCCTCCGCCTGCGGCCGCGCTTCGCTCGCTCCCTTGCCCGCCGTATCCTGCGATGGCGTGTCCGGTTGTGAAGAAAACCCCATCAGCCAATTCTTCGCTCTGTCCTGCAGCGAAGGCGTCTGATCGACAAACTCCGGATCATGAACGAGATCAAGCGCCGCCACGGTTCCGCCGACGACATCGCTCGATCTGGCGATCTCCAGCTGTCCTTCGATGAAGGCATCTTCGGCGAAAGCCCTCTGTGCTTCAGAGCCGCTCACCTGGGGGAAGATCACAAGCTGCGTGCTGGCAACGAAAGTCGGTTCGGCGGTCAGCATGTAGCTTCCGGCGATCGCCAGGAAAGCGATGGTGGTCACGACGATCCAGTGCCAGCGCATTCTCAAAAAGAAGAGCATATCCCGTATGGTCAGCGGTGAATTCCCGCCGCCTGTGGCTGCTGCTGCCAGGGATATGGGAGAGACACCGCTGAAGATCGTGCTGGAGGTCATGTCGTCCTAATCCGGAATGGGAAATCAAGGAATAACCAGGTGATGGTAGCTTGGAGGGGACGTGGGAGCGGCGCATTTTCCGATCCCGGCACGGTTGGCTGTCTCCCCTTTGAAGGCTCAGTACGATCCGCGCTGCGAAAACAGCGCAGGAATGGTCTTGGCGATGATCAAGAAGTCTCGAGCGAGCGACCAGTTGTTGAGATAGTGGACATCGAGAGAAACCCTGTACTCGTAACTGACGTCGTTGCGCCCGCTGGTTTGCCATTGACCGGTCAGTCCCGGACGGACTGCCATATAGGCCCACATGTGTTCGCCGTAGCGCGGCAGTTCCTCGGCTGTGACCGGGCGGGGTCCGACGAGGCTCATTTCGCCACGCACGATATTGATCAGCTGGGGAAGCTCGTCGATGCTCGAGCGCCTGAGAATATCGCCGACGGCGGTGATCCTCGGATCGTTCTTCAACTTGCGCGTCGCTTCCCATTCGCTGCGGGCGGCCGGGTTGTTTTGCAGCAATTCCGCGAGCTGAGCGCTCGCATCGGGCTTCATCGTGCGAAATTTGAGGCATCCGAACGGCGCTCCGCCGAAGCCAATGCGCGTATGGGAATAGAAGACAGGGCCGCGGTCGGAGAGTTTCACGATCATCGCGACGATCAGCAGAAGCGGAGAGAGCAGGATCAGAGCGGTGATCGCGACAAGAATATCTATCGCACGCTTCGACGACCTGCTCGCTGCACGAGGCCGGGAATCGGGGGAATCGTCACCCTTCGCGGCCCGTTCGACGCGTGACCAAGCCTCAAAACTATGTGCTTCCCATGCCATCGCGGTCTCCAAAACATTGCCCGTCAACAACCGTTGAAAGCTTGCTGCGCCGCACCCAGATTGTCTGTTACCAAGGTCATAATCCTTAATTAATTCTTCATGCTAGGAAATCTCAGACAGATTTCAGAGTACAGATCCGTGTCATCAATTCTTTTAATTTGTTCTATAATCTGCTTTTGTCGGTCGTTCTGTGTGAATTCAATCATTATTTTTATATCGGTACTTCAATATCTGCTTGTTTTTAATTCAATAAGTCCTTTTTATATGCAGTTTTGTTCGATGTGGCCAATGGTACTCGTGTATTTTAGAAAGTTTGATTTTATACCGGTGGCTATTATGATTTTTTCTGAAGTAGACTTAAATTTTACGTTAGATTTGCGCGGATGTTATTTGACTAACGTAATAATCCAATATAATTGATGCAGTGCAGCATTAGTGAGAGACCATTCTAGTATCAGGAGTGAATTGCATGGACGGGATCACACATGCATCAGATCGCAGGATCGGCATCAGCAAAGGCGCGATCTCGGCCAGCGGCGGAATTCACCTCAACAGTCGCATCGTCATCGATGACGAATTCCTCTCCTGCCGCTCGAGCGTACGGCGTTTCCGTCGTGGCGAGATCATTGCCGGGGCCGGGGTCCTTGTCGATATGTTCGCGCGCGTGCATTCGGGGTTGGTCAGTGCAAGTACGATGCTGCCCGACGGCAGGGAATTCATCGTCGAAATCATTCCGAAAACAGGTCTGATCGGCGAGCTTGAAGTCTTGCGCCGGCAGACACTGAACCTCGAATACCGAGCCAGTTCCAATTGCGAGCTGCATTTCTTCGAAGGCCGGCTGCTGCGCGACATGTATGCTAGCGATTCGTGCTTCCGCGAAAAAGTCTTCTCAAGGGCCTTGGCGCGTGTCTCGGAGCTTGAAGATAGGATCATCGCCAACGCGGCGTCGACCCTTCAGGCAAGACTGGCGAGCACGTTGCTGCGGCTCTCGGCTGTTTACGGAAAAGATGCCGCAAACAGTGGCAACGAAGTGATCATCTCGCAAAACGATCTGGCCGCAACGCTGCCGGCGTCCCGCGAGAAGGTCAATCAATGCCTGCGGCGCCTGCGGGAATGCAAGATTGTCGACGGAGGGCAGGGCAAGATCCGAATACTTAACCGCAAGGCGCTCGAGGCCTGTGCGAATGGCGCGTTTTCGGCGAAGTGATGAGCCTGTCGTTTCCTGGGGCCCTCCGATCCGCCGCAAATGTCAGCCGCTTTGCCGGCCGCGGCACGACGAGGATTGATCGCGTGGTCGTCATCGACGACTACTCGGTGGCCAGGGGCGGCGCGACGGGGCTGGCGGTGCTCTCGGCCAAGCTTTTTCGCGGCCTGGATATTCCCGTGACTTATATTTGTGGGGATGACGCCGCCAATGCGGAACTTGCTGCTCTCGGGGTCGCCATGGTCGGATTGAACAGCCGCGACCTGCTTAGCGCCGAGCGTGCGAAGGCTTTCGTGACCGGCATTCACAATGGTGCGGCTGCCCGCATGGTCGCGAACTGGATTGCCGCGAAGGATACGGCGAATACCGTCTATCACGTCCATGGCTGGCATCAGATCCTGTCCCCCGCGCTTTTCAGGGCACTGGCTCCGGTCGCAGGACGATGCGTGATTCACGCGCATGACTTCTTCACTGCCTGTCCCAATGGCGCCTTTTTCGATTACCAGGCGCAAGAGATCTGCCTTCGGCGTCCGCTCGGTGCCGGCTGCATTGCGACGGCTTGCGACAAGAGAAGTTATTCGCACAAATTGTGGCGGCTCGCCCGCGGCTCGAATATCCTCCGGCTGCTGAGGGCTGAGGCCGATTTCGGCCGGATCATCTTGCTGCATGAGAAGATGGCTGGGTTTCTCGTCGGCGCCGGCTATCGGCCCGAGCGGTTGACGACGATCCGCAATCCCGTCGCCCCCTTGTCGATAGAGCGTGTCGAGGCGGAGGCGAACGACGAATTTGTCTTCATCGGGCGGCTCGACGCGGAAAAGGGCGTGGAGGATGCCGTGGCCGCCACACGCAGAGCCGGCGCCAGGCTCTGCGTGATCGGGGACGGCCCGCTGATGCCGTTGGTCGCCGCTTCCGGCGATCACGTCAGGGCCGTCGGCTGGCAATCGCATGCGGAGATCGGCACCACCATCCGCAAGGCGCGCGCCCTGTTGATGCCATCGCGTTATCCCGAGCCTTTCGGCCTGGTGGCGATCGAAGCGGCCAGGAGCGGTCTGCCGGTCATCATGTCGCGCAGCGCCTTTCTCGCCGAGGAAATGGAACGAGCCGGTATGGCGTTTGCCTGCGACACGGCTGATGAAGCTGCCTTTGCCGACACATTGACGCGATTTAGCCAAATGCCGAGGCACGAAATCCGCGCCATGAGCGAGCGGGCCTTCCTGATGTCGCCAGATCTCGCCTCGACGCATGAGGAATGGCGCGACGCTCTCCTTGCCGAATATTGCAGCCTGCTTTCGACGAATGCAGTTCGCGAACTGACAGATGGTGTGGCGACACAAGGAGTATTCCGTTGACCTTTAAAGCAACAACCTCTCTTTCCGACGCAAGGGCATTTCTCGGCGACGCGCCCGTGATGGCGAAAAGACGCGTGGCCGAGGCGGGAAGCGTCAAGGAAACCAGGCAACTGCGCGTCGCCATCGTGCATTACTGGCTCGTCTCAATGCGCGGCGGCGAAAAGGTTGTTGAAGAATTGTGCCGCATGTTTCCGCAGGCTGATATTTTCACCCTCGTCTGCAACCGGGATCGCATCAGCGATTCTCTCAAGACGCGGAACATCCACACGTCCTTTCTGCAGAAGATACCCGGGGCGCAGCGGCACTACACCAAAATGCTGCCGCTGATGCCCTTCGCGCTCGAGCAATTCGATCTGCAAGACTACGATCTCGTACTGTCGAGCGAATCAGGGCCCGCCAAGGGCATCATTACACGCGCCGACGCTCTCCATGTCTGTTACTGCCATTCGCCGATGCGCTACATCTGGGATCAGTTCCACGTCTACCGCCATGGCCTGCCGTGGATGGGACGGGCCTTGATGTCGGTCACCGCGCCGATGCTGCGTGCCTGGGACGTGACGACGTCTTCTCGCGTCGACGTGTTCGTCGCCAATTCCGACTATGTCGCAAACCGCATTCGCCGCTTCTACGATCGGGATTCCATCGTCATCCACCCCCCGGTTGCCACCGATGATTTTTCGGTCGGGAAGGGGAAGGGCGAATTCTATCTCTATGCCGGCCAGCTGACGGCCTATAAGCGGCCGGATATCGCCGTTCGCGCCTGTACCGAGACCGGGCGTAAGCTCATCGTGATCGGAGAGGGAGAACAGTTGCCTCATCTGAAATCGATCGCCGGCCCGACTGTCCAATTCCTCGGCCACCAGCCGTTCAATGTTCTGCGTGATCACCTCTCGCGATGCCGTGCCCTGTTGTTTCCAGGCACGGAGGATTTCGGCATCCTGCCGGTAGAAGCCATGGCATCGGGCCGGCCGGTGCTTGCTTTCGACGCCGGCGGCGCAAGGGAAACGGTATCTTCGCCGCAGGTCGGTTTTCGCTTCGCTCAGCAAACCACTGAAGCCCTGCTGGAAACCATCGCGGCGTTCGAAGAGGTGGAGGACGATATCGATCCGCAAGCGATCCGCGCGCATTCGCTGAAGTTTTCCTCGGCGGTTTTCCGCGATCGGATGGCCGGGCTCATCGAGCAACAGCTCTCCACCCATGCCGACCGATCGGTCGACGTCTTCAATAGACGACCGGTTTGAGGACAAGACTGGAGCTGCCTATCTTGCTGCCGCGATCGAAACCGTCTCAATCTGCCGACGAGGAATAGACAGATCATGTCAAGCCTATCTCAGAGGACGGCGACGGCGAGCATCTGGACGATCAGCGGAAAATTCCTCGCGCGACTGCTGGATTTCGTCAGTCTTCTCGTCCTTGCAAGGTTGTTGAGTCCCGCGGATTTCGGATTGGTCGCCATTGCGACATCGGTTCTGGTCATCATCGAGGCGATCCTGGATCTGCCGTTGACGCAGGCCCTGATGCGTCAGCCGTCCCCTTCCGACGAGATGTTTGCGACGGCTTTCACGTTGAGCCTGCTGAGAGGGTTGGCCATCACCCTGCTGATGATGATCATTTCCTGGCCGATGGCCGTGATCTACGACGATTCCCGACTTTTTGCGCTTGTCGCGGTGCTTTCGATCGCGCCGGCCATGCGCAGCATGATCAGTCCGCGCATGGTCCTTTTCATGCAGCGTTTCGATTTCAAACGCGAATTCGCGCTCGACCTCATCACCAAGGGATCGACGCTGCTGTTCGGGGCAGGGGTGGCGGTGGCGACGGGCAGCTATTGGGGGCTCGCGGCCGGGGCGGTCGCCGGCCCGACGGCGGCGATGATCACCTCCTATGTCTTTGCGCCGATGCGGCCGAAGTTCAGCCTGTCGGAGTGGAAGCGTTTCCAGGACATGATCAGCTGGAATACCGTGTCGCAGGTGCTGAGCGCGATTAATTGGCAGCTCGACCGACTGCTTTTGCCGCGTTTTGCCGGGCTGTCGACATTTGGCGCCTTCAGCGTCGCCGACAATATCGCCGGCATTCCCTATCAGACCTTTGTCGGCCCGTTGCTGCGTCCGCTGATGGCGGCGTTCTCCACTGTCGAGGACCGTCGCAACCTGGTTGCCGCCTATTTGAAGGCAACGGGTGCAATCACCTTCGTCGCGGCGCCCATTCTCATTGCACTTGCCTTTCTGGCCGAGCCGACGGTGCGTATCCTCGTCGGCGAGAAATGGGCATCCGCCGCACCAATTCTGCAATGGCTGTGCCTGCTGAGCCTGCTCGGTCTTCCGACGAACATAGTGCCGGCATTGGCGATGGTCATGGACAAGACCCGTTCCCTCGCCTTGCGGATGTTTGCCGAGTTCGCAGTCAGAGTCCCGGTCACCATCCTGGGTATCGTTTATTTTCAGGTGGCGGGTGCGCTTGGCGCGCGTGTTGTGGCGGTTCTCGTCGCTTATGCCGTGACGCTCATCATCACTCGGCGGTTGATCGGGGCGAGTTTTGCTGCGCAGCTGAATTCCTTTTGCAGGCCTCTGGCCGCGAGCCTGCCGATGATCGCTTTCCTGCTCTGGATGGAGCCGAATCTCGCCGCCATGCCAACCGGCTTCAGCCTGATCGTCAGCCTGGCGCTTTGCGGCGCGGCGGCGGCGACAATCTTCTGGGTCTTCGCGCTATTGCTCTGGCAGGTTCTGGGAAGGCCCGACGGCATCGAGACCATCGTCGTTCACAGGCTCGTGCTGCGACGGAGCAGAGTTGTCATTTCATGAAAAAGACCCGTGCAGCCCAACGATTGTTTTAGTGGTTTCGGAGGAGCGCAATGCGTTACGGCATATCTTCTAAGAGTTTTGGGTTGCTCGTTGTTCTCGGACTGGGGGCGTTGCCGAGCCGGCCTAGTGTCGCCCAGGAGCCGATCAACATGGACGCCTATCAGCTGACCTTCGAGGAGAATTTCGACGGCCTCGATGTCTCGGCGTGGGGAGAGAGAAGCTCCCGCTGGATCGCTCACACGCCCTGGAACGGCGACTTCGGCGACGCCCGCTTCACGGATCCGGCGCCCGATTTCCCGTTTGCGAACGATCAGGGAATCCTGAAGATCGAAGCGCGCAAGGGGGAGGATGGAACTTGGCGGTCGGGCCTGCTCTCGGCGGTCAACCCGAAAGGCGAAGGCTTCTCGCAGCAATTCGGCTATTTCGAAGCGCGGATGAAGCTGCCGCCGGGCAAGGGTGTGTGGCCGGCCTTCTGGCTCATCGGGCTCGACCGGTCAAAATACACCGCCGAGATCGACGTGCTGGAATATTATGGACGCGCGCCCTACGAGTTCAGCATGGGTTTTCATATCTGGCGCCAGGCCCATGGCGGTGAGAATTCCAATGGCGGCTATTGGAAGACCGTCCAGGACGGAATTTTGAACAGCGAGTATCATACCTACGGCGTCGATATCCAGGCCGACAAGACGACCTTTTATCTCGATCGCCAATACCTCTGGAGCTTCGATACGCCGAAGGAGTTCCACATGCCGTTCTACCCGCTGGTGAACCTGGCGCTCGGCTCGGGTTGGCCGATCGATGAAACGCCGAACCCTTCCATCCTGCTCGTCGACTATATCCACGTCTACAAGCGCAAGCCGGCCGACGCGGCGAATTGAGCGAACGACCGTTTGACCCCTCTATTGCTCGCGGAGGCAACTGAGACCGGTTTGTGCATCGAAGAGATGCATCGCCTCCTCGTCGACGAAGAGGGTGAGTTTTTCGTCGCCGGGGACCAGCGTGCGCGGCGGCAGGCAGGCCATCAGCCGTTGGTTCTCCGCCAGGGCGGTGACGACGAGCTCCGGGCCGGTTAACTCCGCAACCTCCACAGTTGCCTCGAGCGAAGCCCCGGATCCAGCCGTGCGAAGGGACTCGGGGCGGATGCCGAGGATCAGGTCGCGGCCATCGGCCGCCGCCTTACCGAAGCGGACGGGCAAAGGCAGGCTGGTACCGGAACCAGAGAGCACCAGTCGACCATCCCGGACGGTTGTCTTGAGCAGGTTCATCGGCGGCGCGCCGACGAAGGTGGCGACATAGAGCGTCGCCGGACTGTTGTAGATCTCTTCAGGCGTGCCGAGTTGTTCGATGCGGCCGTCGCGCATGACGGCAATGCGGCTCGCTAGCGTCATCGCCTCGATCTGGTCATGGGTGACATAGACCACTGTCGTCTTCAGCATCTGGTGAAGGCGCTTGATCTCGGTGCGCATTTCCATGCGCAGCTTGGCGTCGAGATTGGAGAGCGGCTCGTCGAAGAGGAACACCTCCGGCTTGCGCACCAGGGCACGGCCGATCGCGACGCGTTGCCGCTGGCCGCCGGAGAGCTGGCTCGGCTTGCGATCGAGCAGATTTTCGATCTGCAGGAGCGATGCCGCATCGCGCACGGCCCTGTCGCGCTCCGGCGCCGGAACTTTACGCATTTCCAGGCCGAAGCCGATGTTCCTATGCACCGTCAGATTGGGATAGAGCGCATAGGACTGAAAGACCATGGCGATGTCGCGGTCCTTCGGATGCACGCGGAGCACCGAGCGGCCGCCGATCCTGACATCACCGCTCGTCGCCTCGGCCAGGCCGGCGATGATGTTCAAGAGCGTTGACTTGCCGCAGCCGGAGGAACCGAGCAGCACGAGGAATTCGCCGCTTTCCAGGGAAATATCGATGCCTTTCAGCGTCTCGACGTCGCCATAGGTCTTGCAGATATTTTCGATATCGAGGGCGCTCATGACTGTGGCTCCTGACGAGAGTTCGTGTCGCCATAGCTGCGGGGAAGGGTGGAGACGGCGCGCGAGGCGACCTCGGTTCCCGCCCTCAGGCAAGATATCAAAGGCTCGTCCTTTGCCAGTGCTGCGAGAAAGGCGGCGTTGAAGACATCGCCGGCGCCGATGGTATCGACCACCGTCACAATAGGCGCAGTCACCGAAACCAGTTGGCCGTCAGACCCGATCGCGATTGCGCCATCGGGGCCGCGTTTGACGACGACGATCGCACCTTGCGGCATATGCGAGCTAATGTGCCGTGCGGCTTCGATCGGATCGGCGATGCCGGCAAGCGTCGTCGTCTCGACCTCATTGAGCAGCGCGATGCGGCTGCGGGACAGCCAAACGCGTGTCGCAGCGCAATTCTGCTCGGTCCAGCCGTCGAGCGGCCAGCCGGTGTCGAGGGCGACGGCGATGTCATGGCTCTCGGCCCAGTCGAAGAAGGCGTCATATTGGCGCGTCAGATCGTCGGTCAGGAAGCCGCCGCAGAGAAGTGCGTAGCCGCCGCGAAGCCTTGCGCCGTCGATGACGGCGAAGACATCGGCCAGGGTGAAGCGCGGCAGGTGGCCCCGCGTCGTGAAGAAGGTGCGCTCGCCGCCAGGATGGGTGATGCCGACGGAGAGGGTCGTTTGTTCAGGGCGCACCGGCCACTTCTCGGAACGGTGGCCGAAGGCTTCGGCCAGCCAGCGGCCGAACTGATCACTACCGATATTGGCGGCGATCTCGAATTCGATGCCGAGCGCCTGCCAGGCGAGCGCACTGTTGCCGGCGGAGCCGCCGACCCTGAGCTCGTCATGGTCGACGATGATCTCCGTCCCGGCTTTCGGCCAAGGGGCAGCCGGCCCGAGGATCAGGTCGACATTGACGTTGCCGATGACTGCAAGCGGCCGCATTCATTCGCTCCGGGTAATCTTGGTTGAACGGATCGGTGTTCCGGCATTCTCAACGCGGGTTTCGGCAAAGCCGATCATCAGTCGCTGGGCCGTCGGCAGCATGGCCAAGATCGCGGCAAGACCTGTTGCTGGAGCAAAGCGGATCGTCACTGCTCCGGTGACCGCAGCTTCTGTGGAGGCATCGAACAGGATGACGGGGGCGCCGGTCTCGACGGCGGACTGTGCCATTGCTGTAACCAGGCCGGCGGTTTCATCCTGACCGCGGAACAGCACAACGCCGATCTCCGGCCCGAGCATCTCCATCGGACCGTGGCGGAGCTGACCGCCCTCCAAAGAAAAGCACGGACGGCGCGACAGCTCGGTCAATCCGAGCGCCAATGCTTCGGCAACACCTTGCAGGCGGCGGCCCGAGGTGACGATGGTCGCGACGTTTTCGAGTGCGGCGAGGGCGGCGGCGATCTCGTGGTCTTCAGGCGCTTCAAGGACAGCAAGCGCGGCTGCGGGATCTTCGCCGAGCGCGGAAAGGATTGCCAGATGCAGAGCAAAAGTCACCGTCAGACTGCGGGTGGCTGCGAAGGCAAGCTCGGTGCCGCCGCTGCCAAGGAGCGACGGGGCGGTTCTTGCCAGGAACGAGCCGGCTTCCAGCGTCAGGCCGAAAGTTTCCAACGTGCCTCCGGTCTCGCTGAACCAACGCACAATCTCAGCGCTTTCGCCCGATTGCGAGGTGACGAAGATCGTTCTGCCGGCGATCGGAAGCGGTTGGCCGAGCTGCTCGGACAGTGGCAGGGCAACGGCATCGATGCCAAGACCACGATAGAGCGGCTCGACGGCGCGATTGACGGCATGTGAGCCGCCCATGCCGATCAGGAGCAGCCGGCCGGTTTTCTCAAGCGAGGCGGCGGCCTTTGCTGCCATCGGCCCGGCCGTTTCATAGGAGGCGATCGCATCGGCGTGCTGGTGGGCCATTTCGCGGTCGATCGCCGCAAGCCCGGCGGGCCGGTTTCTTTTTGTTGTCATCTTCATCCCTTGACGCCGCCGCTGGTGAGCCCCGAAATCAGGGCGCGTTGCATGACGAGACCGATCAGCACCGGGGGCAGGGCGGCGAGCACGCCTGCCGTCGCGATCAGCCCGTAATCGGAAACGCGGCCGCCGGCGAGATCGGCAATGGCGACGGTCAGCGTCTTGGCGCGCTGGTCCGAGGTGAAGAGCAGCGCATAGAAGAATTCATCCCAGGCAAGCAGGAATGCAAAAAGGCTCGAGGTCGCGACCACGGGGGCGGCGAGCGGCAAGGTGATGATCCGGAGCGTCTGGAACAGGCCGGCACCGTCGATCATCGCGGCGGATTCGATCTCGCGCGGAATGGAATCGAAGCCCGACTTCATCAGCCAGGTGGTGAAGGGCGCGAGAATGGTGAGATAGACGAGGGCGAGGCCGAAGACGTTGTTCAGCATGCCGAGATGGGAGAGGCCCATATAGAGGGGAACTGCGAGCGCTACCGGCGGCAGCATGTAGGTGGCGATTACCATCGACAGCGACCAGCCGACGGAAGGCGTACGTGACACGGCCCAGCCGGCCGGAATGGCGAGCGCGATGGCGGCGATCGTCGCCATGCCGGCCACCTCGACGCTGTTGCGCAGCGACGAGGTGAAGGCGGCGCCGGCGCTGTTTTCGAGCGTCGACAGCAGCACTTGGTATCGCGAGAAATCGACGGCTTGCGGCCACCAGCGCAGCGGCTTTGCCGCAAGGTCGGCGGCCGGCGAGATGCTCATGATGAACAGCCATAGGATCGGCGCCAGGATGACGGCGGCAAGCAGCAGCGCTGAGAGATGAATGAAGACTGAGAAGAGCGGGCTTTGGCGTTCCATCAGCTGGCACTCCCGGCGGTCTTGCGCACCAGGGCCGCGTAGCCGGCAGCGAGCAGCGTCACCAGCAGCGTGACGATCAGGGCGAGCGAAGCGCCCGAGCCCGCGCGCTGGAAGGAGAAAGCTTCCTGATAGACCAGGATCGACAGCGTGCGGGTGCTGTTGGCCGGTCCGCCGCGGGTCATGACCCAGATGATATCGAACACCTTGAAGGCTTCGATCGTGCGCAGCACCAGCGCCACCATCAGCGGGCCGGCGAGATAGGGCAGGATGACGAAGCGGAAGCGGGCGAAGGGGCCGGCGCCGTCGACGAGCGAGGCGGCGGTGATGTCGCGCGGCACGGCCTGGAGTGCGGCGAGCGCGATCAGCGCCACCAGGGGGAAGTTCTTCCAGCAGTCGGCGGCGATGAGGGCAGCGAGCGCCGTGCCGGGTTCGCCGAGCCAGGAGCGGTAGGCGTCGAGCAGGCCGAGCTGGGTCAGCGCGGCGTTCAGCGCGCCATATTCAGGATTGTAAATCAGCCGCCAGAGCGTGGCGTTGACGACGGTCGGCAGCGCCCAGGGCAGGATCATCAGGGCGCGCAGCGCGGTGCGGCCGCGAAACTGCTGGTTCAGCAGCAGGGCCGCAAGGACGCCAATCACCATTTCGGCTGCGACCGAGACAATCGCGAACCAGGCTGTGGTGATGAGTGTGCGCTGGAAATTCGAGCCGGAGAGCATCTTGGCGTAATTGTCGATGCCGACGAAGCTGCCCTCGGTGCCGACCAGTTTGGCATCGGTGAAGGAGAGGCTGACGGTATCGACCAGAGGCCAGCCGATCACCGAGATCATTACCACGAGAAGCGGCAGCATCAAAAGCCACGCGCGGGTTGTCAGCCAAGTGCCCGACATCGAGGCAACCCTTTTCATTCACAGGTTCTGGAGACCGGGCGACGGCGGGCGCCGCCCGGGTCATGCCGGGCTCAGAGGCCGCTGTTTTCGGCCGCCGATTTCAGCGCATCCTCGGGAGAGGACTGGCCGAGCAGGGATTCCTGGATCGCCTGCTGCAGCGCGGTCGACAGCTCCTGATATTTCGGCGTCGTCGGGCGCGGATACATGGCTGCGAGGCCGACCTTGGCGGCGGAAATCAGCTCTTCCTGGCCCTTGGTGACTGCAGGGTCCTCATAGGAAGAGGCCCAGATCGGCAGGCTGAGCTTGGCATAGGCGTTTTGCGTCGCCTGCGAGGTCATGAAGGTAATGTATTTCCAGGCTTCGTCGGGGTGTTTGCTGGCGGAGGTGATGCCGAGGCCCATCGAGCCGTTGACGGCCGAAGCCTCGCTCTTGCCGGCCACGCCCGGAGCCGGCACGACGCCGACCTTGCCCGCGACCTTGCTGTCCTTCGGATCGTTGGCCATGTTGTACATGTAGGTCCAGTTCAGCGCGAAGGCGGCGTCGCCGTTCTGGAAGACCTTACGGACGTCTTCTTCCAGAAATTCCTTGGAGTTCGGGTTGGTCAGGCCCGATGTATAGCTCGCGACCATGTATTTCAGCGCATCGAGACCGCCGCCGCTCTGGAAGGCTGGCTTGCCGTCCTTCAGAAAATCGCCGCCATAGGCGCTGACGAGCGTGGTGTAGTCGCAGATGGCGGCCTCGGCCTGCGACCAGCTCCAGGCGATCGGCGTGGCGAGCAGACCCTTGCCCTTGATGGTCTTTGCCTGCTCGGCCAGTTCGTCCCAAGTCTTCGGTGGCGCCTTGATGCCCGCCTTCTCCAGGATTTCCTTGTTGTAGAAGAGGTATTTGGTGTCGAGAATCCACGGCATACCGTAATATTTGCCGTCATACTGCACGGTGGTCCAGGCGCCCGGCAGCACGCCTTTCTTCATCTCGTCGGTGATACGGGATGAGACGTCGACCAGCACCTTGTTGGTGGCGTATTCGGCAGGCCAGATGACGTCGAAGAGGACGACGTCGTATCCGCCGCCGGAACCTTGGGCCAGCACCGTCTTATCGTGCAGGCCCTCATAGGGGACGAATTCGAGATTGACCTTGATATCGGGGTTCGCCTTGCCGAAGGCATCGGTCATGGCGCGCACGTCGGCCTCACTGTAAGCGGCCTGCGCCATGAAGAGCGCGTTCAGCGTCGTTTCGGCGAAAGCATGCGGAGCAAAGGATGCGCCGATCAAGGCCGCACCCAGAAGCGTCTTGTTGAGAGATTTCAGCATTGCAGCCTCCAGTTTTTGAAATTTACGCATGGCCGAGGGCGGTTTCGCCGCCATCGGTTTTCGAGAGGGCACGCGTGAAAAAAAGCGCGCCTGGTCATCATCTCGGAGCGTCGGTGGAGGCCCTTCGCGGCCTCCTGCGTTCCCTGGAACTCTCCGGTCCCTTATTAAGTCAAATGTCTTGACTTATTACTTCGCCAACATTCTACTGGAGTCAAGAGGCAATTGACACATGAACGACATCAGGCCGATCCGAGCCAAGAGCGGCACCAATCACGAAGGCACCAGCGCTCATAACCGGCGCGTGATGATCGATGCCTTGAGGATCAACGGTGCGCTCTCGCGCGCCGATCTGGCGCGGGCGACGCGGCTGACCAAGCAGACGGTGTCGAATATCATCGAGGAACTCGCGCGCGATGGCCTCGTCAGTTCGCAGGAGGCTGTGCGCAAGGGCAGGGGCCAGCCCTCGACGCCTTATGGCCTGGTGCCCGAAGGTGCTTTCGCGATCGGCCTCCAGATCGACCGGCACGTGACGCGGGCGGTCGCCGTCGACCTCGTCGGCAGCGTTCTCGTACGCGCAGAAGCCGGGCTGCCGCCCGGAGGTCCGTCGACGGGAACGAAGGTCATTCTCGATCTCGTCGCCGGCGTGCGTTCCAGGCTTGCCGGTATCGTCCAGCAGTCGGAAAAACGGCTGGTCGGGCTCGGCGCCGCAATGCCTGGCCCGTTCGGCATGGAAGGCAGCGGCGACGATCCCTGGATGATGGAGGCTTGGCAGAAGTTTCCGCTCCTTGAAACGCTGAGCGACGGCACTGGCCTCGATGTCGGTCTTCAGAACGATGCGGCAGCGGCTGCGACCGCCGAGCGCATGGTGGGAGCCGCCCACGGCATCGACCATGCCGTCTGCCTGTTCGTCGGCTACGGCATCGGCGCCGGTTTGATCCTAAACGGCGAGCTCTATCGCGGCGCCAACGGCAATGCCGGCGAGATCGGCATGGCGCTGCTCTTTGCCGACGGTAAAACGACACCGCTCGAACACCGTGCCTCGCTCGCCTCGCTCTACCAGCATCTCTCGGCCGATCCCGCCGATCCCGATCTCCATGGGCGCATCAATGAACTCGCCTCCAGCGGGGATCCAAGCATCGAAGGCTGGATCGAGGCGGCGGCGGCGGACCTGCGCTGGAGCATCCATCTCATCGAAACGGTCTTCGATCCGCAGACGGTGATCCTCTGCGGCAGCGCACCGGAAGCGCTGGTGAACAGGCTGATCGCGGCGATCGGCCCGCTGCTGCCTTCGATCGCCGAGAGGCGCGGCCGGATGCTGCCACGGCTGCAGCCCGGCATGGCAGATCCCTGGTCGGTGGCGCTCGGGGCGGCAGCCGGACCCATCAGCCGTGCATTCGATCCGCAGTTTGCTGCAATCTTGAAGGATTCCCTGTGATTTTGGGCCAAAACCGGGCGTTGCACAGCAGTGCAACGGCAAAAATGCCCATGTTTTTCGCAAGTTTCGTTATCAAAGGCTGCTGGAATAGGGGTGCTCTTTCGCAATACAGATAGATATTGAAGGCGTTGAAAAATTACAACTCTTCGAAAGCAGATGCGGAAAGCTTGAAATATATTTAATGTCTTTCCAAATATTCTCGAAATATTTCTCTTGGAGCTGTGAATAACGATTGCATGTCACTTTTGTGACGACTAGATTTTTAACATTTCATGTCATGTAATATTCATTGGCGGCGGCAATTTGAACCAGCTAAATGGGCGTGCGCTTAAAGCGCGCCCCTTTCTACGTTGGAGGTTCTCATGCAAGCCAAGCTTCTCGGCGCCGTTCGCGCCCTTCTCGCCACAGCGGTTCTTGCTGGGCCCGCTGCCGCCGCCGAAAAGACCAAGATTGATTTCTGGTTCGGCAATTCCGGTGATATCGCAAAGCGTGTCCAGGAACAGTGCGATCGCTTCAACCAGTCGCAGACCGATTATGAAGTCGTCTGCACCAGCCAGGGCAGCTACGACGCTTCCCTGCAGAACACGATTGCCGCTTTCCGCGCCGGCAAGCAGCCGACAATCGCCCAGGTTTCCGACGCCGGCACGCTCGACATCATGCTTTCCGGCGCCTTCTACCCGGCAAACCAGCTGATGACCGACATGGGCTACACGGTCGACTGGAAAGACTACTTCTCCGGGATCGCCAACTATTATGCGACGTCGAAGGGCGAGATGTATTCCTTCCCCTTCAACTCATCGACTGCTCTGCTCTACTGGAACAAGGACGCCTTCGCCAAGATCGGCAAGGACCATGCTCCGACCACCTGGCAGGAAGCCGGTGAAGACTTCAAAGCTCTGAAGGACGCAGGTTATGCCTGCCCTCTCGGTTTTGACATCTCCAACAACGAAGTCTGGCAGTACATCGAGCAATTTGAAGCCGTCAACGGCGAAGCGATCGCGACGAAGAAGAACGGCTTCGAAGGTCTCGACGCCGAGCTGGTGTTCAACAAGAACCCGCTTCTCGTCAGCTACGTCAAGGACCTCAAGTCCTGGTACGACAACAAGCTCGCTGTCATCAAGAACAAGGCCGTCGGCCAGACCTTCGTCGAAGCCTTTGCTGCCGGCGACTGCCAAGTCATCCTGACCTCCGTCGGTGACCATGGCAATATCGGCCGTACCGCCAAGCAGGGCATGAACTGGGGCGTGGCAATGCTCCCGACCTACGGCAATGCAACCCGTCACAGTTCCTTCGTCGGCGGCGCTTCGCTCTGGGTCTTGAAGGGGCATACCGATGCCGAATACAAGGCTGCCGCTGCCTTCTTCAACTTCATCGCCAAGCCGGAAGAAGCGCTGACCTGGTCGACCGTCACCGGTTATATTCCGGTTCGTAACTCCGGCTTTGAATATCTGAAGAAGCAGGGTTTCTACGACAAGGCTCCTTATGCCGGCCGCGAGCTCGCCATTCAGAGCCTGACCGCATCGCCTGCTGACGATACGGTTCCGCATGGCATCCGCCTCGGCGGCCTGCTGCAGGTCCGCACCGAGATCGCCAACGGTCTGCAGGCAATCTTCGTCAACAACGCCGATATCCAGGCTTCGCTCGACGGCGCTGCCGATCGCGGGAATCAACTGCTGCGCCGCTTCCAGCAGACCTACAAGAACGTTCAGCTTCCCTGATCAACCGATATGAGCCGCCCCCGGTCCACTTGCGGACTGGGGGCGTCCTTATACATTCATACCGGCTGCGGAGGCGAAGTCGCCGCCCGCGCCTAAACCAAACCAGGCCGAAAACGACCACCCCATGGAAAAGCGCGTCACCTTCTCCTCGACGACGATCGGACTGCTCTTCGCGTTTCCGATGCTGCTGCTGATCTTCGTCTTCTTCTATTGGCCGAGCGCGCAGGCGCTTTATTGGGCGTTCACGCTCGAGCAGCCATGGGGCGGCGGCAATGCCTGGGTCGGTTTCGACAATTTCAAGCAATTGCTCAGCGACCCGATCTACTGGGAATCGATCAGCCGCAGCATGGTTTTCGCCTTTAGCTCGACGATCATTGCAATGGGGTTTGCGCTCATCCTGGCGCTTTTGACGGATCGTGAACTGCGCGGCCACAAAATCTATCGGTCGGTCTTCATCTGGCCTTATGCGATCGCTGCTCCCGCTCTCGGGCTCGCCTTCCGCTTCATTCTGGCGCCGGAGGCAGGCCTCCTGTCTGTTATCAACCAAGTGTGGCCCGGTCTCTGGAACCCGGCGCTCGACGGCAAAGACGCGATGATCGCCGTCATCGTCGCCTTTTCGTGGAAATATATCGGCTATAATTTCATCTTCTTCCTTTCGGCGCTTCAGGGCATTCCGCGTTCGCTGATCGAGGCCGCGGCCATGGATGGCTCCGGGCCGCTGCGCCGCATGTGGGATCTCCAGCTGCCGCTGCTCACGCCGACCCTGTTTTTCCTGCTCGTCATCAACATCACCGAAAGCTTCCAGGATTCCTTCGGTATCGTCGACGTCATGACTCAGGGCGGTCCGGCGCGGGCGACGGAACTGATGGTCTACAAGATCTATTTCGACGGCTTCAGGGGGCTCGATTATTCGGGGGCCGCCGCCCAGTCGATCATCCTCATGGCGCTCGTCGTCCTTCTCACCATTTTCCAGTTCCGCTTCATCGAGCGGCGCGTGCACTACAAGTGAGGTCGCTGACATGATCGAACGCACGCCGATATTCAACTTCGTCTGCTACACGGTTCTGGCGCTCGGCATGGTGATCGCGCTTCTGCCTTTCGCCATCGTCATCATCGCATCGACACTCGATCTGGAGACGGTCAATCATGTGCCGTTGCCGCTGATGCCGAGCTCGCATTTCTGGGAAAACGCGCACGAAGCCTGGGTGCGCGCCGATCTCGGCAACAAGCTGCTTCACAGCATCATCTTCGCCACGTCGGTCGCCGCCGGCAAGGTCATCCTTTCCGCGCTGGCTGCCTTTTCGATCGTCTATTTCCGTTTCCGTGGCCGGTATCTGATTTTCTGGATCATCTTCATCACGCTGATGCTGCCGCTCGAAGTCCGCATCGTGCCGACCTATTCGATTGCGGCGAATGCATTGGCGCCGTTCCAGGCGATCCTCGACATCACGGGAATTACCGGGCTCGTCGCCTGGGTGTCTGGCATCCAGATCAAGCTCGAATGGGGCCTGCTGAATTCCTATACGGGACTGGTGGCGCCGCTGGTGGCCACCGCGACCGGCACCTTCCTCTATCGCCAGTTCTATCTGACCGTCCCCGACGAGCTCGCCGAGGCCACGAAGATGGACGGCGCCGGTGCCGTCCGCTTTTTCGTCGACATACTGCTGCCGCTGTCGCGGTCGAACATGATAGCGCTGTTCACCATCATGTTCGTCTGGGCCTGGAACCAGTATCTCTGGCCGCTGCTTGTCACCACCGATCCGAATTTCGGCATTGCGGTGACGCAGCTCAAGACCCTCATCCCGTCCGAATTCGGCCTGCCCGACTGGAACGTCGCCATGGCAGGCACACTTATCATCATGTCGCCGCCGCTGGTGCTCGTCATCCTGATGCAGCGCTGGTTCGTGCGTGGCCTCATCTCCACCGAGAAGTGAAGGAACAGTCCTGTGGCACCGATCTCAATCCGTGATGTGAAGAAGAGCTACGGCAAGCATCCCGTCGTTCATGGCGTCGATCTGGAGATCCAGTCCGGCGAATTCATCGTCATTCTCGGCCCCTCCGGCTGCGGCAAGTCCACGCTCTTGCGCATGATCGCCGGGCTTGAGGAAATCAGCGGCGGCGAAATCGCCATCGACGGCCGCGTCGTCAACCAGCTGGAGCCGCGCGAGCGCGGCTGCGCCATGGTGTTCCAGAACTATGCGCTCTATCCGCACATGACGGTCGCCGAGAACATCGGCTACGCCTTGAAGGTGGCCGGTGTTGCGAAGGCGGAGCGCAGCCGTCGCATTGCCGAGGTCGCCAAGGCGCTCAGCCTCGAACCCTTCCTCGACCGCCGCCCTGCCGCCCTTTCCGGCGGCCAGCGCCAGCGCGTCGCCATGGGCCGTGCGATGATCCGCGAGCCGAAGGTGTTCCTCTTCGACGAACCCTTGTCGAACCTCGACGCCAAGCTGCGCATCGCCATGCGTGCCGAAATCCGCCGCCTGCACCGGCGCCTCGGTGCCACCTCGATCTTCGTCACGCACGACCAGACCGAGGCGATGACGCTGGCTGACCGGCTGGTGGTGATGAACGGCGGCAGGGTGGAGCAGGTCGGCACGCCGGAAGAGGTCTATCATCATCCGGTGTCGCGCTTCGTCGCCGGTTTTGTCGGCACGCCGGCGATGAACCTGCTCGAAGGCACGATCAACGATGATAGCGTCTTCGTCTACGAACAGAGCCGCAGAATCGCGCTGCCACGCGAACGGGCCGCGCTGCTGAAAGGCAAGCGCGTCGTGCTCGGCATGCGCGCCGAGGCGGCCCGGTTGGTAGCCCCGGATGCGCCCGGCGCATTGGTGGCAACGGCCGATTTCATCGAAGAGCTCGGCGCAAGCCGCGTCGTTCATGCCGATTTCGACGGGCTGCCCTTTGCTGTGGCGCTGACCGAGGCCGTGACGGTGAAATCGGGTGATCCGATCGGCATCGCGATCGACCACAATGCGATCCATCTCTATGCCGCCGATACCGGCCGGATTATCGAGAACCCTGCCATGAACAGCGCCGGCGCCGTTCACGCCTGACCGGCGTCAGCGGTGAATGGGATCAATCCAGCGAACGTCTTCCGGTCTCTCGACCGGTTCGATATCCAGATTGACGACGACCGGTTCCTGGCCTGAGCGGACGAGCACGCATTCCAGCGTCTCGTCGCGGCTGGCGTTGATCTCCTGGTGCGGCACATAGGGCGGGACATAGATAAAGTCGCCCGGGCCGGCCTCGGCGGTGTATTCGAGATGCTCGCCCCAGCGCATGCGGGCCTTGCCCTTGACGACGTAAATGATGCTTTCGAGATCGCCGTGATGGTGGGCGCCGGTCTTGGCATTGGCATGGATTGTCACCGTGCCCGCCCAGATCTTCTCGGCGCCGGCGCGCGCATGGTTGATTGCGGTCGCACGGTTCATGCCCGGCGTCTGCGCGGTGTTCGGGTCGAGCGAATTGCCGGGAATGACCTTGACGCCGTGTTCGCGCCAGTTGACATGATGATGCTCGTGGTCGTCGCTCACGCCTTGCCTCCACTTTCGATTTCGCCAGTCTAGGCGGGAGCCCGGCGGCGGCCAAGTGGATCGCCGCGGTACCGCCGCAGATATCTTCTGCACTCTGTAGCTTCTGTGCACAAGGAAAGAACGGACCCGATGAGCCACCTCCCGCAGATCGACTACGACACCGCTTCACCAGAGGTTCGTGCGGCGCATGACGAGGAAGTCAGGCTGCGCGGGCGCATGACCAACATGAAGCGGACGCTGCTGCATTCGCCAGCGGCTCATCGCATCTATGCCGAGTGGTTCACGCTGCGCGCCGAACTCGATCCTGCGATCAGCGACCGGGCGATCTGGATTTTCTCGCATGCGATCTCGAAGGCAGCCAGATCGAAGATTGCCGTCACCTTCTTCCGCAGGGCACTGATCAACAAGGGCTTCAACCCCGACGCGCTGGAGTTTTCCGACGAAGAGGCACTCCTCGACGATTTCGGCAAGGCGATTGTCACCGATTCCAATGCCGTTCCGACCGAACTTTGGGCGAAGCTGAAATTGCGCTACGAGACCAAGGTGCTCGTCGATCTCGTCGCCTTTGCCGGCATCATGCTGGCCACCGCCGTCTTCAACAATATCGTCGAGGTCGACTTGGACCCCGAGCTTGAAGCCTTTGCCGAGGGAGCCAGTTCATCCGCATCCTGAAATCTCAGAGAATGATGCCGAAAAGGGTAAGCGGTTTCCGACGACATCACGCTCTGACTATTAATTTAGAACAGGATTGAGGTTTGTAGGCCGAGCGTGCCTAAAATGGTCCGGTTCTAACCATCGAGCGGAAGGATCAGCACATCGCGTGCCGGCACATCGATGCCACCGTGGCCGATATGGCCGACGGGCCAGACGGCCCGGCCTTGCGCAAGGGTCCCTCGGGCGAGCGTCAACTCCGTCTTCTGCGTGGTTCTCGTCGGATTGACGAGCCAGAGGAAGCTGCCTTTTTCACCCTCGTGGATACGGGCGAAGAGTGCGGCATTCGACAGCGTCACGTGGCGCTTCTTCCCACTCCATCTCAATAGCTCAGCGAAGAAAGCGCCGTTCGCCTTCCCCTGTGTGCGGTAATAGGCAACGGAAGGATTGGTGCCGATCAGCAGCGTGCGACCCTTGCCATAAGCATTTTCCACGACGGCAAGACGACCGTCGGTGAAGTGGCCACGTCCCGTTCCGTCGGTCAGCCGATAAGACTGTAGGAAGCCGCCACCGTGGACCGCCGCGCCGTCGAGATCAAAATGGGTGCGGTCTCCGATATCGGGCATGAATTCGACCTCCTCCTCGCGTGCGCCGAAGACCTCGTCGAGGCCCATGTTCGGTTGCACGGTGCCGACATGGCCGCGATCGCCGAAATAGCCGGGGCATGCCTCGGCAATCAGTGTGCCGCCGTTTTCGACCCAAGCTTTCAGGCGTTTCGCCTGCTCTGAAGTGAACATGATCGGATAAGGGAAATAGAGGAAATCATAGTCCGCGAGGTCGTCGATATGCACCCAATCCGGTTGCGTACCGGTTTCGAGGAAGGCGCGATAAGCGCCCCACATCGCTTCGGGATAGGGCTTTTCCGTGCGGTCGTGGTTCAGGAGGTAATCGAACTCCTGCGTTTCGCGCACGACGAGGATGCCGACCTCTCCGCGCACGGGCTTTGCCTCCCAGAGGGGAGCCTGCGCCTTGTCATTGGCCCATCTCGCCATGGCGCTTGCCATGTCGGAGCGCGGCGTGCGCGAGCCGTCCATGCCGTAGGAGCCGAAAGCGCCGAAGAGCGGACCGTCGAGCAGCGGGCGCCAGCGCAGATTGATCACGCCGCGGGCGCCGCCGGCAAGTGAGGTCATGCTCCAGAGGCGAATATCCTCGGGCTCGGCGACGCGGCCATCCTCCTTGTCACGGCCGATCACCTGCGGCTGCAGCCAGAGCGGGCCGCCCTGGCGCTCGGCGTGCCAAAAGGGTTTGCCGCGCGCGGCGGCGCGGTTGATGTCGACGCCGTACCAGTTCTTCCAGGCTTCCGACCCCTTGCGCGCCTGGATCCAGGTAAAGCCGTAGACCTCGACCTTGGAGGCTGCAAGCCAGTCGTCGCAGCCGTTGGCAGCCATGTTGGGAATTGCGCCGGATATGCCGTGGGCAAGGACGGTGTTCTTCTGGTCGACGGCGCGGATCGTGTCGATGCGCCATTGCATCTGATCGTAGAAGTTGTCGCGTTTGAACTGCAGCCAGTCGATACATTCAGGATAGGGTGCCATGTGCGCCGGCGGCTCGATGTCATCCCATTCGGCATAGCTGTAGCGGTACCAGGCCTTGGCCAGGACCTTCAGGCTGCCGTATTTCTTTTCGAGCCATTTGCGAAAAACAGCCTTTGCATAGGGGCTGTAATCGACGTCCGCGGAATAGTTGCACTCGTTCCAGACGTCGTAACCATAGATCGCCGGATGATCCTTGTAGCGGGTGGCGAGCGCGGTCAGGAATCTGCCCGCTGCTTCCCTCACTTCCGGGCAGTTCAGCGTCAGGGCGCCGGCGCCGCCACCATTGTTGGAGAAGCCGCCGGTCGCCGACGACACACCCATATAGGAACCGAGTTTGGTGCCGTCGGCATTGACCTGCAATGCATGAGCGTATTTGCGCACCGCCCAGTCGGGCACGGCATGAATCAACTCGGCGATAACGGTCTTGATGCCGTGTGCCGCCGCAAGGTCCATCTGACGGTCATATTCTTCCCAGTCGTAGACGCCGGGGGCGGTTTCGATTGCGCTCCACATGAACCAGTGGCGGAAGATGTTGAGGCCGTCTTGCCCGGCCGTGGCGTAGTCGCGCTCCCAATCTTCACGGGGCGGATTGGATTTGCGGAAGTAGACGGCGCCGTAGGGCAGTTGGATATCTTTGTTCAGCATTGTCCTGTCCTTCTCTATCGATGTCCGGACATGGCTTCGCCGTCCGGAAAGAAGGCTCCGGCAGTAGGCAGTCGAAGATGGCCGGCTATACTAAAAAGCGTTGATCTAGCGCGGTCCTCCGGCGAGGAGTTCCAGGGTGCGGATGAGGGCGGAATGATCGCGTTCGCCGTCGCCATTGGCGACCGCGGCGTTCATCAGTTGTTGCGTGGCGGCAGTGTTCGGCAGCGACAGATCGAGTGCGCGGGCGGCATCGACGGCAAGCGTCATGTCCTTGCGGTGCAGGCGGATACGGAAGCCGGGCTCGAAGGTCTGATTGATCATGCGCTCCCCATGCATTTCGAGGATGCGGGAAGCGGCAAAGCCACCCATCAGCGCCGAGCGCACCTTGGCCGGGTCGGCGCCGGCCTTCCTGGCAAAGAGCAGCGCTTCGGCAACTGCCTCTATCGTCAGGCCGACGATGATCTGGTTGGCGACCTTGGCCGTCTGCCCGTCGCCGTTACCTCCGACATGGGTGATGTTCTTGCCCAACTTTTCGAAAATCGACCGGGCACGTTCGAATGCTTGCTCCTTGCCACCGACCATAATCGTCAAAGAGGCAGCCTTGGCACCCACCTCTCCGCCGGAAACGGGAGCATCGAGATAATCGCAGCCGAGGGCCTCGATGCGTTTGGCGAAAGTTTTGGTGGCGACCGGGGAGATCGAGCTCATGTCGATAACGAGCTTGCTCTGAGAAAGGCCGGAGGCAACGCCGTGTTCGCCGAAGAGGACCGCCTCGACATCTGATGTATCCGGCAGCATCAGGATGACGATGTCCGAAGCATGCGCCACCACCCTGGCGCTCGCGGCGGCTATGGCGCCCTTGTCGACAAGATGCTGCGAGGTCTCTTTCACCCGGTTCAGATGCAGCGTGTGGCCGGCATCGATCAGATGCTCCGCCATCGGGCGGCCCATGACGCCCAGTCCGATAAATCCGATGCTCATGCTGCCCTCGCTGACTTCAGATAGGATCTCATCCAGCCGAGGCCATCCTTGGTGCCGGATTTCGGCTTGTACTCGCAGCCGACCCAGCCGTCGTAGCCGAGGCGGTCGAGTTCGGAGAGGATGAAATTGTAGTTGATCTCGCCGGTGCCGGGCTCGTTGCGCCCAGGATGGTCGGCGATCTGCACATGGGCGATTTTCTCCTTAAGTCGGGTGAAGGTGGGGATCAGATCGCCCTGCATGACCTGCATGTGGTAGAAATCATACTGGATATAGAGGTTGTCGGAACCGACCCTGTCGAGGATGCGCTCCGCATGGGTGGTGGTCGACAGAAAGAAACCCGGAATATCCCGCAGGTTGATCGGCTCGATCAGCAGGGTGACGCCGGCGTCGGCACAACGTTTCGCAGCATATTTCAGATTGCCGACCAGCACCGTTTCCAGCGTTTGAAGGTCCGCACCTTTTGGCACCAGGCCGGAGATGACATTCACCTGCCGGCAATCAAGCGCTGCGGCATAGTCGAGCGCCTGCTCGAGTCCATCGCGGAACTCCTCTGCACGCTCCGGCAGGCAGGCGATGCCGCGCTCGCCGCCGGCCCAGTCGCCGGACGGCACGTTGAAGAGCGCCTGTTTCAGGCCGCTTGCCTTCAGCGCCTCGGCAACCTTCTCCCTGGGTTCGGCATAGGGGCCCAGATATTCGAGGGCACCGAAGCCGTCCTTTGCAGCAGCGGCGAAGCGGTCGAGAAAGGGCAGGTCTTGGTAGAGGAAGGAAAGGTTGGCGGAAAATTTCGGCACGGGATCGTCCTTAGATATCGGCAGACGCGACGAAACGATGCCGGTGCAGCATGCGCTTGTCGCGAGGGTCGGGATTGGGAACGGCGGAGATGAGGCTCTTCGTATAGGCCCCCTCAGGAGCGGTGCAGATTTGTTCGGCCTCGCCGAGTTCGACGATCTTGCCGCGATGCATGACGGCGACACGATCGCAGAAATAACGCACCACCGAAATGTCGTGCGAAATGAAGATGAAGCTTAGGTTCAGCCGTTGACGGATATCGAGCAGCAGGTCGAGAATCTGGCTGCGGATCGAGACATCGAGAGCGGACGTCGCCTCATCGGCGATGATGATGCGTGGGTCTAGCGCAAGCGCGCGAGCGATGCCGATGCGCTGGCGCTGGCCGCCGGAGAAGGCATGTGGATAACGCTCCATCCCCATCGGGTCGAGGCCGACAAGGCGCATCAGTTCGGCGACACGGTCCGCCAGCGCCTTGCCCCTTGCCAGCCCGTTGACAACAAGCGGATCGCCGATCACCTCCTTGACAGTCATGCGCGGATTGAGCGAGGCGAAGGGATCCTGAAAAACCAAGCGGACTTCGCGATGGAATGTGCGGAGTTCGCGCTTGGTGAGTTTGGTGACGTCGATCTCGCCGCCGTCCTTGCCGCAATAGCTGATGCTGCCCGAGGTCGGCTCGACGGTGCGCAGGATGAGCCGACCGAGTGTCGTCTTGCCGGAGCCGCTTTCGCCGACAATACCGAGGTTTTCGCCGGGATAGAGATCGAAGCTGGCGTCGTCGACGGCGCGCAACGTGTTGGCCTTGCCGTGCCAACCATAGATCTTGCTGAGGTGGCGGACGGACAGGATCGGCTGCGGTGCCGCCGGCGACAGTGCTATGGCGGGCAGCTTGCCATCGACATGATGCGTGAGCTTGACTGTCGAGGCAAGCAGTTGGCGGGTATAGGGATGTTCGGCGGCATGGTAGATTGCATCGACGGGTCCGCGCTCGACGATGCGGCCGAAGCGCATGACGGCGACATCGTCGGCCACTTCGGCGACGATCCCCATGTCATGGGTGATGAGCAGCATGGCCATGCCGCGTTCGACCTGCAGGCGCTTGATCAGATCGAGGATTTCGGCCTGGGTGGTGACGTCGAGGGCTGTCGTCGGCTCGTCGGCGATGAGAATGTCGGGATTGCCGGCAAGCGCCATGGCGATCATGGCGCGTTGGCGCATGCCGCCGGAGAATTCGAAGGTGTAGCGGTCAGCCATCTTGTCCGGGTTCGGGATCTCGACCTGTCGCAGCAGTTCGACGGTCCTTTCGCGGGCGGCGCGATGATCGAGATCACTGTGCAGGCGCACCGCCTCAATGATCTGCGAACCGATGGTGTGAACCGGCGACAGCGAACTCATCGGCTCCTGGAAGATCAGGCCGATGCGGCGACCGCGGATGGCCCGCATCGCCCGATCGGACGGCTTCAAGACGGCAATATCGGTGATGCCGTGACTTCCGGTGGCCCCGTCGCCGTCCCTGAGCAGGATGCGGCCGGAAACAATACTGCCGGGGCTGTCGACGATCTGCAGCAGCGAACGGGCGGTGACGCTCTTGCCGGAGCCGCTTTCACCGACGAGGCACAGCGTTTGCCCGCGTTTCAGCTCGAAACTGACATTTTCGACGGCGTGCAGGATGTGGGTGCGCAGCCTGAAATCGATCGAGAGGTTTTCGACGGAGAGAACGACGTCTTTTGAAAGGTCGGCCATGGTTTCCTCCTCAATTGTCGTAGGGGTCGGCGGCATCGCGCAGGCCGTCGCCGAAGAAATTGAAGGACAGGACGGCGATGACGACTGCGAGCGACGGCCAGATCAAGAGCCACGGCGCGGTGGCGACGGTGCGGATGTTCTGGGCGTCCTGCAGCAGCACGCCCCAACTGACGACCGGCGGCTTAAGGCCGATGCCGAGGAAGGAAAGAGAGGTCTCGGCGACGATCATGGTCGGTACGGCCAGTGTGACGACCGCAAGGATATGGCTTGTCAGTGACGGCAGGATATGCCGAAAGATCAGCCTGGTCTCGCTGGATCCGTCGAGCCTGGCGGCAACGACGAAATCCTCACTGCGCAGCGCCAGGAACCGGCCGCGCACTTCACGCGCCAGGCTGGTCCAGCCGAGCAGCGAGACGATGATCGTTATGACGAAATAGACATTGACCGGCGACCATGTCAGCGGGATCGCCGCCGCCAGGCCGAGCCACAGCGGGATGGTCGGCATTGCACTGACGACCTCGATGACGCGCTGGATCAGCGTATCGACCCAGCCGCCGTAGAAACCGGAGATCGAGCCGAGCACGACGCCGAGGATCAGCGACATGGCGACGCCGACGAGGCCGATCGACATGGATACGCGGGTGCCGTAGACGAGCCGAGAGAAGACATCGCGGCCGAGCCGGTCGGCGCCGAGCAGGTACATCGGGTCGTTTTGGTTGAGCGGGCCGATCAGGTGCCGGTTCATCGGGATCACGCCCCAGAGATCGTAGGCCGCGCCTTTGACGAAGAAGCCGATCGGGACGACCTTGGTGTCGTCGACGACGAAGGTGCGGCGTAGCGCCACCTTGTCGATCTCGACCTTGTAGCCCTTCACATGGATATTGAACTCAGAGCTGCCGTCCGGCTTTTCGACGAAGAAGCTGAAGCCCTGCGGCGGGGCATAGGTGTATTGCGGCCGCGAGGTCATCGGCAAAGCGGGCGCCAGGAATTCGGCGAACAGACCGACCAGATAGAGGCAGAGGATAATGACGCCGGCCACCATCGCCACCTTCTGGCGGATCAGCTTGCCAGCGACCAGCCGCCAGGGACCGATCGCTGCGGTCGAGACGGTCTTGCCCTGTTTCAATGGGCTGATCGAGGGGCCATCGGCAACAGTGTGAAGCGGACCAGCATGATTTCCGAAGGTCTCGTGCGTGCTCATCGCGTTCGCCCTCAATTGAACCGGATGCGTGGATCGAGCAGGGCCAGCAGCAGATCCGACAGCAGCATGCCGACAAGGGTCAGCGCGCTCAAAAGCAGAATGAAGCTGCCGGCGAGGTACATGTCCTGCGAGATCAGCGCGCGGAAAAGCAGGGGACCAGCGGTCGGCAGGTTCAGCACGATGGCAGTGATCGTCACGCCCGAAACGAGATGCGGCAGCACCCAGCCGATCGCCGAGACGAAGGGATTGAGCGCGATTCTGACCGGATACTTGAGGATCACCTTGTATTCCGGCAGTCCCTTGGCGCGGGCCGTAACGACATAGGGCTTGTGCAGTTCGTCGGTCAGGTTGGCGCGCAGGATCCGGATCATCGCTGCCGTTCCAGACGCGCCAATGATGATGATCGGGATCCAGAGATGGGCGAGGAAATCGCCGACCTTGGCAAAGCTCCAGGGCGCTTCGGCATATGCCGGCGAGACCAGCCCGCCGACGCTCTGGCCAAGAAATTTATAGGCGATGTACATCAACGTCAGCGCCAGGATGAAGTTCGGCACCGCAAGGCCGATGAAGCCGAGAAAGGTGAAGACATGGTCGCCGACGGAGTGGCGGCGGACGGCGGAATAGACGCCGATCGGCAAAGCCACGATCCAGACGAAGAGCAGGCTCAAGAGCGAGATAACCAGCGTCGAGCCCATACGCGCCCAGATCAGCCCGGAGACTGGCTGACCCCACTCGAAGGAGTAGCCGAAGTCGCCGCGGCTGACGATGCCCCAGATCCATTTGAGGTATTGGACATAGAAGGGGTCATCGAAGCCGTAGATTTCCTTCAGCCGCTCGATCTGAGCGGGATCGACGGTTTGGCCGCTGTCGCTCATGGTGGCGATCATCGAGGTCAGGTAATCACCTGGCGGCAGCTGGATGATCAGGAACGAGATCAGCGACATGCCGAACAAGGTCGGGATCATGTAGAGTACGCGCTTGAAGATATAGCCAAGCATCGAAACGTTTCTCCTCCCGTCGGGAACGCTGTGACGCGCCTCCCCCGGATCTTCACGCGCCGTCGGCCCTTCAGGCCGAAAGCGCTCCTCCGTCGCCTGTCACTTCATTTCCAGGTGAGATGCAGGACTTCCAGCCGGTCGATACCGGGCACCTCCACCTGCGCACGGCCGTTCGCAAGGCTGAAGCTTGCGGCGCGGTCGGCAACGACGAGCCATGCCTTCGCCACCGATCGGCCCTCCGGAATCTCCACCGAAATGGTCTGCGCTGCCAGAGGGTAATTGTCGCGGATCGGGCCTTTCATCATCATCGGGTTGGTGAGGTTGAAGAGGCTGACTGCCATGCCCTCACCGTTTTCGCGTAGCGCCAGATCGATGACGCCCTTGCCCTCGATGGTGACGCGTGGTGTCTTGCCGAGTGCCCAATGGACGGCGTTGGCGAGGAGCCGCGCATGATCGACGGCATAGACCTCCCAGAAGATCTCACCGATATTCCAGGGAATATAGACTGTGCGGCCACCCTTGCCAGTCTCGCGGGCGATGACGGCAGCACCTTTTGGTTCTTCTCGCGGATAGACCTCTTCCATCGGCAGATCGGGAAAGTCGGGAACGTAGAGGAAGGGCGCCTTCGCATCGGCCGACGGTACGGCGTGGATCAGGCGAGTGCCGCCCATGATGCGCTCGGCACCGTCGAAGCCCCGGTTGATCGCGTGATCGCCGGAAAGTGCGACATAGGTGTTCTTGACGATGCCGCGCGGGCCGGAGACGTAGCTGGCACCCAGCACGTCGGCGAGGCCGAAGTCGGGGCGCTTCTTGCCGAATTCGTCGCGCAGCGACGTCTCGTAAGAGGCAATCATGCTGCCACCGCGATCGACATAGGCGCGGATCGCCGCGTTCTGCGCATCCGAAAGGCAGGAAGCGTTGGCAAGGATGATGAGCTTGAACCGATCGAGGCTCTCGTCGGTCAACACCTGGTCCGAAAGCAGCTCGAAGGGCAGGCGGGCCTCGACGAGGGCATGGTAGAAACCGAGGTCGTGCTTCTCGGCGGAATGCCGTTCTTCCGGCGCCCAGTGGCGCAGCGTCGTCGAGGGATCGATGACGGCGATTTCGGCGGTCGGCTTCATGCTTTCCAGCACCGGCTCGATGGCTGCCTGCAGGGCGAATGCGTCGGCCACCGGCTCGACCCAGCGTTTGTCAGGCACGACGCCGTTGAACTTGGTGAACCAGGCGTAGAGGCCGTGGGCGGTGCCGTCATTGATCCAGAGCTGCATCTCCTCGCCCGAGGTGACGGCATCCTTCCAGCGATATTCCTCCTCGGGGCCGATCGAGGTGATCAGCACGACCGGGCGGTCGGGGAAGGTGGCTCGGATGCGCTTGCCATTGCGGCCTGCCGACCAGCCGAGCTCAAGGCCCTTGCGGCCCTGATGGTCGACGACGAGGAAGGGGCAGTGTTTGGCGATGACCGAGAGATCGAATTCCATCAGCGAAGCGCCACCCATGTTCGGAATGAAGCTCGCATGCGGGCGGATCGCTTTGACGGCATCGTCCCACTGCGCGATCATGTCGGTGAGCACGCGGCGGCGCCACTGCACCCAGGCCTGCCAGGCGGGATCCTCGGCATCGGGTCTTGCAGGAAGGGCATAGCCGAACATGTCCTTGAAGCGGCGGGCGCTGTCTTCGCTGTAATCGACGCCGTGGCCCTGCCAGCGATTGGCGAAGACCGCGTCGATATCGTATTTGCGGACGATCTCCTTGACCACCTCAGGCATGAAGACGGTGTTGTAGTCGCCATAAGCATTGGTGACCCAGACATCGGGATAGGCCCAGTGGCGGCGCGGCGTGCCGTCGGCATTGATCATCACCCATTCCGGATTGGCTTTGGCGGCATCGTCATGGACCGCATGCGGGTCGACGCGGGCCATGACGTGCATGTCGAGCTTGCGGGCGGCATCGACGAGCGCGCCGAAGATATCCTTGTCGCCGAGATATTTGCTGACATAGTGGTAAGGCACTTCGCTCGGATAATAGGCGATATAGCCGCCGGCACTGAGGCAGACCGCGTTCGATTTCGTGCGTTTGAAGACATCGATCCAGAAGGCCGGGTCGTATTTCTCCGGGTCGTCTTCCACGAAGGTCAGCTGGGTCCAGCGGGTCGCGGTCTTAAACCAGTCCGGCGTCCTCAGCGTGTGGGTGTTCTGTCTCCTGGCGTCGAGCATCGTCTTCATCCAATCATTGGCAAAAGAGAGCGCCTCAGCGCCAACCGGAGGGGCCGGCGCCTGAGAAGGCATCATGGAAAAAGGTCATCAGAGCGGTTCAATCTTACCAGTCGTGTAATCGCTCTGAGTTTTTGTCTTAACGCAGTTCCAGGAAAACCGCTTCGCATTTTCCTGGAACTGCTCTAGACCTTGTAGAACTGCTCCGGCATGGTCGGAGCGGGCGTCGGCCAGCCGAAGGAGTTCGGCATGGTTTTCGTGATGTTCTTCATGTTGTTTTTGACGATGCCGTAGCCGTCGGGCGGCAGCGAGATGCCGAAGACATAGAAATTGTCGGCGGCGCCTTGAAGGATCTGCTTCATGACCTCGCGCTGGCCCGATGGGTCGGAAGTCGTCTTCAGCTTGTCGTAGAGCGCAAGCTGGTTCTTCGTGCTTTCCGGCGGTTCCTCGGCATTGGCATTGGTGCGGTCGCGATACCAGAGTTGCCAGGCCGGGGCGTACATGGCGTTGGCATCGGTCGGCACGTAGTAGCGCGGGTCGAGCATGGCGGCGACGCCGCCATTTGCGCCGAACTGATGGGCGGTCGCATCGAAATCACGGCCCTGGCGGACGCGCGTCTCCCAGAGCGAACGGTCCATCGTGCGCATCTGCGCATCGATGCCGACCGCCTGGAACATCGGGATCACCAGCTGGAAGAGATCGAGGAAGACGGCGCGCGCCTGGTCGATCTCGAAGATGATCGTCAGGCGGCGGCCCTTTTCGTCGAGGCGGAAGTTCTGGTCGTCGCGCTTCGGCACGATCTGATCGAGCATGGCATTCGCCTTGTCGACGTCATAGGCCGTGAACTGCGTGGCGAGTTGCTCGTTGTAAAGCGGATCTTCCTTCTTGATCGACGGCTGGGCAGGCGCCCCCTGGCCGACGAGCACCGCATCGATCAGCGACTGCCGGTCGAGTGCGGTCGAGAGTGCGGCACGGAAATCCTTGTTCCGGAAGAGCTTCCGCTTGGTCTCGTCATTGTGGTTCAGGTTGAAGATGAAATTCATGACATTGGCTTCGGTCGAAGTCAGCGTGTAGAAATCATAGCCGCCCTGCTCACGCGCATCGTAGAGAACCGATTTGTTGTTCGGCGTGGCAATGTACTGGTCCATCAGGTCGACCTCGCCCTGCATGGCCTTCAGCAGCAGAACCTGCGGGTCGGCGACCATCTGGTAAACGATGCGGTCCATATAGGGCAGCTGGTTGCCCTCGCTATCAACCTTCCAATAGTATGGATTGCGCTCGGCAACAGCCCGTTCGGTGTTTTCGCCTGGCGCGATCGTGAACACCCAGGCATGCACGCAGGGCTTCTTCGAGGAGTTGAGGAAGAAGGCGTTGTCGTCCTGGAAGCCGGCGGCCGCCTGGAACGACGCGATCCAACTTTCGAAGCCGCGTTGCTTGGCGAGTTCATCGGCCTTCGGATTGTAATCGATGTGGAATTGCTCGAGATAATGCTTCGGCGTGCGCGTCGTCTGATCGTTGTTTGCCCAGGCGACCTGCAGCGGGAACAGGCCGTTCGGCTTGTCGAAGATGACCTTGAAGGTCTGCTCGTCCACGATCTCCAGCTTGGCCGGCTTACCGCCGGATTTCCAATGATCCTGACCGACAAAGGCGACGCGCTTGTCGGTGAAAACAGTATCGTACCAGAACTTGATGTCGGCGGTGGTGTAGGGATGGCCATCCGACCATTTCATGCCCTTGCGCAGGCGGATCGTATAGACCTTGGAGTCGGCATCGCCCTCAAAGGACTCGGCGACATTCAGCGTCACGCCAGACCAATCGCGCGTATAGCGTAGCAGCGGCTCATAGGCCTGGTAGCGGAACAGCATCGACAGCGACCCGCCGCCGACTAGCGCCATGTTCCAGTCGCCGCCGTATTTGCCGATGCTTTCAACCGGTTTGACGACGAGCGGATTTTCGGGAAGCCTCTCCTGGAGACCCGGCAGGGCGCCGCTCGACACTTTCGCTTTCAGGACATCCGCTTCCTTGAAGTCAGCGGCGAAAACCGGCAGGGCCGGCATTATCAGGGCGGCCGACGTCCCGGCCAGAAACGCACGTCGTTTCAGCTTGATCATAGGGATCTCCTCCAAAAACCCGTGCCATTATCATTATTTTTGCTGTGGGGCCGGGATGAGGGAAAGATTACATTTGGATATTGTTAGGTAAAGCGTTATGTTCACGTTAGTGAGAAAATTTGGCATACAGGCGCAGTTGGTATAACCAGCGCCTATCAATCGAAGGGCGAGGTGCCACGTGGGAAGCAGGGGCCGGGTTACTTTGCAGACGATCGCGCGAGAGGTCGGGCTGTCGAAATTTGCGGTCTCGCGGTCGCTCGCCGGCAAGAGCGGTGTCAGCGAGGAAACGCGCGCGCTGATCCGCGACACGGCGCAGCGCCTAGGCTACACCAAGCCCGCCGGGCATGGTGCTGCCGGCGAGGTTGCGGTGGTCTTTCACGATCTCGATGCCGTCAACAGCGAGCTCTATATGCAGGTGCAGAACGGTGTGCAGCGAGAGGCTCATCGGCTTGGCATGACGCTGCGCGTGCGCTGGACCCATGATGTCGGCCAGTTGGAAGAGTTGGCGCGCAGCTGTGATGGCCTGATGCTCGTTGGTCCGCATGCCCGTGAGGCCGTGGCAGCGGCGAGCGCCACCGGCGTTCCGATCGTGCGTTTCGGCTGGGTCGATGCGCTCGAGCAGGTCGACCATGTCGGCGGCACCGACCATGAGGCAGGGCAGGCGGTGGTGGAGTATCTAGTCGGACTCGGCCACCGGTCCATCGTGTACGTCTATGGCATGCCGGGCCTGCGGGGACGTCAGGAGCGCCATTACGGCGCTCGCGAAATCGCCGAACGTTATCCTGATGTTGCGCTCCATGTTATGCAATTCGACGAAGAGAATGGCTTCGGCACGGCGTTCCGGGCGCTCGTGGACAAAGGCATTCGCCCGACGGCTTTTTTCTGCGCCCATGACGGGTTAGCGCTGACCGTGGTCTCCGAACTGCTTGGGCAGGGGTACCGCATTCCGGACGATATTTCGGTTGTCGGTTTCGGCGACTACTCGCCGGCGTCACTGATCTCGCCGGCGCTGACGACGGTGAGGATGGAGGGGCAGGAATGCGGGGCCGTGGGGCTGCGGCTATTGCTTGAACGGATCGAGAATCCACGCCTGCCGGGCATGCCGGCGAGGCGCATCATGATCGCCTCGCGCATTATCGAGCGCCGCTCGGCCGGACCTTGCAAGGCGGCGGCGAGCGTCGATGTCCCCGGGGTTTAACCACCGAGCGCAGCAATGGCAGCCTTGACTGCGTCCGCGCCGGGCTTGGTCGGCCGGTATTCCAGACCGACGGCGCCGGCATAGCCGTTGGCGAAGATCCAGTCGAGGCGATGAGCGAGGTCTATCCCGCCGGAACCCGGTTCGTTGCGGCCGGGATGATCGGCGACATGGACGTGGAAAACACGGTGCAGGCGGCCGTCCAGCACGTCTTCGGTGCGTTCGCCCATCACGGCGGAATGGTAGATGTCGTAGACGATGCCGATCTCGGGGCGGGCGACGTCATCGACGACGTCGAGGCCTTCGCGGGTTGAATCGAGGAAGTAGCCGATATGATCGATACGGATGTTGAGAGGTTCTACGCCGAGCCGCACGCCGCTGCCTTTCAGGATATCGGCACCTGGTTTCAAGGTTTCGCTGAGGGCCCGGCGCTGTTCTTCACGGCTGAAGCCGGCGAGATCGTCGCCTGCCTGGGCGATCAGCACCGGCGCGCCGAGGCGTTTGGCGACTGTGACGGAATCGGCAAGGCCTTTCAGCCAGGCCTTCCGGTTGGCGGCATCGGTCAGCGCGATCATCGGCTCGGCGACGAGGCTGGTGACGGCAAGGCCGGGTTTCCTTCAACGCCGCCTCGATCGCGTCCAGATCCTTGTCGGTCCAGCGCCAGAATTCGACCGCCGTCAGGCCGCCAGCATGGGCGCGACGGATGCGGTCGGGAAAGCTGTCGCCGTCCTCGGCAAACAGCCACTCTATACAGGCTGAATAACGTCGCATGAAAACTCCTCCCGGTGCGGATGCAGGCTGCGACAGAACAGAGACCGCCGCAAGAGGCGTTTGGGTGCTTGACGCCCGGATTCATTGGCGGAACACTTGCTTCCACGAGCCGGGATCGCCGGCGCTTCGGAGGAAGACATGGATCTGGGATTGAAGGGTAAGATCGCCGTCATAACGGGTGCGTCGGTCGGCATCGGACTGGCGATCGCCGAAGGGCTGGCGGCTGAGGGCGTGGACCTCGTGCTGGCTGCGCGTGGCGGCGAACGGCTGGAGGCGGAGGGCGCCCGCATTGCCGAGAAATTCGGCGTCAGCGCCACCGCCGTCGCCGCCGACGTCGCGACGGCTGCGGGAACGGAGGCGATCATTGCCGCGGCTGCCGAAAAGGGTGGCGCCGATATCCTCATCAATAATGCCGGCACCGGATCGAACGAGACCGTCATGGAGGCGCCTGATGAGAAATGGCAGGCCTATTGGGACCTGCACGTGATGGCCGCCGTGAGGCTTGCGCGCGGCATCGCACCGCAGATGAAGAAGCGAGGCGGCGGGGTGATCCTGCACAATGCCTCGATCTGCGCCGTCCAGCCGCTCTGGTACGAACCGATCTACAATGTCAGCAAATCGGCGCTGATGATGTTTTCAAAGACGCTCTCGACCGAGCTCATCCAGGACAATATCCGCGTCAACTGCATCAATGCCGGCCTGATCCTGACGCCCGACTGGATCAAGACCGCCAAGCAGCTGACGGCCGAAAGCGGCGGAAACTGGGAAGGGTACCTGCAAAGCGTTGCCAATGAGCATGCTGCCTCCAAACGCTTCGGCACGCCGGAGGAACTGGCGAACGTCTTCGTCTTTCTGAGTTCGGAGAGGGCGAGTTACTGCATCGGATCGACCTATTTCGTCGATGGCGGCATGCTGAAGACGATTTGATCGAAGCTGGCGCAATGAGCAGCACGGCAAGCCTGTTCTTCGCATGACTGCCAGCCGGCCGTGGACGTTGCCGATACAAGCTATAAAAATTAGCTATTTTGTTGTATCTTCACGCTTTCGACGTTATTTGCCTGCTATTGACGGGCAAATATTGCGGTTTTCAAAAGGCGACGACAATGCTGACGAAGAAGGGAAAATACGGCCTGAAGGCACTGGTCGATCTGGCGCGCCTGGCGCCGGGCGAGACTGCCTTCATCAATGACGTCGCGGCGCGCAACAATATTCCGAAGAAGTTTCTCGACACGATCCTGCTCGAGCTGCGCAATGTCGGTATCCTGCGTTCAAAAAAGGGGCCTGGCGGCGGGTATTCTCTCTCGCGGCCGGCTTCCGAGATCCGCATCGGCCATGTCATCCGCACGCTCGATGGGCCGCTGGCGCCGATCCGCTGCGCCAGCCGGACGGCTTACGAGGCCTGCGACGACTGCGCCGACCCGGAAACCTGTCAGGTGCGGCGTTCGATGACCGATGTTCGGGATGCGATCGCCGCCATTCTGGACAATATGACCCTCGACCAATTCGTCGCAGCCGGCGGCCGCATTGAAGACACCGGGGACGAATTGCCGATCTCCGCCGCCAGCTGAGACGTTTCGATTTCATACGGTCTAAAGCGCCATGCTGTGTCGTTCAGGGCTCATCTCGACATATGGTCGCCGGCGCGGTCCAGCAATCGATCGCGAGGCAGCGACAGCGCGTGGATGCGTGCATTGCGCCAATGGCGGTCGAGATTAAGGCCTATGCCGGTTGACGCTTCGCCCGCGAGCTCAAACAGTGCGTTTGCGGCGTTGAGGGCCGTCTCTCCGGCAGTGATCGCGGCCGCCGAGGCGGAAAAATAGGCATCCGCCATCGCAGCCTCTACAGGATTGACCTGGGCGATATCGAGTTTGCGGCCCGCTCGCTCCAGAGCTGCCGCTGTGATTTCGATGCCGACGGCGTGTTCGCCGAGCCGGGAGCGGGAGACGGTATGATCGCCAATGGCTGTCATCAGGTCGGCCCAGGCGGCCCGCGCGATGCCGAGGGCCACTCCAGCCTTGAGCAGCAGGCCGAGCGAAACGCCCGTCGAACCGGACGACGGGGCCGGCGCGATCGTGCCGGCATCGACATGCACTGCGCCGGCGAGCGTCGTTGCCGATCCATTGGTGCGCTGGCCGAAACCGTCCCAATCATCGACCACTTGCACGTCCCCGCTGTTGCGGCTGAGGTAGAGCGTCACAGGGCGGCCGGGCGGAAGTGTGAGGGCAGCGGCAATCCAATCGGCATAGAGAATACCGGGCGCCGGCCGCATCCGCCCGCTCAAACGGTACCCCGGTCCGTCGACCGACAGCTCGCTGCCGTCGGCGACGGTTGCGCCGGCGAAGCGGTCGCCGAGCAGCACACGGGCAAACAGCGATGCTTTCAGATCCTCGGCCGCCTGGGTACGGAGGGTTTCCAGTACGGAAAAGTGATTTTCCAGTGTCTCGCCAATCGAGGCGTCGGCCTCGGCAATGATCGCGATGATTTCGGCAAGCAGGGCGTTCGACACGTCGAGCCCTTCATGTTCGGGCGGAACAGAGATTGCCGTCAGTCCCGATATCGACAGCGCGTCGAGCTCGGCAAAAGGCAGGATGCGGTTGATATCGCGCTCGTTTGCCTGATGACGGAATGTGTCGGCGAGGTTGCGAGCCGTGGATACGGCCTCCTCTTCGTTTTCGATGCGGCGGGCCGGCGGCCTCAGACGGTCTTGAAACTGCGATAACGTTCCCATCGCTCACTCTTTCGTCGAAGGATGACAGGATTGAGGGATTTTCCTTCGAATGATAAGAACGGTTTTTCCAGAAAAACCGGACGCTTCGAATTTTCTCACCAACTTGATCGCCTCGCCCTCCACTCTACTTATGGTTAACCGGGGCTATCCAATTGAGGAACATGATGGGTGAAGCACTTGCTCGCCATAGCGAGGTTTGGAAAATGGGGCGCCAGCCGAGACCGCGTCTGACGCTGGATATCGCCGAGATTCCAACTTATGCGATCGGCGACATTCACGGCCGCTACGATCTGCTTTTAAAAGCTGAGGAGGCGATCCTGCAAGATGGCGCGCGATTGCCCGGGCAAAAGCTGATCGTGACACTGGGTGACTATATCGACCGGGGTCTGGAATCGGCGCAGGTCATCGCTCACCTCATCGAGCCGCCGCCTGATGGTTTCGACCGCATATGCCTTGCCGGCAATCACGAGATCGCCATGCTCGACTATGTCGACGGCTGGCTCCCTTATGACGACTGGATGCGGATGGGGTCAGCGGAATCGCTTAAATCCTATGGCCTCGATCCGGAGCATCTGCCGCTCGTCTTTCCCTCCGGCGTGCAGCTCGACGCCTTTCTGCGGCAGTCTCTGCCGCATACGCATCTCGATTTCATGCGAGCGCTGCCCATCATGCTGGACACACCGAGCGTGGTGTTCGTGCACGCCGGCATCGACCCGATGCTGCCGCTCTCCGCACAGACGGATGAGGACCTGGTCCTCATCCGCCACCGCTTTCTTGAAAGCAGGGTTCCCTTGCCGAAACTCGTCGTCCACGGCCACACGCCCAGCGACGAGCCCGACATTCGCCCGAGGCGGCTCAATCTCGATACGCGCGCCTTTCGCAGCGGTAGGCTGACCGTTGCCCGGTTCTGGCAGGGCCGGGTGCATCTGTTTTCCACCTGACATCATCCCACCGGGAGGCTGTATGACACCGTGATCAGACCGTCTCGCTTTGGGCCGGGGCGGCTTCGACCGGCCTTTCAGCCGGCCGGCTGCGGCGCCAGCCGCGCAGAACGACATAGAAGACCGGCGTCAGGAACAGGCCGAAGAGCGTCACCCCGAGCATGCCCGAAAAGACGGCGGTGCCGAGCGACTGGCGCATCTCGGCGCCGGGGCCGGTGGCGATGGCGAGCGGCAGAACGCCGAAGATGAAGGCGAATGCCGTCATCAGGATTGGGCGCAGGCGAAGGTGGCTCGCCTCGATGGCGGCCTCCACTGGCGTTTTTCCTTCCTCTTCCGCCTGCCTGGCGAACTCGACGATCAGAATGGCGTTCTTGGCCGCAAGGCCGATCAGGACGATCAGGCCGATCTGCGTCAGGACGTTGTTGTCCATTCCTCTCAGCGAGACCCCGATCAGTGCGGCGAGCACGGCAAGCGGGACGATGAGAATGATCGCGAGTGGCAGAACCCAGCTTTCATATTGGGCCGCCAGCGCCAGGAAGACGAAAATGACGGAGAGGGCGAAGATGTAGACGGCGGTGTTGCCGGTATGTGTTTCCTGATAGGCGAGTTCCGTCCATTCGAAGGTCGTCCCCGGCGGAAGGATCTTGGCCGCCAGCTCCTCCATCTTCTTCAGCGCGTCGCCCGTCGAGGTGCCGGGCGTCGGATTGCCCTGAAGCGGCACCGAGACATACATGTTGTAGCGCTGGACGAGCGCCGGGCCGCTGGAATCCTGAATGTCCATCAGGGTTCCGAGAGGAACCAGTGCGCCAGTCGCCGAGCGTACTTTCAGGGCGAGAATATCCTCCCTGTCCATGCGGTATTGCCGGTCGGCCTGGGCGCGAACCTGGTAGACGCGGCCGAACGCGTTGAAATCGTTCACGTAGGCGACGCCGAGGTTGATCGAAAGCGCGTTGAAGATATTGGGGATCGGCACGTTCAGGAAGCGCGCCTTGTCGCGGTCGATCGACAGGAAATATTGCGGGCTGGCATCGGAGAAGGTCGTAAAGACGCCGGTCAGCCCTTCGGTCGTTGCCGCCGCCCCCATCATCTGGCGGGCAAGGCCCAGCACGCGCGTCATGTCGGGATTTTCGAGATCGGAAATCTGCATCTTGAAGCCGCCGGAGTTTCCGACGCCGCGCACGGATGGCGGCGGGATTGCGATGATGAAGGCTTCCTGGATGCTCTGCAGCTTGCCGAAGAGCTCGCCGATGATCTTGTTGGCGTTTTCTCCGCCTTCCTCGCGTTCGGCGAAGGATTTGAACGGAACGAAGACGACCCCCGCATTCGAGGCATTGGTGAAGGTCGCTCCGCTGAAACCGGCAAACTGCACGGCATTGCCGACGCCGGGCACGGTTCGGGCGATGTCGCCCACCTGTTTGACGACGGCATCAGTCCGCGCCAGTGAGGCGCCGTCCGGAAGCTGCACCACAACGATCGCGTAACCCTGGTCCATGGTCGGGATGAAACCCGAGGGCACCCGGGTGGTCATGTACCAGGTCGCGCCGAGCAGGCCGGCGAAGGCGAGCATCGAGCAGGTCAAGCCTATCCAGCTGCCGACCAGGTGCCGGACGGTCCACGAATAGCCGGAGCTCATCCGGTCGAAGCCGCGATTGAAGCCGTTTGCAAGACCGGTGCCCAGGCGTGAGGCAATGCTTTTGCGCTTCGTCTCGTGATCGTGGGCTTTCAGCAATATGCCGGCAAGGGCGGGCGAAAGCGTCAGGGAGTTCAAGGCCGATATCGCAGTGGTGACCGAGATCGTCACGGCGAACTGCCTGTAGAACTGACCTGATATGCCCGGAATGAAGGCCGTCGGCACGAAGACCGCGATCAGCACCAGCGAGATCGCCACCACAGCGGTGCCGACTTCGTCCATCGTCACGTGTGACGCCTGCTTCGGCGTCATGCCGCGCGCCAGATTGCGCTCGACGTTTTCCACCACCACGATCGCGTCGTCGACGACGATGCCGATGGCGAGCACCAGGCCGAACAGCGTCAGCATATTGAGCGAGAAACCGAAGGCGAGCAGGATAGCGAAGGTGCCGATCAGCGACACTGGGATGGCGACGATCGGGATGATCGCGGTCCGCCAGGATTGCAGGAAGACGAGAACGACGATCGCCACCAGGATGGCCGCTTCGGCGATGGTTCTGTAGACCTCATCGATCGAATCCGAGATGAATTCGGTCGTGTCGTAGACGATGCGATATTCCAGGCCCTCCGGGAAACTCTGGGAGATATCCTTCATCAGCGTCTGGACCTGGTGGGCCGTATCGAGAGCGTTGGTTCCCGGCCGGGCGAAAATGCCGAGAGCGACCGCAGGGTCGTTGTTGAGGTAGCTGTTGGTGACGTAGTCCTGCGCGCCGAGTTCGATGCGGGCGACATCCTGCAACTGTACGAGCCGGCCCGCCCCCGTCGATTTGACGATGACATAGCGGAACTCGCGCACATCGGAGAAACGCCCATCCGTTCGCACCGTATATTCGAAGGCGTTCCTGCCGGTCACCGGCGGCGCGCCGATCTTGCCGCCGGAGACCTGTACGTTCTGGTCCCTCAGGGCGGAGACGACGTCATCCGAGGTCATGCCATAGGCGGAGAGTTTTTCCGGATCCAGCCAGATGCGCATCGAATACTGCCGTTCGCCGAAGATCTGCACATCGCCGACGCCGTCGAGGCGCACGAGCACGTCACGGATGCGGTTGCGGGCATAGTTCGAGACGTAAAGCTGGTCATAACGATGCGACGGCGACAGGAGGTGCACCACCATCATCAGGTCGGGCGAGCTCTTGTCGGTGGTCACGCCGAGCCGCTGAACCTCCTCGGGAAGACGGGGCAGCGCGATGGAAACGCGGTTCTGGACCAGCACCTGCACCTTGTCGAGATCGGTGCCGAGCTTGAAGGTGATCGTCAGCGACATGGCGCCGTCGGCGCTGGAATAGGACGACATGTACAGCATGTCTTCGACGCCGTTGATCTGCTGTTCGAGCGGGGTCGAAACGGTATCGGCGATGGTCTGCGGGTCGGCACCAGGATAGGAGGTGCGCACGACGATGGTCGGCGGCGCGATCTCCGGATATTGAGAGACCGGCAGCTGCGTATAGGCGATGCCGCCGACGACGAGAAAGAGGATCGAGATGACGGCCGCAAAAATCGGCCGGTCCACGAAGAAATGGGCGAATCTCATTGTCCGCTCTCCGCGTTTGCGGATTCGGGGGGCGTGTCCTGCCGCTCCTGCGGCAGTTCGCTCATCTGCGGCGTGATGGTCGAACCCGGCCGCGCCCGCATCAGGCCGTTGACGATGATCGTCTCGGTGCCGTCGAGACCTTCGCGGATGACGCGATAGCCGTAGAGCCGAGGTCCGGGCCGCACCGGCTTGGTCGAAACCTTGCCTTGCGCGTCGACGACATAGACGACGCGTTCGTTCTGGTCCGAGCCGATCGCCTCATCGGGAACGAGAATGGCCTTGTAGGTATTGGAGGCTGCGACCTGCACACGGCCGAACAGGCCCGGCTGCAGGACGAGGTCGGGATTTGCAAGGCGGGCGCGGATGCGGATGGTGCCGCTCTCATTGTCGACCCGGTTCTCGGCGAAATCGAGCTTTCCCATGAAAGGTTTGGCGGTGGGGTCGGAGATCGTGACGGATACATCGACGCCGCCGCCGCCGAGCTGCAGATCCTTGCCCTGCTTGCGTGCGGTGTCGGCGAAATTCAGCAGGCGGCGCTCGTCGACGTCGAAATAGAAGTCGATCGGGTCGAGCGAGACGATCGTGGTGAGCACCGTCTGGTCGGCCTGCACGAGATTGCCGGTCGAGAGCAGGCGGCGGTCGATGCGGCCGCTCAGTGGCGCCCTGATCTCGGTATATTCGAGGTCGAGCGCCGCGCGGTCGGCGGCGGCCTGAGCGCCGCGGACATTGGCCTGGGCGGAATCGAATTCACGGCGGCGATCGTCCAGCGTCTGTGCGGATTGGCTGCCACTCGAAGCGAGCGACTGGGCGCGCTTGTACTGAGCGTCGGCGAAAACAAGGGTGGACTGCGACGCTTCGAGCGCGGCCTTCGCTTGGCTGAGCGCGGTGACGAACGGCCGCTGGTCGATGACGAAGAGCAGGTCGCCCTGCTTGACCAGGGCGCCATCTTCGAAATGAACTTCCTGCAGGTAGCCGCCGACGCGCGAACGCACGGAGACTTCGTCGACCGGCTGGAAACGGCCGATGAATTCGTCATTGTCGATGACATCGCGCACCACCGGCTTCGCGACCGTGACAGGGGGAGGGGCGGACGGTGCGCCCTGCGCCATCGCGACCATAGGCATGAACGTGGCGATGCAGGCGAGCAACAATTTCCGTCGAAGCGCGAAAGTCATATCGGTCCCTCCAATCGCGGCGGCCGATCGACTGCCACCGAACTTAAGATGAAGTGATGCTATTCATGTCTTGTTGCTTTGAACGAAAGCCTCGGGCTCCCGTGATTTCCCCGGCGTTCAATCGTTGGAAGGGAAAGCCGGTATGCGATGCACAATGGAAAATCGAAACGCTATGGAACGGGATATAAGCGGCAGCGACAAAAAATAGCAAATGCCAATTATTCGCTTTTCCGGAATCCGTGAACTTCATGGAACGGCATCAGCTTTCGACGATCTCATCTCGACCGGGCGGCAGAACGGCAAGCTCAGCCCAATCAAGCTCCTGTTCCAGCATATGAAAGACGTCGTCGTCGATCTCGCCGGCGCGGCGCATCGCGGCCAGTTTGCGGCGTTTCGCACCGATGACATTGCGGCGCTGTTTGTCGAGCCTGCTGACCTCGCGCGGGTGTTTGCCGTCGGCGGCGATCTCGCGCTCGGAGGTATAGACGTCACGCAGAATGCGGGTCGATTTGTCTTGACCTTCAAGCTCGGCAAGCGCCGCGTCGATCAATGCCACGCGGGCTTTGGTGATGTCGCGGTTCAGGGATGTGTCCGGATCGAATTTCAGGAAGCGGATCAGCGGCCCGAGCGTCAATCCCTGGACGATGAGCGTGCCGAGAACGACGGCCAGCGCGCTGAGCAGGATGATATCGCGATCATGGAAGTCGATCGGCAGGGCGAGCGCAGTTGCCAATGTTACGAGACCGCGCATGCCGCACCAGCCGGCAAGTAGGCTCGCGGCAAACGTGGGAGCGGCTTGTGTCGTGAGACCGCGCTCGGCAAGAAAGGTGATGGCGCGGTTATAGACGAGCACCCAGGCCAGGCGCACGACAATGACAGTGACGAAGACCGCGGCTGCCAAGGTCATGGCAAAATTCAGGCGGCCGGGATCGAGATCGAGGACGATCTGGCGGACCTGCAAGCCCATCAGTAGGAAGGCGAGCACGTTAAGCAGGAAAACCGCGGCTTCCCAAACCGAATAGGAATGAATGCGATGCCGGGCCGTCTGCCGCTCCGGCATGTAGCGGGCGATCACCATGGCATATGCGACGATCGCCAGGATCGCCGAAAGGTGCAGTCGCTCGGCAATGATCCACGTGCCGAAGGTGGCGACGAACTCGAGCAGCGTGCCGCCGAGCGTGCCGGCGAGCTTCAGACCAACGATCATGTAGAGACGGCCGAGAAGATAGCCGAGGATGAGACCGCCCGGCGCTGCCAGCGTCAATTCTGCCAGAATGCCGGTGAAGAAGGCGGGATTGGTGGCGGCCGCCACTGCGGCGCTGAAGATGAGGAGGGCGACTGCGTCATTGAGCAGGCTCTCGCCCTTGAGGATTACATAGGTCTGGCGCGGCAGATTGAAACGGTCGAGCATGACGGTCGCCGCAACCGCGTCCGGTGGGGCGACGATAGCGCCGAGTGCGACGGCCACGGCAAGCGGCAGGCCGGCCATTGCGACGCCGACGGCTGTGACGGCCGCGGCCGTCAAAATGACGGCGATTGCGGCGAGCGAAAAGAGTGGCAGCCAGTTGCGCCTCAACGTCCTCGGCGGCAAATCGTACGCGGCATCGAAAAGTACGGGTGCGATGAAAAGCGCCAGCGCCAGCCTGGGATCGATCGCCACCTCCGGAGCCCATGGGAAGGCAGCGACAATGATGCCGGCGATCGCCAGCATGGTCGGATAAGGAACACGGAACTTCCTGGAGAATTGCAGGAAGATGATCGCCACCAAGAGCAGCGTCAGCATGCTTTCGAAGAACGCCATGGGCCCTCCAGGCCATTTCAGCGGGTGGTTCTTTGCCTGAAACTAGGGCCGGGCGATGCCACGGCTACCGTTCGAGCCTAAAGCTGTGAGGGACGGCAAGCGCCCGGCCGCGGCCTGCGGCATTTTGGCCGGGGTTGCGGAATCGCCGGCTTGCGCTCTTGTGCAGGCATCTGTGCTCAATATATGTGGCCATATCATAAGTATGCTTATAAATATCCGGCATAGGTTTCCATGAACGCCACGCCCACACTCGGTTTCCTTCTGCACGACGTCGCACGGCTGCTGCGCAAGCGGTTCGAGCAACGCGCGAAATGCCTCGGCCTGACGCGGTCGCAATGGCAGACGCTCGCCTATCTCTCGAACAACGAGGGCATCCACCAGAGCGGCCTTGCCGAGATTCTCGAAGTCGAGCCGATCACGCTGGTGCGCATTCTCGACAAGCTCGCCGAACGTGGGCTCATCGAACGCCGCCAGCATCCGACCGACCGGCGGATCTGGCTGCTCTACATGCGCGACGAGGCGCATCCCCTGCTCGCCGAAATGCGCGAACTTGGCGATGTCACCCGCGCAGAGGCACTGGACGGGGTCTCAGCCGAGCAGCGCGAGCAGCTTTTCCACATCCTGTCCGTAATGAAGACCAACCTGGTCCAGGCATGCAGGACCCCGGTTGACGAGAATGAGATGAACGATGGCTGATCAATCTCCCCTCCGCGTCGTTGCCGATGCCAATGCCAAGTCACCTGTTGAAGAAAATGAAGCGAAACAGCAGGAAACGGTAGCCGAAGCGCCTTCATCCAATTCAGCGCCGGCTGCTGCCGTGGCTGCGCCTGGCGGTAGCAAGGTCCGCCGCCGGCGCAGTCTCACGCGGCCGATCCTGTTCGCGCTCCTGCCGGTGGCGCTCGTCGTCGGCGGCTATTATTACGTCAATGGCGGCCAGGTGATGTCGACCGACAACGCCTACATCCAGGCCGACATGGTCGGGGTCACCACCGATGTCTCCGGCATCGTCGATCAGATCGACGTGCATGAGAACGAGGCGGTCAAGGCGGGGCAGGTGCTGTTCAGCCTGAGGGCCGATTCCTTCAAAATCGCGCTCGACGGCGCCAAGGCGCAGCTCGGCGCGCAGCGCAACCAGATCATGAACCTCAAGGCGAGCTATCAGCAGTCTCTCGCCGAGATCACCCAGGCGCAGGCCGATCTGCCCTATTACCAGGATCAGTTCGACCGGCAGCAGGCCCTCGTCAACAACGGCAGCGCGACGCAGTCGGCCTACGACGAGGCCAAGCACAATCTGGAGGCCGCTCAGCAGAAGGTTGCCGTCGCCAAGGCGGAAGCAGCAACGACGCTCGCCCAGCTCGGCGGCAGCGCCGACCAGCCGGTCGAGGAAAACCCGCTCTATCTGCAGGCCAAATCGCAGGTCGACAACGCCCAGCGCGAACTCGACCACAGTGTTGTCAAGGCGCCGTTCGACGGCATCGTCACCAATGTCAACGCGCTTCAGGTCGGCTCCTACCTGCAGGCCTCGCAGCAGGCCTTCTCGCTTGTCGCCACCGATCATGTGTGGATCGCCGCCAGCCCGAAGGAAACCGAGCTGACCTATGTCAAAGCAGGTCAGACCGCCGAGATCTACGTCGACACCTATCCCGGCGTGACGTGGAAGGGTAAGGTCGAGAGCATCAGCCCGGCCTCCGGCTCCAGCTTCTCGCTGCTGCCGGCGCAGAACACCACCGGCAACTGGGTGAAGGTCGTGCAGCGCATTCCGATGCGCGTCAGCATCGAGGATGCCGCAGGCAAGCCGCCGCTGCGCGTCGGCATGAGCACGGTCGTCGACATCGATACCGGCCATATCAGAGGCCTGCCCGACTTCGTCAACACGCTTCTGGGCCGGCCTCAGGGCGAGGACCATGAGTGAGGCTCTGGCATCTCCGGCGACCTCGGTCGCCAATCGCGGCGCGATCACGGCCTGCGTCATCCTCGCCGTCATCATGCAGGCGCTGGACACGACGATCGCCAACGTGGCGCTGCCCTATATCCAGGGCAGCGTGTCTGCCTCCGCCGACCAGATCAATTGGGTGCTCACTTCCTATATCGTCGCGGCGGCGATCATGACGCCGCCCTCCGGTTTCCTCGCCGCGAAATTCGGCCGCAAGCGCGTGCTGCTCGTCGCCATCGCCGGCTTCGTGGCCGCCTCCGTTCTCTGCGGCCTTGCGCAATCGCTGAACCAGATCGTCGCCTTCCGCCTGTTGCAGGGCCTGTTCGGCGCATCGCTGGTGCCGCTTTCCCAGGGCATCCTTCTCGACATCTATTCTGTCGAGGAACGCGGTTCGGCCATGGCGCTTTTCGGCGTCTCGGTCATGGTCGGGCCGGTGCTCGGCCCGGTCATCGGCGGCTGGCTGACCGACAATATCAGCTGGCGTTGGGTGTTCTACATCAACGTGCCGATCGGCGCGCTCGCCTTCATGGGCATCGTCGTCTTCGTCACCGAGACCAAGCGGGATCTGCTCGCCAAGCTGGACTGGTTCGGTTTCGGAATGATGAGCCTGTTCATCGCCGCGCTGCAGCTCTTCCTCGATCGCGGCGAACAGCTCGACTGGTTCTCCTCGGGCGAGATCATGGTCGAAGCGATTGTCTGCGCCGCGGCATTCTATCTGCTTCTGGTGCACACGCTGACGGCAGAGAAATCCTTCGTTAATCCGAAGCTGTTTCTCGACCAGAACTTCACGGTCAGCATGATCTTCATCTTCGTTGTTGGCGTCACCTATCTCGCCTCGTTGGCGCTGATGACCCCCTATCTGCAGACGCTTATGGGCTATCCCGTCATCACCGCCGGCATCGTCATGGGTCCGCGCGGGCTCGGCACCATGCTCTGCATGTTCATTGTCGGACGGCTGATCGGCAAGGTCGATACGCGCTTGCTGCTGGTGCTCGGCCTCGGCTTGACCGCCTGGGCGATGTACGACATGACGGGCTGGACGCCCGATGTTTCGCAATGGACGATCGTCTCGGTCGGCTTCATCCAGGGCGCCGGCCTCGGCTTTCTCTTCGTGCCGCTGACGACGATTGCCTTCGCGACGCTGCCCGCCCAAATGCGTGGCGACGGCACCGGCCTCTACAATCTGTCGCGAAACATCGGTTCGGCGGTCGGCATCTCGATCGTCTCGGCACTGATCGTCGAGAACACGCAGAGCAATCACGAGTCGATCGCGGCCTATGTGACGCCTTTCAACCACGCCTTCAACGCCATGGCGGCGCAAGGGTTGAGCCCCCTGACGGCCACTGGCCGTGCTTCGCTCAACGAGATCATCACCCTGCAATCGACGATCATCGCCTATATGGACGATTTCAAGCTCTTGATGCTGATGTCGCTCGCGGTCATCCCGCTGGCGCTGCTGCTGCGCAAGCCGAAGGCGGCGCCCGCCGTCGACCACAGCGCGGTCATGGAATAGACTTCAAGCGTTTACGCAATCCCTGGGAAAGCCGGCTTCCGGTTTTTCCTGGCAAAACCGCTTCACACTTTTGCTGGAATTGCTTAGCGAAACGGTTTGCTGAGATATCGCGATCCCTGAATGCCGAAGCGCCACGGTGCTTCGGCATTTCTAGTGATGCCGATGCGTTTTCCCGAGACGACAGGCACCGGCGCAGACGGTGTCAGCGCATAGGGCGGGCGGTCGAGCGGCCTGTCGTTGATTTCGATATCGATGCCGAGCGCCTGGCAGAGCTTGCCCGGGCCGCTGCAGAGCGCCGTCAGCATATCGGTGCCGCGCCGCTCCGTCATGGCGGCAATTCCCGTTTCCGGCTCGAGCGCCCGGATCAGCACGGCCGAGCCCGGATGACAGACGAAGTTCAGGCACCAGTACATGCCGTAGATGCGGTAGATGTAGACATTGCCGGGCCGGCCGAACATGGCGCCGTTGCGCCTGGTCGGGCCGCGAAAACTGTGCGAGGCTTCGTCATCGGGGAAATAGGCTTCGGTCTCGGTGATGCGGCCGCCGGCGCCATGAACTGTGAGATGGCAGCCGAGCAGGTCGCGGGCCACAGTGATCGCGTCGCGCTCGAAAAACGCCCTGAGGCCTTCGCCGGCAAGCGCGCCGGCGCCGATCGAGCTCTTTGTCATTCCACCATCGGTCATAACCGAGGCAGATAACATTCGCTGCCGCCGCCGTCATCCCAAAACCATTTGATGAGGCCGGCCGCGTCAGCGGCCGGCATTCGGATCACGCATCGGGATCGAGGATGATGTAACCGAGACCGGATCACTGGCAGGGAAGGAATCTTCCAGACCTTCCTCCAGCTCCTCTTCGAGCAAGGCCGGATCCTTGCTGCGTGCGCCGTCGCCATGGGCTGGTTCGGTTGCTGCCGCAAGCAGGGCCCTGGCGCGCGCGACCGCATTTTCCGAAGTCAGTTGGGCTGCGCTTCGCAGCGTTACGGCAATGCTGTCTTCGCCTTCACCGCCGAATTCGACGACGAAACCGTCTTCCGTCTGATAGACGGTGATATCGCTGAGTGCCATGGCCCTTCCCCGCAAGCGCTCATATTAGCAAAGCGTGTTTTTGGAATTTTGTCGAGCGAAGACCTTCACCAGCCAATCGACGAAGACGCGCACGCGCGGCGAAAGCTGGCGGTTGCGGGGATAGAGCAGGGAGACCGGCGTCGGGGTCAGCGGAAAATCCGGGAGCACGTGGACCAGCGTGCCGTCGGACAGGTCTTTTTCGGCGTGGTAGCGCGGGATCTGGATCAGGCCGAGGCCCATCCTCGCTGCAGCAACATAGCTTTCGGCGGCGTTGACGGTGACGGCCGCGGGAATACTTAGCTTGTGTACCGTGCCATCGACGATGAATTCGAGCGGCAGCAGACCGTCCGCGCTGCTGGAGCGGAAGCCGACCATGCGATGGCCGGCAAGCCGGTCCGGATGCTGCGGCAGGCCGCGCGCGGCGACATAGGCGGGAGAGGCGAGCGTGACCTCATCAAGCATGGCGACACGCCTGATGATCATGTCGCTGTCCGCAGGCGTACCGACGCGCAGCACGCAATCGATGCCTTCGTGCACCAGATCGACCAGCCGATCGCCTTCGCTCATATAGAACTCGATCTCGGGATAGCTCTCCAGAAAGGACGGCAAGCTCGGCAGCACGAAATAGCGCGCGAGCGTGCCGTGCACATCGACGCGCAGCAGGCCTTTCGGTCTGGCGCCGGCAAAGGCCCCTTCCGCGTTCTCGATGTCGGCGAGGATCGACAGGCAGCTCTGATAATAGGCCTCGCCGTCGAGCGTCGGGCTGACATGGCGCGTCGTGCGCTGGAGCAGGCGCACGCCGAGGCGGGCCTCGAGCTGCTTGACAGCGTCAGTAACGGTCGAGCGCGGCAGGCCGGTGTCTCCCGCAGCGAGGGTGAAGCTGCGGCGCTCTACAACGCGGCAGAACACACGCATGGCATCGAACCTGTCCATCTTCTTTGTTCGTATTTCCCGGATAGTGATGGCGGAGAATGCACGATTATCCGCCGCAGGAAAAGGCTCATCTTCTTCTCATCGAAAACGCGCTGCGGCGCAGAAGGAGAAGAACAATGGCTTCCAACAAAGACAGCAAGATCGCACTGGTCACCGGCGCTTCCCGTGGTATCGGCGCGGCCGTTGCCAGACGCCTCGCCAGAGACGGTTTCACCGTCGTCGTCAACTATTCCGGCAGTGCGGCCGCGGCCGAAGACCTCGCCCGAGAGATCGAGCAGGCTGGCGGCAGGGCGCTGGCGGCCAAGGCGGATGTCAGCGATGCTGAAGCCGTCCGGCGGATGTTCGACGCTGCGGAAGACGCCTTTGGCGGCGTCGATGTGCTCGTCAACAATGCCGGCATCATGATGCTGTCGTCGCTTGCCGAGGCTGACGACGAAAACTTCGATCGCCAGATCGGCGTCAATCTCAAGGGCACTTTCAATACGCTCAGGGAAGCGGCCCGGCGCCTGCGCGATGGCGGCAGGGTCATCAACTTTTCGACTTCGGTCGTCGGGCTGAAGCTCGAAACCTACGGGGTTTACGCCGCCACCAAGGCCGCCGTCGAAACGCTGACGGCGATCATGGCCAAGGAGATGCGCGGCCGTAACATCACGGTCAATGCCATCGCGCCCGGGCCGGTGGCTACTGATCTTTTCCTCAACTGCAAAACGGAGGAACTCATTGCCCGCATGGCGAAGATGAACCCGCTGGAGCGGCTCGGCTCGCCTGAGGACATTGCCTGCGTGGTCGCCTTTCTCGCCGGCCCGGACGGCGGCTGGATCAATGGCCAGACGCTGCGCGCCAATGGCGGCGTGATCTGACGAAGGCGCCGTCATCGCAATCATGTGAACGAAGATTGTAGGTCTTCCCCCTTACAATCTTGTCGGGAGTGGCTATAGTTACTTTATCGCGAGAGAGTGGAGTTCCCTGACGCTCTCTCCCGAACCTCCAGAGCCTGCCGCGCCCAGTCTGCGGCGCGACAGGTCCGATGTTCAAAATTTGCGGCCCGTCGAAGGTTTCTCTTGCCTTCCGGGCCGTCTCTGTTTTGCCGCCGCGCGACATGCTCTAGAAATCGTTCAGCTTGGCCTCGACCAGGAGCTTGACCAGCCAATCGACGAAGACGCGGACCTTGTTGCTGAGGTGGCGGTTCGGTGGATACACCACATAAAGCGGCACCGGATCGCGGCGCCAGTCCGGCAGCACGCGGACGAGTTCGCCCCGCCGCATCGGTTCACGCGCCATGAAGGTCGGCACCTGCGCGACGCCGAGGCCCGTCAGGGCCGCGGTCAGATAGGTGCGGCTGTCATTGACCGAGGCGATGCAGCGCGGGGTAGTCTCGACCATTTCGTTGCCCCTGCGAAATTCGAAGGGCAGGGTCCGGTTGTTCTGGGCGCGGAAATAACTGACGGAGTAGTGCGTGGCCTCCAAATCCTCCGGCCGTTCGGGCATGCCGAATTTCTGAATGTAGCTCGGCGAAGCGCAGGTGACGAGCTCCATCTCCGAAACGCGCCGGGCTATCAGCGACTGATCGGTGGGCGTGCCCGCCCGCAGCGCGCAATCGACGTTTTCGACCAGGTAATCCACCGTGCGGTCGCTGACCCCCAGATCCAGACGGATGTCGGGATAGCGTTGGTAGAAATCGCAAAGTGCCGGAACGACGATGGCGTCAGCAAAGGCGCCGCTCATCTCGATGCGCAGCCGCCCGCTCGGCAAGCTTTGCGAGTTGGAGAGGCTGCCGTCGAGTTCCTCTAGCTCGGAGATGATCTGGGCGGCGCGTTCGTAATAAAGCGCGCCGTCCGTGGTCACCATGACCCGTCGCGTGGTGCGGTTCAGAAGCTTGGTGCGCAGATGCGCTTCCAGGCCCTGGATGAGATTGGTCACCGTCGCCTTGGGCATTGCGAGCATGTCGGCGGCGCGGGTGAAATTGCCCGTCTCCACGACGCGGATGAAGACGCGCATTGCCGAAAGTTGATCCATCGGTTTCAAGTCCGCAGTTTGCGTTGCACCATTATTCGAGAATCGGAACAGTGTTATCGCGATATTGCTTCTTATTCCCTGTTCTGAATAACAATATCTTTTTTATACGAAATGCAAGCGGCAGGTGCTGTGTGCCCGGCGGTTGCGTGCAAAAGAGACAGGATCGATGACGGTAGAATGGAAGGACATGATGCTGGATAAGGTGGCCATCGGCCCCGTTTCCGCGCGTGTCTACCAAGGCGCCGATTACGGCAAGGGTCCGCCGATCGTGCTTTACCTGCATGGGGGGGCATTTCTCGACAGCGAAACGAATGTCGACCGGCCGGTTGCCGTCAGTCTCGCCAAAGCCGGCGCCATCGTCGCCGCCGTCGACTACAGCACACTGTCCGGCAACCTCTTTCCGAAGGCGTTGGAAGTCTCCTTCTCCGTTTTCACCTATCTCGCCAACAAGCGCGCCGCTGGTCTCGGCGACCGCAAGTCGCTGCTATTCGTCGCCGGCGAGGAGGCGGGCGGCAACGTCGCTGCCGGAGTGGCGCTCAAGGCGCGCGATGAGATGCCGGATGCGCTCGACGGCCAGGTACTGATTTCACCGCTGCTCGATCCCTTCATGGGCACGTCGTCGATCCGCAAGGCCGAAGCGATCGGCATGCGACAGCGCTGGGCGGACGGCTGGAGCCATTATCTGAGCGGTGGCGGCTGCCACCCCTACGCGGCCCCCTGTCTCTGTTCGCGTCTTTCAGGCGTCGCGCCAGCGCTGATATTCACCGCAGAGGACGATCCTCTGCACGACGAAACACTCGGTTACGGTGCCCGCCTGAAAAAGGCCGGCGTCGGTGTGCGCCAGCATGTCCTTCCCGCCGGGACGGGCTGGCCCTCGATTTATGGTGGGAAATCTGGGGAGGCACCCGACTGGCAGGAACACGTCAGCCGCCATTTCGGACGTTTCCTACAGGACGTAAGCGTCCAACCGCAATTGCATTGAAGAAGATCTGATATTTTGGCGGCCTGGGGCCGCAAGGAGAGTACTGATGACGTCCAGAAGCAAGCGCTGGGCCCTCGTGGGCGCCGGCATAGGACTTATTGCGTCCGTTTCAGGCGCTGCATTGTTTTTCGAGCTGCCGATGAGCACGACGGCTACGGCAGCTTCCGCTCCCGCGCAGCCTCCCGCCGTACCGGTGACGGTGGCCGTGGTCGAAGCCCGCGACGTGACGGCCTGGGAGACCTTCTCCGGCCGTCTCGAAGCGGTCGATCGTGTCCAGGTCCGTCCCCGTGTCGAAGGCGCGATCCTTTCGGTGGCTTTCCGTGAGGGCGCGCTGGTGAAGCAGGGCGACCTGCTCTTCACCATCGATCCGGCTCCCTACCAGGCGAGCGTGGCGCAGGCCCAAGGCCAGGTGGCTTCGGCCGAAGCCAAGGTCAGTCTGGCGCAGACCGAGCTTGACCGCGGCCGCAGGCTTTCCGATAACCGCACCATCTCCCAGAGCGATCTCGATCAGCGCCAGAGCGCGCTGGCCGAGGCGCAGGCAGGCTTGCGTTCGGCACAAGCCGCGTTGCAGTCTGCCCAGCTCAATCTCGATTATACTCAGGTACGGGCGCCGGTTGCCGGCCGCGTCGGCAAGATCGAGGTGACGACAGGCAACCTGGTTGCGGCCGGATCGGCCTCGCCTGCGCTGACGACGCTCGTTTCGGTCGATCCGATCTATGCGAGCTTCAACGCCAGCGAAGAGATGGTGACCCGCGCTCTCGCCCAGCTGCCGCAGACGGACGGCGCCCTGCCGCCCGTCGAAGAGATTCCGGTCGAGGTCGGCACGCTCGCCGACGAAGGCACGCCGATCAAGGGCAAGCTGCAGTTGATCGACAACGAGGTCGACGCATCGAGCGGCACCATCGGTGTGCGCGCCGTCTTCGATAATCCGGGCGGACGTCTCATCCCCGGCCAGTTCGTGCGCGTGCGCATGGGCCAGCCGAAGGCCGAGAACAAGATCGTCATCAGCGACCGCGCCGTCGGCACCGACCAGGACAAGAAATTCGTCTTCGTCGTCGACGGTGAGAACAGGGTCGCCTACCGGCAGGTGCAGCTCGGCGCTTTGACTGAGGGGCAGCGGGTGGTCGAAAGTGGCCTGAAGGCCGGCGAGAAGATCGTCGTCAACGGCCTGCAGCGCATCCGTCCCGGTGCCGTCGTCGTTCCGCAGATGGAAGAGAAGGTCGCGACCGCTCAGTAAGATCCCGCCTTCTCCTGCGGGGGAAGGCCGATACCCGAAATAATATGACCCGCCGGCGGCGCCTCACCCGCCGGAGAGGGACTTTGCATCCATGTTCACCCCGGAGAGGGCTTTGAAATGAACATCTCCAGATTCTTTGTCGACCGGCCGGTCTTTGCCGGCGTTCTTTCGGTCCTCATCGTCGTTGCCGGCCTGATCGGCCTGCGGGCGCTGCCGATTTCCGAGTATCCCAACGTCGTGCCGCCGTCGGTCGTCGTGCGCGCCACCTATCCCGGCGCAAATCCGAGCGTCATTGCCGAAACCGTGGCGACACCGCTCGAAGAGCAGATCAACGGCGTCGAGGACATGCTCTACATGTCGAGCCAGGCGACGTCGGATGGCGTGCTCAATGTCACCGTCACCTTCAAGCTCGGCACCGACCCTGACAAGGCACAGCAGCTCGTGCAGAACCGCGTTTCGCAGGCCGAACCGCGCCTGCCGGCGGAGGTGCGCGCCCTCGGGATCACGACAGTCAAGAGCTCGCCCGACTTCATCATGGTCGTCAACCTCGTCTCCGACGGGAACAGCCACGACATCACCTATCTTCGCAACTACGCGACCTTGAACATCAAGGATCGGCTTGCCCGCATCCCCGGCGTCGGCCAGGTGCAGGTGTTCGGCGCCGGCGATTATTCGATGCGTGTATGGATCGACCCGCAGAAGGCCGCCGAGCATGAACTCGCCGCCAGCGACATCAGCAACGCGATCAGCTCGCAGAACGTCCAGGCGGCCGCCGGCATTATCGGCGCCTCGCCGAGCCAGCCGGGCGTCGACCTGCAGCTCAACGTGAATGCCCAGGGCCGCCTGCGTACGCCCGAGGAGTTCGGCAACATCATCGTCAAGACGGGCGCCAATGGCGAGATCACCCGCCTTCGCGACGTCGCCCGCATCGAGCTTGGCGCCGCCGACTATACGTTGCGGTCGCTGCTCGACGGCAAGCCGGCCGTCGCCGTGGCCGCCCTTCAGGCGCCCGGGTCGAATGCGATCGAAATCGCCGACAACGTGCGCGCAACCATGGATCAACTGCAATTGGCCATGCCTGAGGGCGTCAAATACGAGATCGTCTACGATACGACGAAATTCGTCCGCTCCTCGATCGAGAAGGTCATCGACACGCTGCTTGAAGCCATCGCGCTCGTCGTCCTCGTCGTCATCGTCTTCCTGCAGACGTGGCGCGCTTCGATCATTCCGCTGATCGCGGTTCCGGTCTCCATCATCGGCACTTTCGCGGTCATGTATGTCTTCGGCTTCTCGATCAACGCGCTCAGTCTGTTCGGATTGGTGCTTGCCATCGGTATCGTGGTGGACGACGCGATCGTCGTCGTCGAAAACGTCGAGCGCAATATCGAGCATGGCCTGTCGCCGCGCGCGGCCACCTATAAGGCGATGAAGGAAGTGTCCGGTCCGATCATCGCGATCGCGCTGGTGCTCGTCGCGGTATTCGTGCCGCTCGCCTTCATCTCCGGCCTGTCGGGTCAGTTCTATCGTCAGTTCGCGCTGACGATCGCGATCTCGACCGTCATCTCGGCCTTCAACTCACTGACCCTGTCGCCGGCCCTCGCCGCCCTTCTGCTGAAGGGCCACGACGCGCCCAAGGACTGGCTGACGCGGTTCATGGACGCGATCTTCGGTTGGTTCTTCCGTGGCTTCAACCGCCTCTTCGGCGCAGGCTCGAATGCCTATGGCAAAGGTGTTGGCGGCCTGGTGTCGCGCAAGAGCATCGTCATGGTGGTCTACCTGGCGCTGGTCGGCGCGACCTACAGCATGTTCACCACGGTTCCCGGTGGCTTCGTGCCGTCGCAGGACAAGCAGTATCTGATCGGCTTCGCTCAGCTGCCGGATGCCGCAAGCCTCGACCGCACGGAAGACGTCATCAAGCGCATGACCGATATCGCGCTCGCGCAGCCCGGCGTCGCCAATGCAATCGCCTTCCCCGGCCTGTCGATCAACGGCTTCACCAACTCTTCGAATGCCGGCATCGTCTTCGTGACGCTGAAGGATTTCGAGGAGCGTAAGACGCCGGATCTTTCTGGCGGCGCCATCGCCATGGCGTTGAACCAGAAATTCGGTGCCATCCAGGATGCCTTCATCGCCATGTTCCCGCCGCCGCCGGTCAACGGTCTCGGCACGACCGGCGGTTTCAAGCTGCAGATCGAGGATCGCGCAGGCTTGGGCAACCAGGCGCTCGATGAGGCGACCAAGGCAGTGCTTGCCAAGGCCTACCAGACGCCTGAACTTGCCGGGCTGTTCTCCAGCTTCCAGATCAACGTGCCGCAGCTCTATGCCGATCTCGATCGCGCCAAGGCCGAGCAGCTCGGGGTTTCCGTCACCGACGTCTTCCAGACGCTGCAGATCTATCTCGGCTCGCTCTATGTGAACGATTTCAATGCGTTCGGCCGCACCTACAGCGTCCGGGTGCAGGCCGATGCGAAATTCCGCGCCCAGCCGGAAGATATCGGGCAGCTGAAGGTCCGTTCGGCATCGGGCGAGATGATCCCGCTTTCGGCGCTGCTGAAGGTGGAGCCGAGCACCGGTCCCGAACGCGCCAACCGTTACAACGGCTTCCTCGCCGCCGATATCAACGGCGGTCCGGCACCGGGCTTTTCGTCCGGCCAGGCGCAGGCGGCAATCGAGAAGATCCTTCGCGAGACACTGCCTGCCGGCATCGACTTCGAATGGACGGATCTGACCTATCAGCAGATTCTGGCCGGTAATTCGAGCGTCGTCGTTTTCCCGCTGGCGCTGCTGCTGGTCTTCCTGGTGCTGGCTGCCCAGTACGAGAGCCTGACCCTGCCGCTGGCGATCATCATGATCGTGCCGATGGGCGTGCTGGCCGCGCTGACGGGTGTCTGGCTCACCGGTGGAGACAATAATATCTTCACCCAGATCGGTCTCGTGGTGCTAGTCGGCCTCTCGGCGAAGAACGCGATCCTGATCGTGGAATTCGCCCGCGAACTGGAGTTCGAGGGCAGGACGCCGCGGGAGGCGGCGGTCGAGGCCAGTCGCCTTCGCCTTCGCCCGATCCTCATGACCTCCATGGCCTTCATCATGGGCGTCGTGCCGCTGGTCGCCTCCACGGGCGCCGGCGCGGAAATGCGTGCCGCCATGGGTGTCGCGGTGTTCTCCGGCATGATCGGCGTGACCTTCTTCGGCATCTTCATGACGCCGGTGTTCTACGTGCTGCTGCGACGGCTGACGGGCAACCGTCCGCTCATCCAGCACAAGCCGGACGAGCACAAGGAGGAAGAGGCCGAGGTCATCCGGCTCGCAGCGGAATAAACGGAATTCAATCTTCCTTTGTCGAGTAAATCGGGCGGGAACTTCGGTTCTCGCCCGTATCGATTTCCGACACCCGACGAAAATGCGTTACGTTCATCAAAACGGTTGCAACCGTGGACGAGGGGACTATCAAAGACGGATAGCAGATGGGAGGATCGGCGCGGCTCCATCTCCACCATCCGGGTAGTCGATGCGGGCAAGCCGGCGCGGTTGCGGAAATGGTGACGGAATGCAGTGCTTCGCTTCTCGACTTCAAAGAGAAGAATAGCCGATCGGGAGGATGATGATGACGGACAGCCAACCGAAGAAGCGCCGCCTGCGTTCGCAGGATTGGTTCGACAATCCCGATCATATTGACATGGCGGCGCTCTATCTCGAGCGTTTCATGAATTACGGCATCACGCCGGAAGAACTGCGGTCCGGCAGGCCGATCATCGGAATTGCCCAGAGCGGTAGCGATCTGACGCCCTGCAACAGGGTGCATGTCGAGCTCGCCAAGCGCGTGCGTGACGGTATTCGCGACGCTGGCGGCATCCCCATCGAATTTCCGACGCATCCGATCTTCGAGAACTGCAAGCGTCCGACCGCCGCCCTCGACCGCAATCTAGCCTATCTCGGCCTTGTCGAGATCCTCTACGGCTATCCGCTCGACGGGGTCGTGTTGACCACCGGCTGCGACAAGACCACGCCTTCGGCAATCATGGCTGCTTCGACAGTCGATATTCCGGCCATCGTGCTCTCCGGCGGGCCGATGCTCGATGGCTGGCACGAGGGGGAACTGGCCGGCTCCGGCACCGTCATCTGGCGGATGCGGCGGAAATATGCGGCCGGTGAAATCGATCGGGAGGAGTTTCTGCAGGCGGCGCTCGATTCGGCTCCATCCGTCGGTCACTGCAATACGATGGGCACCGCCTCGACGATGAATGCGCTGGCGGAAGCACTCGGCCTATCGCTCACCGGCTGCGGCGCCATTCCGGCCGCCTACCGGGAGCGGGGGCAGATGGCCTACCGCACCGGACGGCGCGCCGTCGAGATCGTGTTCGAGGATCTGAAGCCATCGGATATCCTGACGCGGGCCGCGTTCCTCAATGCGATCCGCACCAATTCGGCGATCGGCGGCTCGACCAATGCGCAGCCGCATCTGGCTGCCATGGCCAAGCACGCCGGCGTCGAACTTTATCCCGATGACTGGCAGGTGCACGGCTTCGATATCCCGCTTCTGGCCAATGTCCAGCCGGCGGGCGCCTATCTCGGCGAGCGCTATCACCGCGCGGGCGGCACGCCGGCGATCATGTGGGAGCTGCTGCAGGCCGGAAAGCTCGACGGCGACTGTCGCACGGTGACGGGGAGGACGATGGCCGAGAACCTGAAAGGCCACCAGGCCAGCGACCGCGAGGTCATCCGGCCTTTCGACGAACCGCTGAAGGAGCGGGCGGGCTTCCTCGTCCTCAAGGGCAATCTCTTCGATTTCGCGATCATGAAGATGAGCGTAGTCTCGGAAGATTTCCGCCAGCGCTATCTTCTGGAGCCCGGGCGGGAAGGTGTTTTCGAGGGCAGGGCGGTGGTTTTCGATGGTTCCGAGGATTATCACAGGCGCATCAACGACCCTGAACTCGGCGTCGACGAGGATACCATCCTCGTCATCCGCGGAGCGGGGCCGCTCGGCTGGCCTGGATCGGCTGAGGTCGTCAACATGCAGCCGCCGGATCATCTCCTGAAACGCGGCATCCGGAGTCTGCCGACGATCGGCGACGGCCGTCAGTCGGGCACCGCCGACAGTCCATCGATTCTCAACGCCTCGCCGGAAAGTGCAGCCGGTGGCGGCCTCGCCTGGCTTCGGACCGGCGATGTCATCCGCATCGATTTCAATGTGGGGCGCTGCGACATGCTGGTGGATGACGCCGAGATCGAGCGGCGCAAGGCCGACGGCATTCCGGCGGTGCCGGCGGATGCGACGCCGTGGCAGCGGATCTACCGCCGCTCGGTCACGCAACTGTCTGACGGCGCGGTTTTAGAGGGGGCTTCGGAGTTCCGCCAGATCGCGAAAAACACGCCACGGCACAACCATTGATGTGGTTTGAACGCAGATTGCAATCTCATGATCCAAAAAGGAACGTCGTAACGAACAGTTCACCTAGTGACCAGTTCGGGCGTCCGCACAAGGCTTCTTTAATGCCGGCTTGAGACCATATTGCAATTAAGGAAGCTTCCAAGGCTGAGACCGCGTTGTCAGAAAACAAAGCCACACGATCCGAACAAGAGTTCCAGGATCTTCTGCGCCGGCTCGAACTCGCCCTCGATGCATCCCGGATCGGAGTCTGGGAGTACAGCATCGCCAAGGGCGGGATCTTGTGGGATGCGCAGATGCACCGGCTCTACGAAACCGGCGAGACATGCCGACATGTGCCGGCATGGTTCTGGTCGAATGCGATCCACCCTGATGACCGCGAGCGGGCCGAACGCGATTTCGAACAGGCGATCACGGCGCGAGGCGCATACGACTCGCAATTCCGGATCGTGCTGCCGAGCGGCGAGATCCGCCACCTTCGCTCGCGGGCGCATTTCTATGTGGATGCGGAGGGGGCGCCCTCCTTCATCGGCGCCGAATGGGATGTGACGGCCGACGTGCAGCTCAACGCGGAACTCGAGCGACAGAAGATGGTGGCCGAGGCGAGAGCGCTGGCGCTTGAGGAAAGCAATGCGCGCATCGAGCATGTTGCCGATCATGATTACCTTACCGGTCTGCCGAACCGCCGCCTGCTCGACAAACGGCTCGCAGAGCTGCCGGCGGACCGGAGCGTCACGACGCTTGGCGTCCTGCATCTCGATCTCGACCAGTTCAAGCAGATCAACGACAGCCACGGCCATGCGGCCGGCGATGCGGTGCTGCGGGCCGCGGCCCTTCGCATCACCGCTGCCATTCCCGCGAACGGTATGGTTGCCCGCGTTGGCGGCGACGAGTTCGTTATCGTGCTCGTCAATTTCGCCGATCTCGCGGAATTGAGATTGATCACAGAGGATGTTCAGCGGCGGCTGCGGAAGAAGATCCGTTTCGGTCAAGAGATGCTGCAATCCGGTGCATCGATCGGCGTTTCATGGAGCGGCGATCGGCGGGCACGCAACCTCCTGGCCGAATCCGACCTGGCGCTCTATCAAGCCAAGAAGCTTGGGCGCAACCGCATCGAATTCTTTACGAGGCAACTGCAGGAAGATCTGCGATCGAAACGCCGCCTGGCTGAAGAGCTCAAGCTCGGTCTGGATCGCGGCGAGATTGTTCCCTATTATCAGGTGCAGCTCGACGCCCAAACGCGCGAGGTGATCGGCTTCGAGGCGCTGGCCCGCTGGAAACATCCCGAGAAGGGCGTGCTTGCGCCGGGGGTGTTCCTCAAGGTCGCCGACGAGCACGGGCTTGCGGCCGAGATCGACGCCGCGATTTTGAAGAGCGTTCTCGAAGACCGGTTGTCCTGGCAGTTGCGGGGCGTTGCGGTTCCGCGCATCGCCGTCAACATTTCGGCGTCGCGCCTTGCCGATCCGGCGCTGCTCGGCAAATTGAAGAAGCTCGATATTCCGCCGGGCGCAGTCGTGTTCGAGCTGGTCGAGACGATTTTCCTGGACGACAGCGACGAAAAGCTGCTCGATCATATCGATGACATCAAACAGCTGGGCATCGACATCGAAATCGACGATTTCGGATCGGGCCATGCCTCGCTCATCGGTCTCGTCAAGCTGCGGCCGAAGCGGCTGAAGATCGACCGGCAACTCGTTGCTGAGGTCGTCAGCTCGGACGAGCAGCGGCGCGTCGTAGGATCAATCGTCGAGATCGCCAAGGCGCTCGATGTCGAGGTGATCGCCGAGGGCATAGAGACCGAGGCACACGCCGCGGTGCTGGCGCAGTTGGGTTGCGACGGTCTGCAGGGTTATGCGTTCGGCTATCCCGCGCCGGCAGCCCAGACAGACCGGCTGTTCCCTTCGCTCGCGGGCGGAGTGGAAAAGCAAAGGGCAGCGATAGGTGGCTGATTTCCGCTGAAATGCTTCTTGGTCTTCGGGGTTGAGTAAGCGAGAGGTTTCGGCGCGACATTTATTCGCGCCGGCAGGACGATTATTGGGCGCCAAGTAATTTTCTTGAGCTTGCAACGGCATTGTTTCATGGTAATGCGGAAACGAAGCTTACTGAAAACGACTATAGGCGTGGTCAAGACCATCGGCGCTGCTTCTCCATCATTCGCAGGTGCGGTGGCGGTGACCTGACAATTGCTTTGCCGTTGGCGGGATGGACTTGCGGGACATTCAATCTGGGAAGGGCGCATGAATTCGGAATTTGCCGTTCGTTCGATGCGGCCCGGCGAATTGGAACTCGTGCTCGAATGGGCGCGTCAGGAGGGGTGGAACCCGGGTCTCGACGATTCGTTTGCATTCCTCGAAGCCGATCCGTCGGGATTTTTCGTCGGCTCCGTCGGTGAAGTCCCCGTCGGCTCGCTCTCAGTCGTCAAATATGGCGACAGCTTCGCCTTTCTCGGCCTCTACATCGTTCACCCGGATTTCCGCGGCAAGGGCTATGGCAAGGCGATTTGGGAAGCGGGGATCGCCACGGCGGAAGGTCGGACGATCGGTCTCGACGCCGTTGCCGCGCAGCAGGGGAATTATCGCAAGGCTGGCTTTGAGCCCGCCTATTCCACCATTCGTTACGGCGGCGTTGCCTCCTCTTTGCCGGGCTCGACGCTTGTCGCGCAGCCGGCGCTGGATTCACGCCTGGAAGGGCTGCAGCGTTATGATGCGGCGATCTTTCCGCAGCCGCGGGATGCCTTCCTCGCCACGTGGTGCAGCAGCCGTAAGGGGCGGCGTACGGCTGTGGTCCGCAAAAGCCACAAGATCCGCGGCTACGGCACGATCCGCCGCTGCTATGAAGGCTACAAGATCGGCCCGCTTTTCGCCAACGATGCAGACAGCGCCGCGGCGCTGCTTGTCGAATTAATCCCCGAAGCAAAGGGCGCTCAGATCTTCATCGACATCCCCGTCGAAAACCGCGAGGCTATCGCGCTTGCCGAAAGCATAGGCCTCCAGCCGGTGTTCGAGACCATGCGGATGTATCGGGGACCAGCGCCAGCCATCCCGTTGAAGCATGTCTTCGGAGTGACGACGCTGGAGCTTGGTTAGCTAGTCCACGGGCGAGGCGGGCACGGTGGGAGCGGACGCTTTCGGTCGGCCCTTTTCGGCGATCGCGATGCCGCCGAGCGTCAGCATCAGCGCTATCATATGGAAGGACTGAAGCCGTTCTCCAATCAGAACGACTGAGAGCAGTGTTCCGAACACCGGCACGAGATTGATGAAGAGACCGGCGCGGTTGGCGCCGATAGCCTCGACACCCTTGATATATAGGATCTGCGCCAGCAATGAGGGGAAGATCGCCGTATAGAAGGTGATGCTCCAACCGGCCTGGTCCGGCCACTGCGCAACGCCGCGGGCGATCTCCCAAAGAAGCAGCGGCAGCGAGGTCAGCATGGCGGCGAGGGCGGGGAAGGCCATCAGCGTGCGCCAATCCACCGCCGGTTTCCAGCGCAGGAAGATGGTGTAGAGCGCATAGGCGGCAATCGCGATCAGCATCAGCCCGTCGCCCCGGTTGAGCTGCAATTGCAGCAGCGTGGCGAGGTCGCCATGGGAAGCCGTCAGCGCCACGCCCAGCAGCGTCATGCCGAAGCCGAAACATTGCGCCAGCGAGATACCAGTGCGGAAAAAGAAGAAATTCAACAGGAAGATCAGCATCGGAATGCCGGCTTGCTCGATGGCGACGTTGATCGCCGTCGTATATTTTACCGCCGAGTAGAGCATGGCGTTGAAGAGTGTATAGCCGATGGCGCCGTAGCAAAGGAGCAGTGGCAGGTTTTTCCTCGCCACGGGCCAATCCTTCTTCAGTTGCGGCACGGATATCAAGGCGATGAGCGCGACGGCGAGGAACCAACGCAGAAAGGTCAGCATCATCGGGCTGATATGACCGACCGCAAGTTTGCCGGCGACGGAGTTGCCGCCCCAGCAGAGGGTGGCGATGACGAGGCAGATATAGGCTGTGGCTTGCAAGAGCGTGCTTCCTCGTCACTTTGCTAGAGATAATCGGCTTTTTCCCAGGGGAAATAGACTGCCGGCTGCTGATTTGTCACGTAAAAAGCCCAATCGGCTGTGACAACAGGGTCGCTTTCCCAAAAACAAAGCTTTATAGATGCGCGGGTTTGAGCAGGTGCGCGGTTCTCCGCCGGTAACAGGAAGAGTTGGATGACGAACGTAGTCGTGGTCGGTTCGCAATGGGGTGACGAAGGCAAAGGCAAAATTGTCGATTGGCTTTCGGAACGTGCGGATATTGTCGTGCGCTATCAGGGCGGCCACAATGCCGGCCATACGCTCGTCATCGACGGCACGAGCTATAAGCTCTCGCTGTTGCCTTCCGGCGTCGTGCGTCCCGGCAAGATGGCTGTGATCGGCAACGGCGTCGTCGTCGATCCGCATGCCCTGATCGCCGAGATCGGCCGGCTGGAGGCGCAGGGCGTGAAGGTGACGCCTGATAATCTGCGGATCGCCGACAATGCGACGCTCATCCTGTCGCTGCACCGCGAGCTCGACGCGATGCGCGAGGATGCGGCGTCCAACAGCGGCACGAAGATCGGCACGACGCGCCGCGGCATCGGCCCGGCCTATGAGGACAAGGTCGGCCGCCGCGCCATCCGGGTCATGGATCTTGCCGATCTCGACAGCCTTTCCGGCAAGGTCGACCGCATCCTGACGCATCACAATGCGCTTCGCCGCGGCCTCGGCGTCGCCGAGGTCAGCCACCAGGCGATCATGGACGAACTGACCTCGATCGCCGATCGGGTGCTGCCGTTCCGCGACACGGTCTGGCTGTTGCTTGATAAGGAGCGTCGCAAGGGCGCCCGCATCCTGTTCGAAGGCGCGCAGGGCAGTTTGCTCGACATCGATCACGGCACCTATCCTTTCGTAACCTCCTCCAACACCGTGGCCGGCCAGGCGGCGGCCGGTTCCGGCATGGGACCTGGCTCACTCGGCTATATCCTCGGCATCACCAAGGCCTATACGACACGCGTCGGCGAAGGTCCGTTCCCGACGGAGCTAACCGACGAAATCGGCCAGTTCCTGGGTGAGAAGGGGCATGAGTTCGGTACCGTGACGGGGCGCAAGCGTCGCTGCGGCTGGTTCGACGCAGCATTGGTGCGCCAGTCGGTCGCCACCAACGGCATCACCGGCATCGCGCTCACCAAGCTCGACGTGCTCGACGGTCTCGAGGAATTGAAGATCTGCGTCGGTTATATGCTCGACGGCGAACAGATTGATCATCTTCCCGCAAGCCAGGGAGCGCAAGCTCGGGTCGAACCGATCTATGTCACGCTGGAGGGATGGAAAGAATCGACCGTCGGCGCCCGCAGTTGGGCGGATCTTCCGGCGCAGGCGATCAAGTATGTTCGCCAGGTCGAAGAACTGATCGGAGCGCCGGTCGCGCTCCTTTCCACCAGTCCGGAACGGGACGACACGATACTTGTGACCGATCCGTTTGAGGATTAAGGTCACGGCCCACTGTGGAGGACAGTTCGGCAGAAGGCCGGACTTCTTGAGAAAGTAAGAATGGCGGATTTTATTGCAGTTATTCGGCGGGCCGTCGATGGCCTGGCTGAAAATACCCCCGAGATGCGGGTGAAAGTCTACGAGCGTGCTCGCGGCGCAGTGCAGCGGCAGCTCGAGAATATGAAGCCGCGTCCGCCGGAAGCCATGCTGCAACGCCAGCTCGAAAAGCTCGAGGCCGCCATCCGCGAAGTGGAGGCTGAACACTCCGAAGCGCTGCCCCTCGATGAGGCGGCTGGCGCCGGCGCCGCGCCGGAAATCTTGGAAGAACAAGCGGTTCCTGACGAAAGCACGTCGCCGCCTGCGCCCCAGACGGCTGTCGACGAGCCGGCCGGTGAAGCCGATGCGGGATCGCCGACAACCGACGCAGCCCACGAGCCGGATCACCTGGAAGCCGACGCACGGCAGGAAACTGAGGAAGAGGTCGCGGCTGAGGAGCCCCTTTCCGCGGAACCTGAGCCCGAACAAGCACCTGTTTCCGCTGAGACAGCTGCACCCGTCGAGGCCTATTGGCATCCCTCGCATGAGGAGGAGGCGCCGGCCGAGGAATGGCATGCCGGCGAGGCGCGTGACGTCGCCGCCGAAGAAATGCAGCCGGAACATCACGGCTTCGAAACGCCATCTGCCGATCATTCCTACGAGGAAGCCGACGAGCATCGTGCCGATGAGCAGCATCCCCAGGAGATCGCGGCCGAACCGGCGATGGCGGAAAGCCATGAGCCGAAGGCCGAGGCAGCTTACGAGCCCATCGAGTCGTTTCAGCCGATCACACGCGGCATGGAGCATGCATCCAACCGGCTCGTGGAGCCGGTCGCCGATTTCGATCGGGCGGAATTCGTCGAACATAGCCGCGAGGAGCCGCTGAAGGCGGATGCTGCGGGACATTTCGATCCTGTCTGGGCCGAGCCTGCCGTCGAGACGCCGGCTCCGGCGCCCAAGGATGCTGAGACCGAATGGGCCGAAGAGGAGCTCCGGCAATATTCGGAAACGGCGCCGGTCACCGGCGACGCTTCGGCGCGTGCCTTCGAAGACGTGATATCGAGTCTCGAGAAAATGGCGCCCGCCGCTGTCATGCCGGCCGCCAAGGAAGCTTTCTCCTGGGAGAAGGCTGCCTTTGACGACCTGCCGCCGATCGAGGCAGGCACCGACAAGAAGACGCCCGTTTCATCGCATTTCGACGACGTTGATATCTTCGCGGAGGTGCACGACGGCAAGCCTACACCCCCCGCCGGCGCGCCGAGCGAGGAGTGGCGCGAAGCGAAGGCCCTGCGTGGCTATGACCGCCGCGGTCCGATCGCCGCCGACGATGACGACGCCAATCCGGCGATGGATATCGATCAGATCGTCGCCTCGAAGCTGCAGGGCAAGAATTTCCGCATGGAACCGAAGCGCCGCCGCTTCGGCATCGGCACGATAATCACTCTCCTCTTCGCGCTTATCCTGATCGGTGGCGGCGCCTATGCCGGCTGGATGAACAGAGAAGCGCTGGTGGCGATGGTCGATGGGCTTGTCAGCTCGGCGCCATCGCAGGCTACGAGAAACGAGGCGGCAATGACGCCGGCGGGGTCCGAGACGTCGACTCAGGCCACGCCGACTCCAGCCCAGCCAGTTGCGCCGGAAGCGCAGAATCCGCCGCCGGCCGCGGCACAGCCGAACCAGCAAGTGGCGTCATTGAACAATGACGGCGCGGCGGCCAATTCCAAATTTACGCAACGACTGCTTTCCGACGGAACTGAAGTCGATAGCGGTCCGGCGACGGTGCCGGGAACGCCGACTGCCGAAGGAAAATCGGTGGCCGAACAGAATGTTGCGGCAGCGGATACGCCGCCCGCCAGCGCGCAAGGCGATGCGGCCCCGCCCGAAACGCTGACGCCGAACGGTCCCACGGCATCGCCGCAGCAGGCTGCGCCGGTCGGTTCGTCGGAAAAAATGTTCCTCTATGAGGAGCGTATCGGCCAGAGCTCGCCGACGGCCATCGAGGGAACGGTCGTCTGGAGCGTCCAGCACGAGGCCGGCCAGGACGGCCGGCAGGAGGCGACGGTGCAGGGCAACGTCAGCGTTCCCGAGCGCAACCTCTCCGCTCTCGTTACCTTCAAGCGCAACTCCGATCCGTCCCTGCCGGCAAGTCATCTCGTCGAGATCGTCTTCTCGGTGCCGCCGAATTTCGAAGGCGGCAGCATCGAGAGCGTCCAGCGCATTTCGATGAAGCGCACGGAACAGGATCGCGGCGACGCGCTGATCGCGGTTCCGGCCAAGATCACCGATGATTTCCACATGATTGCGCTCAACGACTATCCCGATGCGCGCAAGGCCAATCTCGATCTGTTGTCGACCCGCAACTGGATCGATATTCCGATCACCTACCGCAACGGCCGCCGTGCGCTGCTGACAATGGAGAAGGGGGGCACGGGAACGAACGCCTTCAATACAGCCATCAAGGAGTGGACTGCACTCGGGGATGTCTCCACGAGCCAGTGAGTGGGTTCTCGATGCCTTGTGCCACCGGCCTCCTCATTCGCCGGCTGGCTCCCGCTGGCGTCGAGCCACAGGTCTCGACCCGTCCTTCGGACCCCCGCTGGGGAGAAGAGAATCGTGGCAAGCTCCTGTCTTTCATAAAGCATTCTTTTTGGAAATGAGGGCGAGCAGCTTGCTCCTCCTCTTCTCCCCAGCAGACGGTGGCCCGAAGGGTCGGATGAGGGCGGCTGCACGGCACCCCTTTGACGTCCTTCCCGCAGGCGTCGCCCGCTACAAAACAAAAACGCCACCTCCCGTCTAGGAGGTGGCGTTTGCAATTCTCGAGCTCAGCCGATCAGGCCGTGGCTTCGACGACGCGAATGGCCTTGGCGCGTTCCAGGGCTTCCTTGCGAACAGCATCCTGCACCTTTTCAAAGGCGCGGACTTCGATCTGACGGACGCGTTCGCGGCTGATGTCGAACTCGGCCGAGAGATCTTCCAGCGTCACCGGATCCTCGGCAAGGCGGCGGGCCTCGAAGATGCGGCGCTCGCGTTCGTTCAGAACACTCATTGCTTTGGCCAGCATGCGCCGGCGGGTTTCGAGCTCATCCTGTTCGATCAGCACGTCTTCCTGGCTCTCATGGTCGTCCACAAGCCAATCCTGCCATTGACCGCTGTCGCCTTCGGCCGCCTTGATCGGCGCGTTCAGCGAGGCGTCGCCGGAGAGACGGCGGTTCATCGAGATGACCTCCTCCTCCGAGACGTTCAGCTTGGTGGCGATTTCCGAGACGTGCTCCGGCTTCAGGTCGCCGTCGTCGATCGCCTGGATGCGGCCCTTCAGCCGGCGCAGATTGAAGAACAGGCGCTTCTGGTTTGCGGTCGTGCCCATTTTCACCAGCGACCACGACCGTAGGATATATTCCTGGATCGAGGCCTTGATCCACCACATGGCGTAGGTGGCGAGGCGGAAGCCGCGTTCGGGATCGAATTTCTTGACGGCCTGCATCAGACCGACATTGCCTTCAGAGACGACTTCGCCGATCGGCAGGCCGTAGCCGCGATAACCCATCGCGATCTTCGCGACGAGGCGGAGATGGCTGGTGACGAGTTTATGGGCAGCGTCGCGGTCGCCATGCTCGGCATAACGCTTGGCCAACATATATTCCTGCTGCGGCTCCAGCATCGGGAATTTGCGGATTTCGTCGAGATAACGGTTGAGACCGGCTTCGCCGGCGGTAATGGACGGCAAGGTATTTCGGGCCATAGTGCACCCTCCTAAAGTGAATTCCGGCTCCCGATGGAAACGCGCCCCCGCGTTAAAAGGCGAACCGGGACGTGCGGCTTTTGTTCCAAGCCCGCACTAAGTCCATATACAGATAAGTATGGCGAAACGGCGGTTCAAGGTGCCGCTCACGCAGGTGTGAGGCGGCGAGAGCGGTGTCCCGAAGCCGCTTTATCGTCGCAATGCCTCGACCAGTTTCACCATATCGTCCGGCAGCGGTATTTCGAAATGCTTGAGTTCGCCGGTGCGGGGATGCTCGAATTGCAGCATGAAGGCATGCAGTGCCTGACGGCCGAAACCATTGACAACCTTGCGGATCTCTTCGGGCAGCAGATTGGCCTTGGTCCTGAAGCCGGCGCCGTAAACGATGTCGCCAACGAGCGGATGACCGATATGGGCCATGTGCACGCGAATCTGATGGGTGCGGCCGGTTTCCAAGTGGCACTCGACCAGCGACGCGAGCGCGGTCGCGTCAGGGTTCTCCTGGAAGCGCTCGATCACTTCGTAGTGGGTGATCGCCGCGTCGGCATCCTGGCTGTCGGTGCGCTTGACGGCCCGGCGGGTGCGGTCGCCGGTGGCGCGGCCGAGAGGCGCATCGATTGTTCCCGACAGAGTGCGGGGACGGCCCCAGACGACTGCCCGGTAAGCCCGCTCCAGCGGCATGGTGCGGCCGTGGTCGGCAAATTGAAGCGAGAGGTGGCGATGGGCGACGTCGTTCTTGGCGACGACCATGACGCCTGTCGTGTCCTTGTCGAGACGATGGACAATGCCAGGACGGCGCACGCCGCCGATGCCGGAGAGCGTATCGCCGCAATGATGGATCAGCGCGTTGACCAGAGTTCCTGTCCAGTTACCGGAGCCTGGATGGACGACCAGACCTGCCGGTTTCGATATGACGATAAGGTCATCGTCCTCATAAAGGATGTCGAGCGGGATATCTTCGCCCTTTGGGGTCGGGTCTTCAGGTTCGGGCAGGGTGATTTCGAAGCTGTCGCCGACGCGCACCTTGCGCTGCGGATCGGTAACCTGCTCGCCTCGCAAAGAAACCAGCCCCTCCTTGATCAGCGCCTTGATGCGGCTGCGGGAAAAATCCTTACCGACCTGCGCGGTCAGCCATGCGTCGAGCCGGCCTTCGGCGGTTTCATCGGCGGTCAGGACTTTTCTAACGCCGGCTGCTTGTTTAAAGGGGTCGCTCAAGACGCTTCTTCTCCGACGTATTTTTAGAACGGAACGCAAAGATGACAGCAATCGAGCCAGACGACCAGGAAGAGAAGCCCCTTGATCCGGCGATGGAAAGTGTCCGGCGCAAGATGGTCCGCCTGCAGATTGTATCCGGCGCCATCATGTTCGTCAGCCTTATGGCGGTCTTCGGCGCTGTTGTCTACAAGACGATGCGCGAGCCCAAGGAGACCGCGTCCACTGCCGCAGCTTCCGGTGTGCCTTCGGATGCACCGCTTGCTGCGACCCTTTCCCTGCCGCTCGGGTTCAAGGTGCAGTCAACCTCGTTTTCGGCGGGACAGATCCTGTTCTATGGAGAAACGGTTGAAGGCACGAGGAAGGCGCTGGTATTCGATCTGAGGACCGGCCGCACCGTCGCCGACGTCACCGTCGCCGGGAATTGAGGCGAGATGGCCCCGATCGTCATCGACAGCGCCGACGACCCACGCATTGCCGAGTTTCGCGATATAAGAGAGCGTGACCTGACGGGCCGGGAAAACCGCTTTATCGCCGAAGGCACTGTCGTGCTGCGCATGCTCGCCGAGGCGCATGCGGCACGTCGCGGCTTCTCGGCCGAGAAAATCCTGCTGCTGCGCAATCGCGTCGACGGTCTGCAATCCATCCTCGAACGGTTTCCGGCTAGCGTGCCGGTTTATGTCGCCGAGGCTGAAGTGCTCGATGGTGTCGTCGGCTTTCATCTGCATCGCGGCGTTCTCGCCCTCGGCAAGCGAGAGGACCGCGGCGAGGCAGCACTTCTCGACGCATTGCCGGAACGGGCGCTGGTGCTGGTCGGCTGCGGCATTTCCAACCACGACAATGCCGGCTCGATGTTTCGCAATGCCGCCGCCTTCCGGGCGGATGCCGTGCTGCTCGACGAAACCTGCTGCGATCCGCTCTATCGCAAGGCATTGCGCGTGTCGGTCGGCTCGGTGTTGAGCGTTCCGCACCGGCGCGGCGGCAAGGCGCTGGACCTGCTTCTGGCGCTTGCCCAACGTGGGTTTGCGATCTGGACGCTGTCGCCGCATGGGAAGACCGACATCCGCGCCATTCCGGCCGGGGCACGCATGGCGCTCGTCATCGGCACGGAGGGGGAGGGCTTGCCGGAGGCACTGCTGGCGCACTTTCAGAGCGCCCGTATCCCGCAATCGGAGGAGCTCGACAGTCTCAACGCGGCGACTGCGACGGGGATCGCATTGTTTTCCATGGCCTCCGCCATGGGGCGGATCTGACGTTTGGAACGACGCGCGTCGGATCGATGGGCTAACGCACCGGATTGGCGATGACGGCCGCCGCCCTGTCGGCAAGGCTGAGGCGATCGTTCGGGTTCTTGTTGCCGGCATCCGGCAGCAGCGCGTGGATCGCTGAGGAAGGGCCCTCGTTGAGTGCGGTCAGCGCGACCATATTGGCGGCGATCGAGGCGATCTCCTCGCGGATCGCGCCATCGCGTCCGGTGACGGACTTTGCCTTCAGCAGGCGCTCGGCAAGGGCGGCGCTGCGCTTGCGGACATCCTCGCCCATCTCAGCCGTCACAGCGGCCGTGTCGAGCACGGATGCGGTCGTGTCTTCAGCCGTCAGTTCCGCCGGTAGTTCCGCCGCTATCTTGGCCAGGCCGGCATCGCGCAGCACCCGGTTGATCTTGCGGATCTCGGCATTGGCGGCTTTCAACTGCTCCTTCAACTTGGCGATCTCCTGCTGACGGCGGGCGAGCTGCGTTTCCTTCTCGGCGGCGGAAGCGCTTTCGCGTGCAGCCTTGTCCTCCAGGCGGATCACCATATGCTGCTGCTGCGTCAGTTTCTGTTCGGCATCCCTAGCCCGCTTCTGGAGCAGGTTGACGTCCTGGCGCAATGTGTCGCGTTCGTCGCGCAGCGCGTTGGCGCGGAATTTCAGGCTTTCCGCTTCGGTCTCACGCGCGGCGAGATCGATTCTCAGCCCGTCGGCCTGTTCGATGAGTTTGCTCAGCCGCGTTCGCATTGCCGCCAGTTCGCTCTCCTTGTCGGCGGCGGATTGTTCGGCAATATGCAGATTGGTTTTCAACTGGCTGATGTAGTTCTCATCCTTGCGCAGGTGCGAGCGCTGCTCGGCCGCCTCGACATGCATCTCGCCGATCTGGGCCTGCAATTCGCCGATCTCGGCGGCGAGCCTGCCGGCATCGACGGCGAGCGCATCGTGGCGCAGCTGGAGCGACAGGGATTTCTCGCGCTCACGCAGAAGGTCCTGGGTGGTGCGGGCATTCTCGGCGGCATGAAGCGCGCGCACCATATCCTTCTGGGCGCGAACCTCCTGCGGGCTCAGCGGCATCGTCGCCTTGAGACGGTTTTCGGTATACCAGACAATGCGGCGGTGAACGGCCGGCGAGACCAGAAAGACGAGGAAGGCCGCGGTCAGGAAGCCCAATCCGAACAAGAGAGCGTATTCGATCACGGCGCGGCCATCGATTCGACAGTTAATACGGGGTCAGCCGCGATGATTAAGCAGGCATGGCACGCATGGCAAGGCCGCCGATGCCGGCGGCAGCCGATTCCTGCCGCTTTACCACCTCAGAAGGGGTTCCAGGTCGGCGCCTGGGTGATCTTGAGATAACCGACATTGACCCCGAGGCGGGCGCCGACGCCAGTGCGGATCGGCACAACCAGCACGTCATTGTTTTTCAGCACCGTCATGCCGAAGCCGGCGATCACATAGGCCGAGCCACTGACGCCGCCGAAGCGGGCATAGATGCCGTCGATGGAGGGCAGGTCGTAGACCAGCATCATGACGCGCGAACCCTGGCCGCCGTAATCGATGCCGAGAGACGGGCCCTGCCAGTAGAGCGGATGCTCGCCGGCGTTCTTGGTGTTGAGTTGGCCTTCGCCGTAGGTGAGACCGGCGATGAAGGCGCCGCCGCCTTCCTGCCCAAGAATATAACCGTTCGGCAGGCCGTATTTCTGGAAGGCGCTCTCGACCACCTTGGCAAGGCCGCCGCTGGCGGAGCCGAAGAAGGAGTGGCCGGCATCGATGATTTCCTGCATCGTATACTGACCGTTGTTCTGGGCCGCGGCCGGCCCGGCAATTATCAGCGAGGAGAAGACGAGGGCCGAAAGCAACCTGCAGAAGCCAATGAATCGGTGCGGAAATCGAGGGCGCATGATGTCATCCGTTCGTCGTTTGGCTGGAGCGGGCACCCGCTCGCGTCGATTGCTGCATTTTGCGCCGATGATCTTAACAATCGGTTTACCAAATATGGTGTCATTATGGCACTGAATACGATCGCAAACTTCGCGCAATTTTGATGAAGCATATTTGCGGGCGCGATGAGATTGCCGCCCTTCAGGAGACGATGATGTCCAAGAACCCGAACCTCACCCTGTCCGGCCCGGATCTGGCCGCGCTTCTCTGCAGCCGCGTTTGCCACGATGTCATCTCACCCGTCGGCGCGATCAACAACGGCCTGGAGCTTCTGGATGAAGGCGGCGCTGATTCCGATGCAATGGATCTGATCCGCACCAGTGCGCTCAACGCTTCCGTCCGCCTGAAATTCGCGCGCCTCGCCTTCGGCGCATCGGGTTCAGTCGGCGCCTCGATCGATACCGGCGAGGCCGAGCGGGCCGCCAAGGATTTTGCCCTCGCCGAGAAGAAGACCGAGGTGATCTGGAACGGACCGCGTGCCATCGTGGCCAAGAACCGCGTCAAGCTGTTGCTCAACCTCTTCCTCGTCGCCTATTCGGCGATTCCGCGCGGCGGCGTGCTCGAGGTCACGCTCGAAAATCCTGAATTCGAGGCCAAGTTCACCCTCTCGGTGAAAGGCAAGCTGATGCGTCTGCCGCCGAAATTCGTCGAGATATCGACGGGGACGATCGAGGAAGCGATCGACGCCCATTCGATCCAGCCGTACTACGCCGTGCTTCTGGCCGAGGAGTGCGGAATGACGCTCGACCACAGCGCAAGTCCGGACGAACTGGTGTTCACGGCGACGGTTGCTGCGGTCTGATTTTTCGGCGTGCAGCAGCATGCTCTCGCCCGTCCGGTAACGATTCCTTAGCCTGATGGACCTATTCTCTTAGGTTGTGGAAGACCCCTCGTTGCGACGAATGCGGGGAAAGGAGTAGTCATGCAAAGGTTCATGATCACCGATAATTCGGACATTGTCCGTAAGGTCGGCAAGCGCATTCTCTCCGAACTCGACTTTCTCGTCAGCGAGGCCTCCGATGCCGCCGAGGCGCTGCAGCGCTGCCAGGCAGAGTTGCCGGAATACCTCATCGTCGATTCCGGCATGGAAGGTGCGCTCGACCTCATCGCGGCGATCCGCGCCATGGACGGCGGCAAAGAGGTCAAGATCTATTACTGCGTCATCGAGGCGGATCTGAAGAAGCTGATGGCGGGTAAACGAGCCGGCGCCACCGATTTCCTGCTGAAGCCGTTCGATCGTAAGATCCTAACCGCCGTTTTCGGAAACCGCGCGATTGCTGCCTGACATCAGCTTTCTTCCCGGCCGCATCGGCCGTCCCTGAGCATAGTGCCGCAAGCGCCGCCGGGCTCCGGCTGACGCTGCGCTTTTCCTTGACCGGAATGTTAACCTGTTCGGCCAGATCAGGCGGAATCCCTCTAACGGGGCGGCAGCGCCGGCGGTGCAAACGAAAAATCCCGCCGAAAGGGCGGGATTTCGTCATCCGATAAGGGGGATCGGAAGATCAAGCGGTTTCCGCATATTCGGTGCCATCCGGCTCGCGAAGAACGTAACCACGGCCCCAGACGGTTTCGATGTAATTGGCGCCGCCGGCGGCGTTGGCGAGCTTCTTGCGCAGCTTGCAGATGAAGACGTCGATGATCTTCAGCTCCGGTTCGTCCATGCCGCCGTAAAGGTGGTTCAGGAACATTTCCTTGGTGAGAGTGGTGCCCTTGCGGAGCGAAAGCAGCTCCAGCATCTGATATTCCTTGCCCGTCAGATGGACGCGCTGGCCGCCGACTTCGACGGTCTTGGCGTCGAGATTGACGATCAACTCGCCGGTCATGATGACCGACTGGGCGTGACCCTTGGAGCGGCGAACGATAGCGTGGATGCGGGCGACGAGCTCGTCCTTGTGGAAGGGCTTGGTCATGTAGTCGTCGGCGCCGAAGCCGAGGCCGCGAACCTTGTCCTCGATGCCTGCCATGCCCGACAGAATGAGGATCGGTGTCTTGACCTTGGACAGCCGGAGAGTGCGGAGCACTTCATATCCGGACATGTCGGGCAGGTTCAGATCGAGAAGGATGATGTCGTAATCATACAGCTTGCCCAGATCGACGCCTTCTTCACCGAGATCGGTGGTGTAAACATTAAAACTCTCTGATTTGAGCATCAATTCGATGCTCTGCGCCGTAGCGCTGTCGTCCTCGATGAGAAGTACCCGCATAATTATCCCCTTTACCGCCGCCGAAAGGTGGTCTGGCCCCCTACACGCTACCCGAACAAGCTACGTGATTTGGAAGCTGCCACGAAATGGTTAACAAATTCTAATTCACTCTGGCAAGGAGTATCGAATTTATTAAATAATTTTTCCATTTCTCTGTTTTCCAATAGGAATCTCAAAAAGGCGTTCCTCAACGTTAACATTAGGAAACAGCGCTAACTGATTCATCCGACTCGCCAATGAAAAGGTTCGAACTTCGTGCCGTGGCATTTACCGACCCTTAAATCATCGGGCCTATCATTAACGATGCCCGTAAACGAAAGGTTACCAGCGGTAGGTTTTTGTTAATATCGCAGGAAATTTTTTAGCAAACCGTGTCAAAGCGGCGCGCAGGGCGGTTTCAAGTTGAGCCGGGGTCTCGCATCACGGGAGTAATGCGTATGAAGTCGCGAGAAAGTCTCGTTCGCCTGAAAGAGTTTCAGGTGAACGAAAAACGACGTCAATTGCAGCAATTGCAGATGATGATGTCCGAATTCGAACGGATGACGAAGGATCTGGAGAGCCAGATCGTCGTCGAGGAAAAGAAGTCCGGTATATCCGACCCGAATCACTTTGCTTATCCGACCTTCGCCAAGGCCGCGCGTCAGCGGGCCGACAACCTGCAGGTTTCGATCAAGGAACTGAAGATGCAGGAAGAGGCGCTGGAACTGGCGCTTGAGGAAATGCAGGCGGAATATGCAAGGGCGACGGCGCTGGAAGAACGTGACAGCGGCGTCCGCGCCGCCAGGGCCTGAGAGAAAATGCGGGCGCCGGCGTCGGCGCCTGACGATCGCCTGAGAGAGGCCATGTATGATGGGCGCGCTGTCCGTCATACATGGCTTTTGGTGTTTCCCGCCTTTTGCGTCCGCACGCCGCCGCTCCCCGCGGCGACCGCTTCAGGCGTCGCGAATCAATTCACGACATCCTGCCATTCCGGATGACGTTGCGCCTGCCCCTTGAAGAACGGGCAGAGCGGGATGATCTTCCAACCGCCAGCGCGGGCCGCTTCCACCGCGTGCAGAGCCAATGCCTGGCCGACACCCTTGCCGCGCAGGGCATCGGGAACCGCCGTGTGATCGATGATGACGAGCTTCGGCGAGGTTCGCGAATAGGTCATCTCCGCCTCGTGCCCCTCGACGTCCACGGCATAACGGCCACCGGATACGTCTTCCTCATTTCGGATATCCATCGTCTTTCCTCGTGCACAGATATTAATCGCAGCCGACGGTGACACGGCGGCGCGGTCGTGCCAAGGCGGTAGAACAGTTCCTCAGGGAGACGCAGTGTTCATGAAAAATGTCGGATCGACGCGAGGCTCTGGGGCAATGAGCGCGCTTTCGATCATCCGCCCCGCTCTTCTCGTGGCCGCGCCGTTCCTCCTGGCGCTCGGCCTGATCTTACCGCTGGTCCGTTTCGAGACGCTGTATTTCTTCGATCAGACCCCTTCGCTCATCGAAATCGTCGTCTCGCTCTGGCAAGGCGGCGATGGGCTGCTGGCGGCGGTCGTCGCGCTGGTCTCGATCGTGCTTCCGTTTCTGAAGATGATCGGGATTGCGGCGGAAGCGACGGCTGCCGGCAGCGGGGCCGGGAGGCAGTTCTATCGGCGCGTCGTGCCGCATCTGTCCAAGTGGTCAATGATGGACGTGCTGCTGGTCGCGATCGTCATTGCTGCGGCGAAGACAACGGGGTTGGCGGATGCCTTCACGCAGCCCGGCCTCTGGTGCTACGCCGCCTCGTCAATAATTTCGGGCCTTCTTCATTCCCTGATGGGAGATGCGTCCGGCCCGAAATAAATGTCGACGATGGCGCGCGATCAGTGGCGATATTGCTGGATGCGCGTGGTGCGCAGGCCGGCGAGGCCATGGCTGTTGATCGACGACTGCCAGGAAAGGAACTCTTCGACCGTGAGTGTGTAACGCTCGCAGGCCTCTTCCAAGCTCAACAGGCCACCGCGAACAGCCGCGACAACCTCTGCCTTGCGGCGGATCACCCAGCGCCGCGTATTGGGCGGCGGAAGGTCCGCGATGGTCAGGGGGCTGCCATCGGGGCCGATGACATATTTCACTCGGGGACGTATCATTTCGGTCATTGGACTCTCTACACAACGCAAGACCACGAGCGCCACTCTAGCCTGCCACATTTAAAAATTGCCTAAGCCCAACGTAAGACTTTGATAACAAATTTAGATGCCCGGAGTGGCCGGTGAACGAGCGAAGCAAAATCCCGCCGGCTCTCACGAGCACGTCGATCTCTTCTACGGCATCGGACCGGTGACGCCGATGAAGCGGACGGTTCCGCCGATCTTCCGTGAGGAGGGATCGATTGCGGGAAGTGCGGCCGATCAGGAAAATTGCCGCCGCTGCGCGCTCTTCCAGGTGCCCGGCCTGAAAAACGGCTGCGCCTTCGCATTGCCAGCATTGACCTGAAACAATACATTTTCGCTACTCGGGCAGCCATGCATTCTATGGCAGTGCGCTTTAGCTGCGGGAGCTTCTGGAGCAGCTCTCAGGCAACAGCAATCCTGAAGATGGCTCGCCGGCAACGTCTAGCCGGCCCCAGATCGGAGAGCTGCGCTGTCGGCGAATCGCAAGAGCAGCGATGAGATCGCGATCATTCTCGATCTCTCGTCGCACGCTGTCGACGGTTATCTGAAGAGCGCGATGTAAAAGCCAGACAGGGTCAACCGCACGCAGGCGGTCGCCAGAACGGCACCGGCCGCCCTGAGGCAGCCGGTCCTTTCTCACAAAAAGGCGAGAGCAATTCCAGGCAAAGCGTAAAGTGCTTTTGCCGGGAATTGCACAATACAAAAGGTTAGAGCGGTTCTGCGCTTCCGTGGAAAGCTGAACCGCTGTTAAAAGCCTTTTCCGCCGGTCACTTCTGACACAACGGTCCCGACGATGATGCGCATGTCCATCAAGATCGAGAAATTCCCGACATAATAAAGATCACAAGCGATGCGGGCGCGCGCCTTGGCGGGACGATCGGTCGGACCGCGCAGGCCACGCATCTGGGCAAGACCGGTCATGCCGGGGCGCATGGCGTGGCGCTGATGATATTCCGGCACGAGCTCTTCATAGAGCATGCCGCCGGCGCGCATGCCGATTGCATGGCAGCGAGGACCGACGACCGACATATCGCCCAACAGCACGTTCAACAGCTGTGGCAACTCGTCGATATTCGTGCGGCGCAGAATGGCGCCGATGCGGGTGATACGGGGGTCGTTCTTCACCGTCTGGGCGACGCCCGAGACATCGCAGAGATCGGTACGCATGGAACGGAACTTGTAGACCTTGATGGCCTTGCAGTTCTTACCCCAGCGGGTCTGCTTGAACAGCACCGGTCCCGGGCTGTCGAGCTTGATCAGCAGGGCGACGAGGAGAAGGAAAGGGGCGAGGACGAGGAGGGCGCTCAACGACGAAACTATGTCGAACGCCCGCTTCAGGGCGAGATCCACCCACGGCGCCTGGGAGGCATCGCTATGGATGACAGGGGTTTGAATCTTCAGGCTCGGCTGCTGGCGGCGGCTCGGCCGGAAGGAATCAGTCGAAATGGTGTTGTTTAATTCCGTGATGCTCAAGGATCGTACTCTGTTGTCTTCGAGGGGCGCGGCGGCAATAGGCGATCAATGGTTTGCCCTGTGACCAGGGCTGCACTCAGGTGTTGGTAACCCTACTAAAACGGAAAAATGCGACAATTGTGTAATGGTGTCCAGAGAAATATCGCATCGCAACAAATCTTTCGCACTTGCGTTAAGTTGAGGCAACCTCATGATATTTCGTTAATAATTGGAATTTCGTCAAGGTTTCTAGGCTCTTGGCGAGGGCTTCCACAGGTCTGTCCTCGTGTTGTTTCGACACGCGACCGACGGTTGGCCGACGGCATTTTTAACGAATTCCGACGTGAATTTTTTTGCCGGATATGTTCGGCCGTTCTCAATCTGTGTCAAAATATGACAAAATCAAGGCCGAATCGGCAGGGGTTCGAACCGGTGAAGATGGACGTTAAGCCCACCGGGAATCACGCGCGCCGCATCGGCCAAATCACTTTCCGATTTCTACGAGTGTCTGCGGTGCGGCTCGAACGCGGCAGGACGATATTTGAACGATTAAGAGCAGGGGCCGCAGTGGTCGCCACGCGCCAAGGCGTTCGTGGAGCGGGCGGCAGGCGCAGAACATATCATGAGCGGGACCGCGTATCATGGCATTTGCGAATGCCCGCGGACGGTCACGCCGGTTCGAGGACGCGTTTCCTGCCGCCCCAGGAAATGAAGTTCGGGTTGGCGAAGTCGAAATCGGCCGCTGTCCCCGTCTTGCCATAGGTCAGCAGCGCTCCGTCGAGCGTCACCGTCGATCCCCCGGCAGCGCGCAGCACCGCATCGCCGGCCGCGGTGTCCCACTCCATCGTGCGGGTGAAGCGTGGATAGACGTCGGCCTTGCCTTCCGCCAGCAGGCAGAATTTCAGCGAGGAGCCGATATTGGTGCATTTGGAGATCGCGTGATCGGCGAGGAAGGTTCCCGTCTCCGGGCTGTTGTGACGAAGGCTTGCAAGTGCAAGCCGGTCGTCCGGCTGCTCGCGCACGGCAATTGCGGTGCGCGCCCCGATGGTGAAGTCCTCGGTGACATCAAGCCTTTCGGCACGGCCGCGCTCTCCTAAGAAGGCGAGCCCGAGCGCCGGCGCGTAGACGATCCCGGCGACCGGGGCGCCGTTCTCGATATAAGCGATGTTGACGGTGAATTCCTGCCGTCCGTCGACGAATTCACGGGTGCCGTCGAGCGGGTCGACCAGGAAGAAGCCGCGGCCGCTGATGTCGGGCACGCTTCCAGCGGCAACCGACTCTTCCGCCACGACGGGTATATCGGGATAATCCCTGGACAGATGGGCGAGGATGATGCGTTCGGCCTCCTCGTCGGCAACCGTAACCGGGCTCGCGTCCGCCTTCATGGTGATGGGAAAGCCTTCGCGCAAGATCGCGATGATGGCCTTACCGGCTTCGAGCGCCGCCTTTTCAAATGTCGTCAGCATTGTCCTTTTGCCGTTCGCCGCGCCGCGAGCGCCCGCTGTCGCTCGTCGTCAACCATCCCTGTCGCACCAGATATCGATATGGTGGTTCTCGCCGCGCCCCGCACCCCCGATAACGCAGATTGAAGATGCTACCATAAGTTCCCGCAGCTGTCAGGCGAGGATGGCGGCATTTACCTGTGAAATACCATTCGCAAAAACTGCAGGCTCAAGGGTTGAATTTGCGCTTTCTTCCAGCCTTATGGAATAGCTTACGCGGGAAGCGGCGCAGGAAATCGACGGCGCGCTTGCCGGATGGTTAAGCCGGCAGCAGGTTTTGGCTAAAAATGGGTCGGTCTTTGCCGATTTTCTGTGGATTCTGGTTCAAAATGCGCCATTTAGGCCTGTTCGAATAAGAATCTGCTGGCGTAAATCCTTTTTGTCTTCACATTTTCACCGAAACCGCTATGCATGCGGCCTATGAGGTTCCTTGAACGAGGAGCCGAATAACCAAAAAGAGATGCAGCATCTTCGGCTCGCATCCAGGGGAAAACGACATATGGAGTATTTCGTCCAGCAGCTCTTCAATGGGCTGACGCTCGGATCCATCTATGGCCTCGTGGCTATCGGCTATACGATGGTTTATGGCATTATCGGCATGATCAATTTCGCCCATGGCGACATCTTCATGCTCGGTGGTTTCGCCGCTCTTATCGTCTTTCTCGTCCTCACATCCATCTTCGCAGGTCTCCCGGTGGCAATTTTGCTGCTGGCGATGCTTGTCGTCGCGATGCTGATGACGAGTCTGTGGAATTGGACGATCGAGCGTGTCGCCTACCGTCCGCTGCGCGGATCCTTCCGCCTTGCACCGTTGATCACCGCGATCGGCATGTCGATTGTGCTGTCCAACTTCATCCAGGTGACGCAGGGGCCGCGCAACAAGCCGATCCCGCCGATGGTGAGCTCGGTTTACCAGTTCGGCAACATCTCGGTGTCGCTGAAGCAGATCATCATCATCCTGATCACGGCGGTGCTGCTGACCGTCTTCTGGTATATCGTCAATCACACGGCCCTCGGCCGCGCCCAGCGCGCCACCGAGCAGGATCGCAAGATGGCGGCGCTGCTCGGCGTCAATGTCGACCAGACGATCTCGATCACTTTCGTCATGGGGGCGGCGCTGGCTGCCGTCGCCGGGACGATGTATCTGATGTATTATGGCGTCGCTTCGTTCGCCGATGGTTTCACGCCGGGTGTGAAGGCATTTACCGCAGCCGTTCTCGGCGGCATCGGCTCGTTGCCGGGCGCCGTTCTTGGTGGGCTGATGATTGGCCTGATCGAATCGCTGTGGTCAGCCTATTTCACCATCGCGTATAAGGATGTGGCGACCTTCGCCATCCTCGCTTTCGTGCTGATCTTCAAACCGACGGGCATCCTCGGACGGCCGGAAGTCGAGAAGGTATAACGTCATGGCAAATATCGAGAATTCTGCAGGCAAGCCCGATGCCGGACTTGTCCGCAAAGGTCTTATCGAAGCCCTTTTCGCCGCCGTTCTCTCCCTCGGCATGTTCGTTCTCTATGTCGGCCTGAAAACCGATCAGAACATCAACAACGAGCTGATCATCGTCCAGCGTTGGGGACTGCTGGCGATTTTTGTCGCTATCGCCGCGATCGGCCGTTTCGCGATGGTCGTTTTCATCAAGCCGAATATCGACCGCCGAAAACTCCGCAAGGCGCGGGAAGGCGATCTCGACATTTCGACCGAGAAGAGTTTCTTCCATCGGCATTTCCTGAAGATCGCGCTGCTCGCGCTACTGCTTTATCCCATGGTGATCGTGGCGCTCGTCGGCGCTCAGGGCTCGTTGAAATGGGTCGACAATTTCGGCATCCAGATCCTGATCTACGTGATGCTCGCGTGGGGACTGAACATCGTCGTCGGCCTCGCGGGCCTTCTCGATCTCGGCTATGTCGCCTTCTATGCGGTCGGCGCCTATTCCTACGCCCTGCTGTCGAGCTATTTCGGCCTGTCCTTCTGGTTGCTGCTGCCGCTTTCCGGCATTCTCGCAGCGCTCTGGGGCGTCATTCTCGGCTTCCCGGTGCTGCGCCTGCGCGGCGACTATCTCGCCATCGTCACGCTCGCCTTCGGTGAAATCATCCGCCTCGTCCTGATCAACTGGACCGACGTGACCAAGGGAACCTTTGGTATCTCGAGCATTCCCAAGGCGACGCTCTTCGGCATTCCTTTCGATGCGACGGCCGGCGGCTTTGCCAAGCTCTTTCACCTGCCGATGTCTTCCGCGTACTACAAGATTTTCCTCTTCTACCTGATCCTGGCGCTGTGCATGCTGACGGCCTACGTCACCATCCGCCTGCGGCGCATGCCGATCGGGCGTGCCTGGGAAGCGCTGCGTGAAGACGAGATCGCTTGCCGTTCGCTCGGCATCAACACGGTGACGACCAAGCTGACGGCGTTCGCGACGGGAGCCATGTTCGGTGGCTTCGCGGGCTCGTTCTTCGCCGCTCGCCAGGGATTCGTCTCGCCGGAATCCTTCATCTTCCTGGAATCGGCCGTCGTTCTCGCCATCGTCGTTCTCGGCGGCATGGGCTCGCTGACCGGCATTGCGATCGCCGCGATCGTCATGGTGGGCGGTACCGAAGCGCTGCGCGAAATGGATTTCCTGAAAGCAGTCTTTGGGCCCGACTTCACGCCGGAACTCTACCGCATGCTGCTCTTCGGTCTCGCCATGGTGGTCGTCATGCTGTTCAAACCGCGCGGTTTCGTCGGATCGCGTGAACCAACCGCCTTCCTCAAGACACGCAAGGCCGTATCTGGAAGCTTCACCAAGGAGGGCCACGGTTGATGAGCCCCGTCACCAATACGATGTCGAGCGACACGCTTCTCAAGGTCGAGCACCTGTCGATGAAGTTCGGCGGCCTGATGGCCATCAACGACTTTTCCTTCGAGGCCAAGCGCGGCGACATCACCGCGTTGATCGGTCCGAACGGCGCCGGCAAGACCACCGTCTTCAACTGCATCACCGGCTTCTATAAGCCGACGATGGGGATGATCACGCTTAATCAGAGAAGCGGCAAGCAGTACCTGCTGGAGCGTCTCCCGGACTTTCGCATCACCAAGGAAGCCAAGGTGGCGCGAACGTTCCAAAACATCCGGCTGTTTTCCGGCCTGACGGTTCTGGAAAATCTGCTCGTCGCCCAGCACAACAAGCTGATGCAGGCGTCGGGTTATACCATTCTCGGCCTCATCGGCATCGGTCCCTACAAGCGAGAAGCGGCCGCATCGATCGAGCTGGCGCGCCATTGGCTCGAGAAGGCCGATCTGATCGACCGTGCCGATGATCCGGCAGGCGACCTGCCTTACGGCGCCCAGCGGCGTCTCGAGATCGCGCGTGCAATGTGCACGGGCCCAGAATTGCTTTGCCTGGACGAACCGGCCGCAGGCCTCAACCCACGCGAATCTGCTAAGCTCAACGAGCTTCTGCAGGGCATTCGAGCCGATACCGGAACCTCCATTCTCCTTATCGAGCATGACATGTCTGTGGTTATGGAAATCTCCGATCACGTCGTCGTGCTTGAATATGGCCAGAAGATTTCCGATGGCACGCCCGACCATGTGAAGCACGACCCGAAGGTCATTGCGGCCTATCTCGGCGTCGAGGATGAAGAAGTGGAAGAGGTGATCGCAACCGTCGAGCAGCTCGAAGGAGGCGCAAACTGATGGGCGATGCAGTCATGACGGGTCAACCGCTTCTTCAGGTGAATGGCGTCGAAACCTACTACGGCAATATCCGCGCGCTGGCCGGCATCGATGTCGAGGTCAACAAGGGCGAGATCGTCAGTCTGATCGGCGCCAATGGCGCCGGCAAGTCGACGCTGATGATGACGATCTGCGGCAGCCCCCAGGCCCGTAAGGGCTCCGTCGTCTTCGAGGGTCGCGAGATCACCCGTATGCCGACCCATGAAATCGCACGCCTGCGCATCGCGCAGTCGCCGGAAGGGCGTCGCATCTTCCCGCGCATGACGGTCATGGAAAACCTCCAGATGGGGGCGGGTCTCGACAATCTCAAATATTTCGCCGAAGACGTCGAGAAGATCTTCACGCTCTTCCCGCGTCTCAAGGAACGTCACGCCCAGCGCGGCGGCACGCTTTCGGGCGGCGAGCAGCAGATGCTGTCGATCGGCCGCGCGCTGATGGCGCGCCCGAAGCTGCTGCTGCTCGACGAACCTTCGCTCGGCCTGGCGCCGCTGATCGTCAAGGGGATTTTCGAAGCAATCCGGAAGCTCAATGAGCAGGAAGGCCTCACCGTGTTCCTTGTCGAGCAGAATGCATTCGCGGCGCTGAGACTCTCGCACCGCGCTTACGTGATGGTGAACGGCAAGGTGACCATGAGCGGCTCCGGCAAGGAACTGCTCGCCAATCCGGAAGTCCGCGCCGCCTATCTCGAAGGCGGAAGACATTAGTCGAAGGGAGAGTTTGACATGCAGGGACTTTTCTTCGAAAGCGACGACGGCGTCCGGGTTGTCATTCGCGCCCTCGTCGTACTGATCGGCTTCTGGACGGCTTGGCGAGCCGGCAAGGCGGTGGCTGACGGCTGGAACAATTATCCGCTCGCCGTCGTCTACACTTTCCTCCTTGCCTGGGCGATGCAGTTTCTGCACCACGCCCTGTTCAATGGGCCGATGCTCAGCGGTCTCTTCTATGGCATCGACTTCGTGACCTTGCTGGTCTTCTCGACGGCCGGCTACCGCTTTCGCCGTACCAATCAGATGGTCAACAACTATTACTGGCTGTACGAAAAAACTTCCGCGTTTTCGTGGAAGGACAAACATTGACAGTCCGTTGAAACTAGGCATGAATTGCCTTCAGAGTGGAACAGCTTTCCTGGCGCAGTCGATGGTGGGTAATGCGCCGGGCCTTGGACCAGAACCCGCCCAAAAATTGGGAGTAACAATATGAAGAAGTCTCTTCTGTCGGCAGTGGCTCTGACGGCGATGGTCGCCTTCAGCGGCAACGCTTGGGCCGACGTCCTCATCGCTGTCGCTGGTCCGCTGACCGGCCCGAACGCCGCTTTCGGCGCTCAGCTTCAGAAGGGTGCCGAGCAGGCAGCCGCCGACATCAACGCTGCTGGCGGCATCAACGGCGAGCAGATCAAGATCGAACTCGGTGACGACGTTTCCGACCCGAAGCAGGGCATTTCGGTCGCCAATAAATTCGTTGCCGACGGCGTCAAGTTCGTCATCGGCCACTTCAACTCGGGCGTTTCGATTCCGGCTTCGGAAGTCTATGCCGAAAACGGCATCCTCGAAATCACCCCGGCCGCCACGAACCCGAAGTTCACGGAACGGGGCCTCTGGAACACGTTCCGCACCTGCGGCCGTGACGACCAGCAGGGCGCCATCGCCGGCAAGTATCTCGCCGACCACTTCAAGGACGCCAAGATCGCCGTCGTTCACGACAAGACCCCCTACGGTCAGGGCCTTGCAGACGAAACCAAGAAGGCGATGAATGCCGCCGGCCTGACGGAAGTCATGTACGAAGGCATCAACGTCGGCGACAAGGACTTCTCGGCGCTCATCGCCAAGATGAAGGAAGCCGGCGTCTCGATCATCTATTGGGGCGGTCTGCACACCGAAGCCGGTCTCATCATCCGTCAGGCCGCAGACCAGGGCCTGAAGGCAACGCTGGTTTCCGGTGACGGCATCGTTTCGAATGAACTGGCTTCGATCGCTGGTGACGCTGTCGCCGGTACTCTGAACACCTTCGGCCCCGATCCGACGCTGAACCCGGCCAACAAGGAGCTCGTCGAAAAGTTCAAGGCCGCCGGTTTCAACCCAGAAGCCTATACGCTCTACTCCTACGCAGCGATGCAGGCGATCGCCGGCGCAGCCAAGGCTGCCGGTTCGGTGGATCCTGAAGCCGTTGCCACGGCCATGAAGGAAAAGGGTCCGTTCCCGACCGTTCTCGGCGACATTTCGTTCGACGAAAAGGGCGACCCGAAGATTCCTGGCTACATCATGTACGAATGGAAGAAGGGCGCGGACGGCAAGTACACCTACGTCCCGCAGGGCATGTAAGCTTCGCTTGCCTGTCGATAACATGATCTGATCGAAGCCCGGTTCGGCCGGGCTTCTTTCTTTTTAGGGACATCTCAATCGTGGTGCGCCCTTTCGAGGCGAGGGACGTGCCGGATCGAGCCGTTCGAAAGCTTGCAACCGACATCGCGCCGGGTGGCGCTCCGTTTCAATATCCCTCACATTTCATGCAGAACATGCGTCGCCTTCACGGCCGCCGACGCCCGGTTTTCGACGCCGAGTTTCACGTAGATCTGTTCGAGGTGCTTATTCACGGTGCGCGCCGACAAACCCAGTATTTCGCCAATGTCACGGTTGGCCTTGCCCTTGGCGATCCAGAGCAGCACTTCGGATTCTCGTTGGGTGAGCGAAAAACGCTGGCGCAGCATCTCGTCGTCGCTGCGCTGGCTGGCGGCAGTGAGGCGGAAGAGATATTCATCCGGGCCAATTGCGCCTAGGAAGGCGAGCTGCAGCGCCGCCTGGCCGGCATGGGTGATTGAGATGATGCCGTCGCGCACTGCTGCCCCGCGGTCACGCATCCAGCCGGCGATATGGCGGACGACGATCTCCATGCCATCGTCACTGCCCATGGCGGCATTGACCAGCCGGGTCGCCTGCGGCGTCGACCAGTGGATCGCGCCGTCGCCCTTGACCGCCAGCAGGTGACGGCCGGCAGCGTCCAGTGCAACGCGGGCGCTCTGGGCCGAGCGGGCATTGCGCAGATGGACGCGGATGCGGGCGCGCAGTTCGTCGATGTTGATCGGCTTGGTGAGGTAATCGACGCCGCCGGATTCCAGCGCGTGCACGACATGCTCGGTCTCCGTCAGACCGGTCATGAAGATGACGGGCACCTGCGCTACAGTGGCATTCGCTTTCAGCCTTCGGCAGGTCTCGAAGCCGTCCATTACGGGCATGACGGCGTCGAGCAGGATGAGATCAGGCGTGATCCGCTCGACGATGCCAAGCGCTGCCGTGCCCGAGGTGGCGATCAGCACGGAGAAGCCGGATTGTTCGAGCGCGTCTGTGAGGAAACCGAGCGCTTCGGGCGAGTCGTCGACCAGCAGAACGATGTCGCGAGGGAGGGCCGGCTCAGCCAATGGATTCCACCTTTTCGTCGAAGTCGTGCAGGAAGGTCATGAAGCCGGCCAGATCGAAGGCGGCCACATAGGGTCGAAGAGCCTCGGTGAATGGCCGATTTGCCTCCACCTTGGCAAGGTCCGAAAGCTTGGCTTCGATGCCCCTGATGTAACCGATCTCGCCGAGCCGCAGCAATTCCTGCACATGGGCTGCACCCGGGCCCAGCATCGGCGCTGCGATCTTTGCAGGAGCGGCGGGGGCGTCATCGGCATAGACCCAGTTCAGGCCAAGATGCAAGGCGAGCTTGTCGCGCAGCCGGCGGATGTCGACGGGCTTGCCGATCGCATCATTGTGGCTGTCGTCGCTGTCACTTAGAACCGTCGCATCACCGATATTGGCCGAAAGCATCACAACCGGTGCTGTCTGGCCGGCCTCGCGCAGACGCGAGACGAGCTGCCAGCCGCTCATGCCGGGCATCAGGATATCGACGAGGAACAGATCGGGCAGGATGCCGTCGATCAGCGTCAGGCATTCGGCGCCGCCTGCGGCCGTCAGCACGATGAAATCGAGCGGCGCCAGGATTTCGCGCATCATCTCGCGGTGATCCTCATTGTCGTCGACGACGACGATGGTGCGGCGCGGACCGTCGTAACCGGCGATGCGTTTTTCCTGCGGCGGCGCGGCGGCGCGCATGACGGCGGACAGCATCAGCCGCACACGGAATGTCGAGCCTTCGTCCTTGACGCTCGATACCGCAATCTCGCCACCAAGCGTGTTGGTCAGAAGCCGGGTGATGGTAAGCCCGAGACCGAGGCCCGGCATCGGCCGCACGCTGTCTGCCTCGCCCCGCTGGAAAGGTTCGTAGATCCGCATCAGGTCCTTCTCGGCGATGCCGCGGCCGGTATCGGTGACGGTGAAGGTCGCGACCTGGCTGCGATAGGCGACATCGAAGGTGACGCTGCCTTCGTCGGTGAACTTGATGGCATTGGAGAGCAGGTTGACGAGAATCTGGCGCAGGCGCTTTTCGTCGGTGCGGACGAATTGCGGCAAGGCGGGCGAGCGATCATGGATGAAGGCGAGCCCCTTTGCCTGCGCCTGCGGCCGAAACAGCTCGATGATCTGGTCGAGGAAATCCTGGATGTTGATCTCGTTGGAATAGACCTGCAGGCGGCCGGCCTCGATCTTGGAGATATCGAGCAGGCCGTCGATCAGCCCGGAGAGATGTTCGGCGCTGCGGCGGATGACCTTGATCGAGGATTGGCGCGGCGCCGGGATCGTTTCGTCGCGTTCGAGGATCTGCGCATAACCGAGCACGGCGTTCAAAGGCGTGCGCAGCTCGTGGCTGAGGCCGACGACATAGCGGCTCTTGGCGCGGTTGGCAGCCTCGGCCGTCTCCTTGGCGTTCTGCAGCGCGGCATCGGTTTTCTTGTGGGCGGCGATTTCCTTGAGCAGCAGCGTGTTCTGACGGGAGGATTCCTCCTCGGCAACGACACGGCTGTCATGGGCGAGCACATAGAACCAGCAGACAACGCCTGAAATCACCGAAAACACGAAGAAGACGATGAGGATCGTGCGATTGACCACGTCTGCCGTTTCCGGCGAAGCGGAGGCAACCTGATGGGCGATCATCGCCAGGATCGCGCCGATGGCGGTCAGCGCCAGCGCAACGGCGATGGCGTAGCGGCCGAGGCGCGTCGTCAGCTTGCCCAGAATGCTCTCGGGCAGCAGCGTTCTCGCGACCGTGCCGACCTGGGCATTGAAGCGAGCGGCTGGCTTGCACATGTCGTGGCAGCGGCTGTCGAGCGAACAGCAGAGCGAGCAGATCGGTGCGACGTAGGCCGGACACCAGGCCATATCCTCTGGCTCGAATGGATGCTCGCAGACGGAACAGGTGATATTCGTCTGGTTCTTCCAACTCTGGCGCGGCTTGCGCGCGAGGTAGAATTTTCCCTTTGTCGCCCAGGCGAGCGCCGGCGTGGCGATGAGGGCGATGACGAGGGTGATATAGGGGGCGAGTGAAGCGGCTGTCTCGCCGAAGGCGCCGAAATGGGCGACCAGCGATATCGTCGCCGACAGCGTCATGGCGCCGAGGCCGACCGGGTTGATGTCGTAGAGATGGGCGCGCTTGAACTCGATGCCAGGAGGGGCAAGTCCCAGCGGCTTGTTGATGAAGAGATCGGCCGAGATCGTGCAGAGCCAGGCCATGGCGATGATCGAGAAGATGCCGAGCGTCTCTTCCAGCAGCCGGTAGATGCCGAGTTCCATCAGGAGCAGGGCGATTGCGACGTTGAAGACAAGCCAGATGACGCGGCCGGGATGGCTGTGGGTCAGCCGCGAGAAGAAGTTCGACCAGGCGAGCGAGCCGGCATAGGCGTTCATCACGTTGATCTTGAGCTGCGAAACGACGACGAAGGCGGCCATCAGCAGCAGTGTGGCGTTATGCCAGGGAACCATGTAGCCGAAGGCGGTCAGATACATCTGCGCCGGATCGGCGGCACGGTCGAGAGGCACGCCCGAGGCGAGGGTCAGCACGACGAGGAACGAGCCGGCAAGCAGCTTCGGTGCGCCGATGATGACCCAGCCGGGACCGGCGAGGAAGACGGCGAGACGATGGCGCCACTTGCGCTGCGAGACCGGCGGCAGGAAGCGCAGGAAGTCGGCCTGTTCGCCGATCTGCGACATCAGCGCCAGGATGACGGCGGAGGCCGCGCCGAATTCGACCAGATCGAATTCGGCAACGGTGCCAGCCGGACCCGAAGCATGATGGATGCCGGCGAAGGCGCGCCAGAGATCGAACTTTTCCCAGTCCATGAAGGCGATGAAGATGAAGGGCAGGATATTCAGCACGATCCAGAAGGGCTGGGTCATCAGCTGGAACTTGCTGATCAGCCGCACGCCGTGCGTCACCAGCGGGATCACCATGACGGCGCTGATGATATAGCCGATCCAGAGCGGGATGCCGAGGGTGAGCTCCAGCGCCCCGGACATGATCGAGGCCTCGATCGCAAACAGCATGAAGGTGAAGCCCGCATAGATCAGCGAGGTGATGGTCGAGCCGATGTAGCCGAAGCCGGCGCCGCGGGTCAGAAGATCAATGTCGACGCCGTGCCGGATGGCGTATCGGCTGATCGGCAGACCGATCGCCAGCATGGCGACCGAGGCGACGATGATCGCATAAAAGGCATTGGTGGTGCCGTAGGAGAGGGTGATCGCGGCGCCGATCGCTTCGAGCGCCAGGAAGGAAATTGCACCGATGGCCGTCTGCGAGATGCGCTCGGAGGAAAAATGCCGGGCGCTCTTTGCGGTGAAGCGCAGCGCGTAATCTTCCAGCGTCTGGTTGGCGACCCAGCGATTATATTCGCGTCTCACCGGAATGATGCGTTGGCGCGCTGTCATGCCCTCTTTCCGGCACTCTCGTTGGGCTCATCGTTTCCACTGCAGTTTTGGCGGGATGGACGGGAAAGGCAAGAGGCTGAGCACTGGCGGATTCGCAGAACAGTAATATTTTTGAAACGGCGCTGTCACATAAGCGCTCTAACCCTCCTGCCGTTCGTTCAACCATTTCGGGTGCAGCCATGTCTGTTTCAAAACTTTGCCGCCTGAGCACCGCTCTTGTCTGCCTCCTTTCGATCGTGCCGTCGCTTGCCGCCGCCGAGCAGACCACGGCCGCGAAAGCGCCTTATGCTGAAACAGGAAACACCAATAAGCGCGGTGACGCATGCTTCTCGACGGTGGACACCAATGCTGCCGTCCATCTTCTCTCCGGCCTTCTCGAGGTCTGGACCCCGCGCACGCCTTTCGTCGATGCCGGTGTGGAAGCCGCAGCCAAGGACAATTGCCCTGCAGTCGCCAAGACGGATTGGGACGGCATCCCTTTCAGCAAGACCGACGGCCAGATCGTCAACAAGCCAGTCCACGATGCGAACATCGCCTATGTCGTGAAGGCGACGAAGGCGCGGACGGCCGAGCAGGCGGTTGCCGCCTATCTCGACGATCGGCGCGGCAAGAATACCAGCATCGTCGATGGTCTCGGTCCGCTGACGGATGCCTGGAAGGCCGGTTCCAAGCAGATCACCACGATCACTGAGGTGGCGGCCGACGCGACGACGGTCAAATATGACGACAAGGGTAACAATCGCGGCGCCGGCAGCAAACCGGACACGGAAAACAAGACCGATGCCAATCCGGACATGGGTCTCGCCATCGACTTCATCAACGCCGCGAGCGGCGATGGCTCGACAGAGCCCGCCAAGCGCTATTTCAAATATGCCCGCCCCTATCGCTGGAGCCCGGACGTTTCGGTCGTCCCGACGCTCGAGCCCGCCAAAAGCGGCAAGCCGGTCGAGGACGGTGGCTTCCCCAGCGGACATACGGCGGAAGCCTGGCGGGATGCGCTCGCCATGGCCTATCTGGTGCCGCAGCGATTCCAGGAAATGATCGCGCGTGCCAGCGAAATGGGTGAAGACCGCATCCTTGCCGGAATGCACTCTCCCCTCGACGTTATGGGCGGCCGCATGCTCGGCACCGCCACGGTCGTTTATAACCTGAACAAGTCCGACAATTCAGCGCTGAAGAGCGCCGCCTACGCCCAGGCGCAATCATGGCTGATCGCCAAGTCGGGTGTTGCGGATGCGGGTGCGCTCGAAGTCGCAGCCCATGCGGCGCCACTTTCGGCGGACCGTTTCGCCGATCATGATGCCAATCGCGCTTACGTTCTGCAGCGCCTGAGCTATGGCCTGCCGACGATCCATGCGACCGATCAGCCGGCTCGCGTGCCGGAGGGCGCCGAAACGCTTCTCGAAACCCGTCTGCCTTATCTCGATGGTGAACAGCGCCGCGAGGTGCTTGGCACAACGGAAATCGCTTCGGGCTATCCGCTGCTCGACGACGCGGAAGGCTACGGTCGCCTCAATCTCTTTGCCGCCGCCGACGGCTATGGCGCCTTCAAACAGGATGTGACCGTGATGATGGATGCGGCAAAGGGTGGCTTCAATGCGATCGACACCTGGCGCAACGACATCGGCGGCAAGGGCAAGCTGGTAAAACGCGGCAGCGGCATTCTCGGTCTTTCCGGTGCCAACAGCTATGCTGGCGGCACCGTGCTGGAAGAGGGCGTGCTGGTAGCCGGCTCCCCCTCGGCCCTCGGCGCCGGCGGGTTGATGGTCAATGGCGGTTCTCTCATCGTGGCGGCCGACAAGCCCTTGGCCGTGGGCGGCGACTATCAGCAGCTCGCCAGTGCGACGGCGAAGCCGACGCTCGGCGCGAATGGCGCCGGCACGCTGGTCGTTGCAGGCAAGGCGACGCTCGCCGGCGATCTTGACGTGACGCTCGCCCATGGCTTTGCCCCGGCGCCGGGAACGAAGATCGAAATCCTGAAGGCCGCGGCTGTCACCGGCACCTTCGGCAAGTTCACCATCTCCGGCCACAGGGCGACCGTCTCCTACGGCCCGACCTCGGTCACCCTGACGATCCACGGCTAATATCGAACCGACAGGGCATCCCCTTTGATGGGGATGCCCGTGCTTTCCCGGCGTGCTCATTCGACCCCTGCGCCTACGTCATTTTGCGTATGTGTTTTCGCGCTGCAGCACCCGATAGTCCCCTCGGCAACAGTTAACTCCGTTTCCGGCCTGTTGCGGAACAAGAGAGGGGATCAACCAATGAATCTCAAATCCACGATTACCGGTGCCGCGCTCGGCGCCGTCATGGCAGCGTCGGCTGCCTTCAGCTGCGCGGTGGCCGCCGATGACACGATCAAGGTCGGCGTGCTGCATTCGCTCTCGGGCACGATGGCGATTTCCGAAACCACCCTGAAAGACGCCATGCTGATGCTCATCGACGAGCAGAACAAGAAGGGCGGTCTTCTCGGCAAGAAGCTTGAAGCCGTCGTCGTCGATCCGGCTTCCGACTGGCCGCTCTTCGCCGAAAAGGCCCGCGAACTGATCGAAAAGGACAAGGTCGCCGCCGTCTTCGGCTGCTGGACCTCGTCCTCGCGCAAATCCGTCCTGCCGGTTTTCGAAGAGCTGAACTCGCTGCTCTTCTATCCCGTGCAGTATGAAGGCGAAGAATCCTCGCGCAACATCTTCTATACGGGTGCGGCCCCGAACCAGCAGGCGATCCCTGCCGTCGACTACCTGATGAACACTGAAGGCGTGAAGCGCTTCGTGCTCGAAGGCACCGACTACGTCTATCCCCGCACGACCAACAAGATCCTCGCGGCCTATCTCGAATCCAAGGGCATTCCGAAGGAAGACATTCTCGTCAACTACACGCCGTTCGGCTTCTCCGACTGGCAGACCGAGGTCGCCAAGATCAAGGAATTCGGCTCGGCCGGCAAGAAGACCGCCGTCGTCTCCACCATCAATGGTGACGCCAACGTTCCCTTTTACAAGGAACTCGGCAACCAGGGCATCAAGGCGACCGACATCCCGGTCGTCGCCTTCTCGGTCGGCGAAGAAGAGCTTGCCGGTCTCGATACCAAGCCGCTGGTCGGCCATCTCGCCGCCTGGAACTACTTCGAGTCCGTGGAAAGCCCGGCCAACAAGAAGTTTATCAAGGAATGGCATGCCTTCACCAAGAACGACAAGCGCGTGACGAACGACCCGATGGAAGCCGCCTATATCGGCTTCAACGCCTGGGTGAAGGCCGTACAGGCCGCCGGCACCACCAATACCGATGCCGTTCTCGACAACATCATCGGCGTCACCGTTCCGAACCTCTCCGGCGGCTATGCCACCGTCATGCCCAACCACCACATCACCAAGCCGGTGCTGATCGGTGAAATCCAGGCTGACGGCCAATTCGAAATCGTCCAGCAGACGCCCGCCGTCGTTGGTGACGAATGGTCTGATTACCTGCCCGACTCCAAGGACCTGATCTCCGATTGGCGCAAGCCTCTCTCCTGCGGCAATTTCAACGTTGCCACCGGCAAGTGCGGCGGCAAGGGCTCCTGAGGAGACCCATCCGCTGATAGCCTGAAGACTTCCGTCCGGAGCCGATCCGGGCGGAAGCTCCGTCCTTACCGCTGCGCCGCAAGGCCGACGACACTCAAGGCGAGAGAGCCGATGTTTCGCGCCATCAAGATTCTCCTTCTGACATTTTGTCTGATGCTTCCGGGCCTGACGCTTTCTGTGACTGGCCTTCGCGCCGAGGACGACGTGCACGCTCTCGTCGATGCGCTCGGCGTCGGCGGCTTTCCCGAGCGCGAGGCGGCCATCCGGGCGCTCGCCGCGTCCGGGGATTCGCATGTGAGCCAGATCCTGCAGCAGCTGAGCGATGGCCAACTCTACGTCAATTCGGAGGGCGGTCCCGTTCTCGTTCAGGATGGCACGGAGGACGAGCCCACCTATTCGGACCCGATCACCGGCGAGGCGGTTGCCGATGTCGACCCCGACATGATGTCGAAGGTCAAGATCAACAATTCGCTGCGCACCACGATCACGACTGTGATGAGCCAGCTGACGCTTTTGAGCCCGAATCGCTCCGCGCGGCTCACGGCGGCCGAGGGCATGTTGAGGGATGCCGATCCCGCCAATCTCGAACTGCTGAATTCGGCTCTTTCAGCCGAGAAGGACGGCCAGATCAAAAACACGATGGAAGCGGCGCGGGCCGTGATGGTGCTGAAGAGCGATGCCGGCATCGAGGAGAAGCGGGCCGCCATCGACATGATCGCCGCCCGCGGCGGCCGCGATGCGCTGACGATCCTGACGACGGCGATGACGAATGCCCCCGACGATCTGAAGCCCGCGATCCAGACGGAGATCAATGCGATCAACCGCGACCTGGCGCTCTGGGATGTCGTCCAGAACATCTGGTACGGCCTGTCGCTCGGCTCGGTGCTGCTCTTGGCCGCGATCGGCCTTGCCATCACCTTCGGCGTCATGGGCGTCATCAACATGGCGCATGGCGAGATGGTGATGATCGGCGCCTATACGACCTACGTTGTGCAGGAATATATCACCTCGGCCTTTCCGTCGCTTGCCGATTATTCGCTTGCCTTCGCGGTGCCGGCCGCCTTCGTCTTTACCGGTTTCGTCGGCCTCGTCATCGAGCGCGTCGTCATCCGTTATCTCTACGGCCGGCCGCTGGAAACGCTGCTCGCCACCTGGGGCGTATCGTTGATCCTGCAGCAGGCGATCCGCAGCTATTTCGGCCCGACCAACCGCGAGGTGCGCAATCCGAGTTGGATGTCCGGCGCCTTCGATTTCGGCGGGCTCGTCGTCACCTGGAACCGGCTCTGGATCATCGTCTTCTCGATGGTGGTGTTCCTGACACTCCTGATGTTGCTCAAGCGCTCCGCCTTCGGCCTGCAGATGCGGGCGGTGACGCAGAATCGCCGCATGGCCTCGTCGATGGGCATCCGCACCGGCTGGGTCGACGCCTTCACCTTCGCGCTCGGCTCCGGCATCGCCGGAATGGCCGGCGTGGCGCTCTCGCAGATCGACAATGTCTCGCCGAACCTCGGCCAGAACTACATCATCGACAGTTTCATGGTCGTCGTCTTCGGCGGTGTCGGCAATCTCTGGGGAACGCTGGTCGGCGCGCTGTCGCTCGGCGTCGTCAACAAGTTCCTCGAGCCCTTCGCCGGCGCCGTGCTCGGCAAGATCCTGGTGCTCGTCCTCATCATTCTCTTCATCCAGAAGCGTCCGCGCGGGCTCTTCGCACTCAAAGGAAGGGCGGTGGAAGCATGATAACGGCCTTCCTTCTCCGGTCTCTCGATCGCAGGATCTCCATTGCCGTCGCCCTGTTGCTGGCGGTCGCCATTCTCGTGCCGGTGCTGAACCTTGCTACCGGCCCGACGCACCCGCTGCACGTGCCGACCTATATCATGGCGCTGTTCGGCAAGTATCTGACCTATGCGCTGCTGGCGCTGGCGCTCGATCTCGTCTGGGGCTTCTGCGGCATCCTTTCGCTCGGCCACGGCGCCTTCTTCGCGCTCGGCGGCTATGCGATGGGCATGTATCTGATGCGCCAGATCGGCTCGCGCGGCGTCTACGGCGATCCCATCCTGCCCGATTTCATGGTGTTCCTGAATTGGAAGGAACTGCCCTGGTTCTGGTACGGCTTCGACCAGTTCTGGTTCGCGGCACTGATGGTGCTCCTCGTGCCCGGGCTGCTCGCCTTCATCTTCGGCTGGTTCGCCTTCCGCTCGCGCGTCAACGGCGTCTATCTCTCGATCATCACCCAGGCGATGACCTACGCGCTGCTGCTTGCCTTTTTCCGCAACGACATGGGGTTCGGCGGCAATAACGGCATGACCGATTTCAAGGACATCCTCGGCTTCAACATCCAGGCTGACGGCACACGCGCCAGCCTCTTTGCCGCGACCGCGGTCTTCCTGGCGCTGTCGCTCACGATCGCCTCGGCAATCGTACGTTCGAAATTCGGCAAGGTGCTCGTCGGCGTGCGCGATGCGGAAAGCCGCACACGCTTCCTCGGCTACCGCGTCGAGCATTTCAAGCTCTTCACCTTCGTCGTCTCGGCGATGATGGCCGGTATTGCAGGCGCGCTCTACGTGCCGCAGGTCGGCATCATCAATCCTGGCGAATTCGCGCCCGCCAACTCGATCGAAGTCGTCATCTGGACGGCGGTCGGCGGGCGGGGAACGCTGATCGGGCCGATCATCGGCGCGATCCTCGTCAACGGCGGCAAGACGATCTTCACGGGCCTCTTTCCGGAGTTCTGGCTGTTTGCGCTCGGCGGCCTCTTCGTCGCCGTCACGCTGTTCCTGCCGAAGGGCGTCGTCGGCACGATCTCGCACCATCTCGGCAAACGGAAAGCCGTCTCCGATTCTGTCCCGCCGGCGGCAGAGGAAGATGGCATCGAGCCGAAAATCCAGGCAGCGGAGTGAACACAGTGATTCCCGACGTCAAACCGAATAGTGTGCTTTATCTCAGCGGCGTCTCAGTTTCCTTCGACGGCTTCAAGGCGCTGAATTCGCTCTCGATCGTCATTGAGCCCGGTGAGCTCCGCGCCATCATCGGCCCGAACGGCGCCGGCAAGACGACGATGATGGATATCATCACCGGCAAGACCAGACCCGATGAGGGCGAGGTGTTCTTCAACGGCACAATCGATCTCACGACAAGGGATGAGGCCGACATTGCTCAGCTCGGCATCGGCCGCAAGTTCCAGAAGCCGACGGTCTTCGAAAGCCATACGGTCTGGGACAATCTGGAACTGGCGCTGAACCGCCGCCGTGGGGTGTTTTCGACGCTGTTCTACCGGCTTTCGGGCGGGGACAGGGCACGGATAGAGGAAATCCTGGAAACCGTGCGGCTGACGCACCGGCGCGACGAACTGGCGGCCAATCTCTCTCATGGGCAGAAGCAGTGGCTGGAGATCGGCATGCTGCTCGCGCAGGAGCCGAAGCTGCTGCTCGTCGACGAACCGGTGGCCGGTATGACGGACGCGGAGACGGCGGAAACGGCGATCCTGCTCAAGGATATCGCCAGGACCCGGTCGGTTGTCGTCGTCGAACATGACATGGGCTTCATCCGCGACCTCGGCGTCAAGGTGACGTGTCTTGCAGAAGGTTCGGTGCTGGCCGAAGGATCGATCGATTTCGTCAGCTCCGATCCGAAGGTGATCGAGAACTATCTGGGACGGTGAGGAATGCAACCTCCAGGCTTGAACCTGACAAAAGAAGGCGCTCTAAAACGAGTGGGTTTCATTGTGGGGTTTCATCATGGCTTTTCTCGGTATTCTGGTCGCGGCGCTCAGCGGCGCGGTTATCTGGTATTGGCGGTTTAAAATGGTGCGCGAGGCGGGAAACGAGATTATCGATTCAGTCGAGCGTATGCGGGGCGCTTATAAGCGCGGAAAGCGCCGCAAACAGGCGGAGGCGGCGCCGCTCGCTTCGATTGCCGATCCGGCGATTGCGGCGGTCGCCTTCTTCTTCTGCCTTGCCAAGGAGAAGCCGATGTATGTCGACGCGGCGAGGGATGTCATCCGCGGCCGCATGAAAGGCATCATTCGGCCGGCCGACATGGAAGAGGTTCTGGTTTTCGGCGAGTGGGCGTCCAAGAACGTCACCAGTCCCGAAGATCCGATCCGCCGGTTCAGGGATCTTTGGATCAAGGTGCTCGACATGCAGGAGCGCCAACAACTGATCGGTATCGCCGAGGACGTAGCTGCGGTCGGCGGCGAGAGAACGAAAGAACAGGACTATGCCCTGCAGACGCTGAGGCGCAGCCTGATGAACTGATGGGGAATGGTGAACGGATGCTGACAGTCGAAAACGCAAATCTGCATTATGGCGCCGCGCAGGCGCTGCGCGGCATCTCCATCAAGGCGGAGATGGGCAAGATCACCTGCGTGCTGGGCCGCAATGGGGTCGGCAAGAGCTCGCTGTTGCGCGCCGTCACCGGCCAGCATCCACTGTCGGCCGGCGCCGTCACCTTCAACGATACGAAGCTGAACGGCCTGCCGCCCTTTGCCCGAGCCAAGCAGGGCATCGGCTATGTGCCGCAGGGCCGTGAAATCTTCCCGCTGCTCACCGTGAGGGAAAATCTCGAAACCGGCTTCGCGCCGCTTGGCCGCCGCGACCGCAATATTCCCGACGATATCTTCAGTCTCTTCCCGGTGCTGAAATCGATGCTGTCGCGGCGCGGCGGCGATCTTTCCGGCGGGCAGCAACAGCAACTGGCGATCGGGCGTGCCATGGTGACGCGGCCGAAGATCCTCGTGCTCGACGAGCCGACCGAGGGTATCCAGCCGTCGATCATCAAGGATATCGGCCGGGCGATCCGTTATCTCCGCGATTCCACCGGCATGGCGATCCTGCTCGTCGAGCAATATCTGGATTTCTGCCGGGAGCTTGCCGACTACGTCTACATCATGGATCGCGGCGAGATCGTGCATGAGGGGCTGGCGGAGACGCTGGACACGCCGGAGGCCCGCCGGCATCTGACCGTCTGACGGGCAGATGCCGCGTTTTGCGGCAATGAGAGCGGCGCTTCGTCGATCTCCCGCACGCATCGCGGTGTCTTCCGGGCGGCATGGGAATTGCTTGCTTTCCGTGATCCGCGCGATGAAATGAAAAGCGGTGGCGCGACCGAAAGGGACGAAATGACGATTGCGGCGGCTGGTACCAGACCGCAAAGAGCGGAGGGACGCGGGCATCTGGCGGCAAGGCTGCTCGACGGCCGCACGCGCATCCGCGAGCTCTATCAGGAGGGCGCGGCGAAGATCCGCCTGCCCGATACGTTCGATACCTCGATGGAAGCCGTCATCATCAATACCGCGGGTGGGCTGACCGGCGGCGACCGGATGGATTGGAGCGTCGTTGCCGGCGCCGGTACGAAGATCGACGTTACCACCCAGGCTTGCGAGAAGATCTACAAGGCATCGGCGGGCACCGCCGAGGTGACGACCCGCATCGAAGTTGGAATGCGAGCGCGCGTAGACTGGCTGCCGCAGGAGACGATACTCTTCGACCGGGCTTCACTTTTCCGCCGGCTCGATGTCGATCTCGACGAAAGCGCCGAGTTCCTGGCCGTCGAGGCGGTGCTGCTCGGCCGCAAGGCGATGGGTGAGGCAGTGGAGACGGGACTCTTTCGCGACCGCTGGCGTATCCGCCGTTCGGGCCAGTTGATCCATGCCGAGGAATTGAAGCTTTCCGAAGGTATTTCGACGCTGGCGGCGCGTCAGGCCGTGCTTTGCGGGCAGGTGGCCTTTGCGACGCTGCTCTATGCCGGGCCGCTTGCGGAGGCCTATCTCGGCAAAGTGCGGACGCTCCTCGAAGGGCCGATGGGCGGTGCAAGCGCCTGGAACGACAAGCTCGTCGTGCGCCTTGCGGCAGCCGACGGTTTCTCGCTGAGAAAAATCCTGATCCCGGTCATTTCCACCTTGCGTAATGGTGCGCCTGTGCCGAAAGTCTGGAATCTCTGAATTTAAGCACGAAGCAGATGGATACGTAATGAACCTCACTCCAAGAGAAAAAGACAAGCTGCTGATATCGATGGCGGCGATGGTGGCGCGGCGGCGGCTGGAGCGCGGCGTCAAGCTGAACTATCCCGAGGCGATCGCGCTGATCAGCGATTTCGTCGTCGAAGGCGCCCGCGACGGCCGCCCGGTCGCCGAGCTGATGGAGGCCGGCGCCCATGTGATCGGCCGCGACCAGGTGATGGAAGGCGTTGCAGAGATGATCCACGACGTGCAGGTGGAGGCGACCTTCCCGGATGGCACCAAGCTCGTCACTGTGCACGAACCGATCAGGTGAGGAGATAGAAATGCTGGAACTCAGACCCAATTGCGAATGCTGCGACAAGGATCTGCCGCCGGAGAGCGCTGAAGCGCGGATCTGCACCTATGAATGCACCTTCTGCGCCGATTGCGTGGACGGCGTATTGAAGGGCACTTGCCCGAATTGCGGCGGCAATCTCGTCGCCAGGCCCATCCGGCCGGCCGCCATGCTTGCCAAAAATCCGGCTTCGACGAAACGTGTGCTGAAGGCCGAGGGCTGTGCGCCCAGGGCGGCTTAGGGAGAACTCTATGATTCCGGGCGAAATCATTGCCGCTAGCGGCGATATCGAACTCAATGCCGGCGCGCCGACGGTGACGCTGGAAGTTTCCAATACCGGCGACCGGCCGGTGCAGGTCGGCAGCCACTATCATTTCGCGGAGACCAATGCCGGACTTTCCTTCGACCGCGCGGCGGCGCATGGGAAACGTCTCGATATTCCGGCAGGGACGGCCGTGCGCTTCGAGCCGGGGCAGACGCGTTCGGTGACGCTGATCCCGCTGTCCGGCAAGCGCGAGGTTTACGGCTTCCGCCAACTCGTGATGGGAAAGCTTTAGAAGAACGGGAGAGGCGAATGCGTCTGAATATTTGCCTCATCGGGGCGGCGATGCTGTTTGTGGCCGGCCGTGTGTCCGCGCAGGATGTCGATTGCAAGAATCCGCAGACGCAATCGGATATGACCTCCTGCGAAGAGGAGCGCCATGAGGCTGCCGACAAGGCGCTGAACGAACAGTATAAGAAGACGCGGGCCGCCATGGCCGCGATCGACAAGGATCTCGATGGCGACATGAAAGGCGCGGAGAAGGCGCTGGTCAAGGCGCAGCGCGCCTGGATCGACTATCGCGATGCAGAATGCGATGCCTTCGGATTTCAGGCCCGCGGCGGCACGATGGAGCCGATGCTGGTTGCCGGATGCCTGGCCGAGGAGACGGATAAACGCACGAAAGAGCTGAAACAGCTCGAAGACACGATGAGCAATTAGGGTGATCAAAAAGATCGTAATCGTCGGCAATGGAGAGGTCGCAGAAGGTCAGGCAGGCATCATCGATGCCGCTGATTTCGTCATCCGCTTCAACGATTGCCGCTCCTATGGCGCCGGCGGCAGACGCACGGATGCCGTTGCAGTCTGCAATACCGGCCGGCCGGCCAAGGCGATGCTCGCCTCGCCGGCGTGGCGCGCCCATCCCGGCGTCGTCGCGGCGCGCGAAATCTGGTGCGTGCGCGACCCGGAAAAATTTGCCGCCATGCGGGCGCTGCTTACTGCCTCTCATCCGGAGCTCGACGATTTCTGCGACGACTATACGGATGCGTTCGCTGCCTTCTGCACTGACGCCGGCAAGGCGCATGTCGTCATCGGTAAGGCGCTCCACGAGGACGTTGACGCCTCGCTTTCGGCCTTTGCGCCGGCGCCCTATGTGGTGCCGAGCAGCGGCATGATCGTCATCGCCGAGGTGCTGAACAAATATCCCCACGCCGAGGTGATGCTGGCCGGCTTCGGTCACGCCGGCTGGGAATGGCACCCGTTTGCGGCCGAACGGCAGCTTGTCGATAGTTATGTTGCCGCCGGCCGTCTCACGCGACTCGGCGAAAAACCACTTGTCTCTTCCTCCCACGGAGCCTGATGAATGCCCTACAAGATCTCCCGCGCCGCCTATGCCGGCATGTTCGGACCGACGACCGGCGACAAGGTGCGCCTTGCCGATACGGAGCTCTTCATCGAGATCGAAAGGGATTTCACCAGCTATGGCGAGGAGGTGAAATTCGGCGGCGGCAAGGTGATCCGTGACGGTATGGGCCAGAGCCAGGTGACGCGGGCCGACGGCGCGGTCGATACCGTCATCACCAATGCGGTGATCGTTGATCATTCGGGCATCTACAAGGCCGATATCGGCCTTAAGAACGGGCGCATTGTTGCGATCGGCAAGGCCGGCAATCCCGATATGCAGCCGGGCGTCAATATCATCGTCGGCCCGGGCACGGAGGCGATCGCCGCCGAAGGCAAGATCGTTACTGCAGGCGGCATGGACAGTCATATCCACTTCATCGCGCCGCAGCAGATCGAAGAAGCGCTGATGTCCGGCATGACCTGCATGCTCGGCGGCGGCACGGGGCCGGCGCATGGCACGCTTGCCACCACCTGCACGCCCGGCCCCTGGCATCTCGCCCGCATGATCGAAGCGGCCGACGCCTTCCCGATGAACCTTGCCTTTGCCGGTAAGGGCAATGCCTCGCTGCCGGGAGCATTGACCGAAATGGTGCTGGCCGGCGCGACCTCGCTGAAGCTGCACGAGGACTGGGGCACGACGCCAGGCGCCATCGACTGCTGTCTGTCGGTCGCCGACGAATATGACGTGCAGGTGATGATCCACACCGACACGCTGAACGAAAGCGGCTTCGTCGAGGATACGATCGGCGCCATCAAGGGCCGCACCATCCATGCCTTCCACACGGAAGGGGCGGGCGGCGGGCATGCGCCCGATATCATCAAAATCTGCGGCCAGCCGAACGTCATCCCGTCGTCAACCAACCCGACGCGGCCCTATACCGTCAACACCATCGCCGAGCATCTCGACATGCTGATGGTCTGCCATCACCTGTCGCCGTCGATCCCCGAGGATATCGCCTTTGCCGAAAGCCGTATCCGTAAGGAGACGATCGCGGCGGAAGACATTCTGCACGATATCGGCGCCTTCTCGATCATCTCGTCCGATAGCCAGGCTATGGGCCGCGTCGGCGAGGTGGCGATCCGCACCTGGCAGACGGCCGACAAGATGAAGCGCCAGCGCGGCCGGCTGAAGGAGGAAAAGGGTGATAACGACAATTTCCGCGTCCGCCGCTATATCGCCAAATACACGATCAATCCGGCGATCGCCCACGGTCTCAGCCATGAGATCGGCTCGGTCGAGATCGGCAAGCGCGCCGACCTCGTGCTCTGGAACCCGGCCTTCTTCGGCGTGAAGCCCGACATGGTGCTGCTCGGCGGCTCCATTGCGGCGGCTCCGATGGGCGATCCGAACGCCTCGATCCCGACGCCGCAGCCGGTGCATTATCGGCCAATGTTCGCCTCCTACGGTCGCAGCCTCACCAATTCCTCCGTCACCTTCGTCAGCCAGGCCTCGCTCGATGCCGGGCTGAAGGGCAGGCTCGGGGTCGCAAAGGAACTCGTGGCGGTGAAGAATACGCGCGGCGGCATTTCCAAGGCGTCGATGATCCACAATGACCTGACGCCGGAGATCGAAGTCGATCCGGAGACCTATGAAGTCAGGGCAAACGGCGAATTGCTGACCTGCGAGCCGGCGACGGTGCTGCCGATGGCGCAGCGCTATTTCCTGTTTTAGGCCAGCATCCGTGCATGCGGGGCGGCTGATGAGGACGGGCATCCGCTGGCTGTTGCAGGCCCTATTCCTGCTTCTGATTCTGGCAGCGGGCGGGACCTTCATTCCCCGGCCGTTGATTGCCCCGGTCAAGGCGTCGCCTGCGGTGCCGACCCACCGGGTGCTTCTGCTGTCGGGACCGATCCATACCGATATTGCCATTCCGCTCGATGCGGAGACGCGGGCTGCCTTTTCCTTTCTCGATGATCCCGATTTTCCGCTCGGTCACCCGAATGCGGAATGGCTCGTGGTCGGCTGGGGCGGCCGCGCCTTCTATCTCGAAACACCGACCTGGGGTGAGCTAAAGCCGCTGCCGGTGCTACGGGCGCTGACGATCGATCGTTCGGTGCTGCATGTGGATCTCGCCGGCCATATTGCCGAGCCGCAGCCTGATGTTACCGCATTCGTTATTGGTGACGATGAATTGGCGCGGCTGCGCCAATTCATCGCTGACAGCCTCGTCCGCAACGCGGGCGAGATCGCGCCGATCCCGGATGCGGGTTACGGGGAGATCGATCGGTTTTTCGAAGCCAAGGGATACTTCAATGCCCTCTTCGGCTGCAACACCTGGACTGCCGCTGCACTCCGTTCGGCGGGGCTTCGGACTGGCTTATGGAACCCGCTTCCACAATCATTGCGATTGTCTGTCGGTGTCTACAATTGACGCACTCGCTGGCCTATCCGCTCTTAAACGAAATTGTGAACAGAGCTCTCCGTTCGGTTGTAAAAACCACTGGGAAAACCCGGCTTTTCTCCGGCTAGTCCATTCTGAAACAACCCGGCGCAAGATCGTGATAAAGCTATTATATATCAGTATATTAGCTGCTCGTGCGCGTTGTTCGATTCAGGGATTGGAGACTTGCAGCCCCTGCTAGAAAAAATCTCTCCACCGAATCGTCGGAAATCGTTCGAATTTTAGCGAGTCGATTAAGACACCCGCAGCAATTGGGCTCTTATCAATGCTTTGAAACGCCGGGCAGGAAGGTCGATTCTCATGAGAAACTGGATGTCGCTGCAGGCCGATTTTGGCGATTTTCAATATCGCAGGCACGTCTATGTCTTTGCGCTGAGGATGAGCTTTCTTGCCGTCATTTTCTCCGGCGTCATCATTGCGCTGACGATACCGCCACTCGGTTTTCTCGGGCTGCTGCCGGTGACCCTTTCGCACGCGATCGGCTTCGGCGCCATTTTTTCCTGGCTTGTCGGCGGCACGGTCTCCGGAATGCTGTCGCTGGCCACAGGCTTCACCATGCATGAGCTGACGCTATCGCGGGCGAAGTTCGAAAAGCTCAGCCGCACCGATACCCTCTCCGGCCTGTTGAACCGGCGCGCCTTCACAGAGGCGCTGGATCGGATCGAAGGCGACGCCTCGCTCGTCATTTTCGACGTCGACCGTTTCAAGGCGATCAATGATCGCTTCGGCCATGCCTGCGGCGATGCGGCTATCACGGCGGTCTCGGCGGTGCTGATCACCGCCTTCGACGAATCATCCGTCGTTGCGCGCCTCGGTGGCGAGGAATTCGGCGTCATCGTCTCCGGCGAACCGCTGGAGAAACGGTTGGAGCGGATCCAGGCCGTGCAGTCCGATATCGCCGGCAGGCCGCTCGTGGCAGATGGGAACCATATTGCCATCACCATTTCCGGCGGCGTGGCCGATCTCATTCCTGGGCGCAACAAGCAGCAGGTCTACGCCTCGGCCGACCGGGCGCTTTATCTCGCCAAGGCGCTCGGACGCAATCGCGTCGTGCACGAGCGGGAGGGACTGCATCATGCCTGGCACGGACTTGCCGAAGCTGGTCCCGACACGGAGGGCAGGGGATTAAGCAGCGACAACGTGATGCAGGCCTACGGGATATAAAAGCCAAGCTGCTAACGAAAGGCCATTGGTGCTTGCATCGGCAAGAGCTATTTTGCATGGTCGCCCTTTCAGCAAAACGGACAAGTCATGCAGCGCGTTACCTCCTATCTTCCTGTCGGAACCCCGTCCTCCCACCCGACCGCCCAGGTCAAACTACCGCATGATTTGCGGCATCTGCGCCGCAAGCTGCTGCATCTGGAAAATGGCGAGATGGTCATGCTCGATCTCAAGGATCCGGTGCTCTTCGCCAATGGCGACCTGCTTGTGCGCGAAGACGGCGAACTGATCGAGATCCTTGCGGCCGACGAGAAACTCTTCGAGATTCGCGGACGCGACCGCACGCATCTGGTCGAGCTTGCCTGGCATCTCGGCAACCGCCATCTTGCCGCCCAGATCGAGGAAGACCGCATCGTCATCCTGCGCGACCATGTCATCCGCACCATGCTGCAGGGGCTCGGCGCCACCGTGCTCGATATCGAAGAGCCCTTCCAGCCGGCACGTGGAGCCTATCATTCCCATGGCGGACATTCGCATGACCACGGGCACGCTCATCACGACCACGGGCACAATCATGACCATGGGCATGACCATGATCACACGCATGGCCATGACCACAAGCATGATCACACCTGCGACCATGATCATGGGCACGGGCATCACGGCCACAAACACGACTGAGGCTCGATGAGCGAAGATCGTGAGTTACAGGCACTGCTGCGCCTGACGGCATGGCTTTCACCGGCCTTTCCGATCGGCAGTTTTGCTTATTCGGGCGGGTTGGAGGGGGCGGTGGCCGATGGGCTCGTCACCGGTGGCGCCTCGCTTGCGGACTGGGTCGTCACGCTGGTCGGCCATGGCTCGGTCTGGAACGATGCGGTGCTTCTGGCAGAGAGCCACAGGTGCCAAGCGATCCTCGCGCGCCTTACGGAGGTTGCCGCACTCGCCGAGGCGCTTGCCGGATCGCGCGAGCGTCATCAGGAAACGATGCTGCTCGGCGAGGCCTTCCTCTTGGCGGCGCGAGCCTGGCCGGATGAAGTTTTCGAAAGGCTGCCCGGCAAGACCGCCTACCCTATCGCGGTCGGAGCGGTTGCTGGCGCCCATGGCATCAGACCGGAGAAGGTGCTCGCAGTCTTTCTGCATGCCTATGCCTCGCAGGCGATTTCAGCAGGCATCCGACTTGGCGTCGCCGGGCAGAAGGATGGCGTTGCCATACTTGCCGGGCTTGAAGAGCAGATTGCGGGGATCGCGTGGCGGGCGGCAGCCTCAACCCTCGACGATCTCGGTTCGGCGACGGTGCAGGCCGATATCGCCAGCCTGCGCCACGAAACCCAAACGACCAGACTTTTCCGCTCGTAACCTACCAAAATAATCCTGCAACTGCGCCATTTGACGGTGGCGCCTACCGGCGGCCTCGCTATCATCGCAATCCTATTGGAGTACGACATATGAAATCACGAAATGGACCTCTGCGCGTCGGCATCGGCGGGCCGGTCGGCTCGGGCAAGACGGCGCTGACGGAAAAGCTCTGCAAGGCGATGCGCGACGATTATTCCGTCGCTGTTGTCACCAACGACATCTATACGACCGAAGACGCCGAGGCGCTGGTGCGCATGCAGGCCCTGCCTTCGGAGCGCATCGTCGGCGTGGAGACGGGCGGCTGCCCGCACACCGCCATTCGCGAGGATGCGACGATCAATCTTCAGGCGATCGCCGGCCTCAACGAGCGCATTCCCGATCTCGACGTGGTCTTCATCGAATCCGGCGGAGACAATCTGGCGGCAACTTTTTCGCCGGATCTCGCCGATATCACCATCTATGTCATCTCCGTCTGCCAAGGCGAGGAAATCCCGCGCAAGGGCGGGCCAGGCATCACCCGCTCGGATCTGCTCGTCATCAACAAGAAGGATCTGGCACCCTATGTTGGCGCGGATCTGGAGGTGATGGACCGGGACGCTACCCGCATGCGCGCAAGCCGCCCCTTCATCTTCTCCGACATGAAGCGCGGCGACGGCGTCAGCTCGATCGTCAGCTTCCTGAGGGAGCAGGGCGGGCTTTGAAGCTGCGCGACAGGCGATGTTGCGGAACGTCGAACTGAAACGGGCCGGGAAATTGCTCCCGGCCCGTTCTGTTTTTCGGATTTCGCTCATTCAGCCGCGAATGGCGGCAGGCGAAGCACGTTGGTATCTTTGGCGCTCTTGCGCTTGCTTTCCGGCTTTTCGATCGCGGTCAGGCGCTCGTCCAGCGCATCGATATCGCTGCGGTTCTCGCGGGTCACGCGGGTAAGATCCTCGCGCGAGAGCGGCAGGTCTTCCTCGTCCTTCCTGCCGACCAGGCGTCCAAACATCCAGCCGAGCAGGCGGGACAGATCGTCCATGATCAGGAAGAAGGAAGGCACGACGACGAGCGAAAGCACCGTCGAGACGATGATGCCGCCGATCACCGCGATCGCCATCGGCGCGCGGAACGAGCCGCCTTCGCCGACGCCGAGCGCGGACGGCAGCATGCCTGCCGACATGGCAATCGAGGTCATGATGATCGGCCGGGCGCGTTTGCGGCCGGCTTCGACCATGGCTTCGACCCGCGTCATGCCCTGGTGGCGCATCTCGATCGCGAAATCGACGAGCAGGATGGCGTTCTTGGTGACGATACCCATCAGCATGAGAATGCCGATCATGACTGGCATGGACAGCGGATTGTTGGTGACGATCAGGCCCGCCGCGACGCCGCCGATCGCGAGCGGCAGCGAGAAGAGGATGGTGAAGGGCTGGATCACGTCCTTGAAGAGCAGGATCAGCACCGTCAGCACCAGCAGAAGGCCCATCAACATGGCGTTGACGAAGCTCTGCTGCATCTCGGTCTGCACCTTGGTGTCGCCGCTTTCGGCAAGATGCACCGTCGCCGGGATTTTGGCCGCGTTGACGATCTCACGGAAGCGGGCCGAGGCCGTGTCGAGCGCCACGCCCTGCGGCAGGTCGGAACCGATCGAGACGACGCGGTAGCGGTTATTGCGCTTGATCGAGCTTACGCCTTCCGAATAGTCGATATTGGCGACGCTCGAGAGCGGAACGGTGCCGCCGCTGGCGGTCTGGATCTTCAGTGCCCGGATGGCGGCAAGGTCGCGGCGCATGTCGAGCGCTGCCTGCACCCGGATCGGGATCTGGCGATCGTCGAGCGAGATCTTGGCTAGTGCCGCATCGACATCGCCGATGGTGGCGACGCGGATCGTCTCGGAGATCTGCTGCGGCGTGATGCCAAGGCGGGCGGCTTCATCCTTGCGCGGATACACTTGCAGTTCCGGACGGGGCAGGGCACCGTCGGCGCTGACATTGGCGAGCAGCGGATCGGCGCGGAGTTTCGATTCCAGAATGCCGACGGCCTCGTTCAGGTCCTTCTCGTTTTTGGAGAGAAAGTTGAAGGAGAGGTCGCGTTCGCCGCGGTCGTTCAGCTTCAGGATATGGACATCGGGAATATCGCGCAGTTTGGCAAAGACTTCCTTTTCAATATCCCATTGCGGGCGCTCACGGCCGTGGACTTCCACCTTGGGCAGCATCGGCCCAATGACCGGGATACGGCCGAGCACGTCGTTGACCACCTTCTTGACCAGCGACTGGTCGAGCTTGTGGAGTGCCAGCGTGATGGTTGCACGGCGCAGTTCGAGATCGCCCTTCGGAGATGCGCCGCCGAGAACGAAGACGCTCTCGACGCCGTTGATGTCCTTGACCCTGTCATAGATCGCATTGGTCGTCTTCTCGGTGTCGTCGAGCCGCGCATTGGGCGGTAGCTCGACGGAGAGAACGATGCGTGAGGCGTCTTCCGGCGGCAGGAAGCTGCCCGGAACCTTCATCAGCAGGAAAACCGAGCCAACGAGAAAGCCAATCGCCGCAAGCAAAGTCAGATATCGCGAATACTTATGCCCGGTCGTTCCCCGGATCAGGCGCGTATAACCCTTCATCAGCAGACTGTCATTGTCGTGATGGTCTTCCATCCCGTCTTCGGCGCGCATCAGATAGGCGGCCATCATCGGGGTGATCAAGCGCGCGACCAGCAAAGAGAAGAAGACGGAGAAAGCGACGGTCAGGCCGAACTGGATGAAGTACTGGCCCGGAATGCCCGGCATGAAGGAAACCGGCACGAAAACCGCGATGATGGTGAAGGTGGTGGCGATGACGGCGAGGCCGATTTCATCCGCCGCCTCGATCGCCGCCCGATAGGGCGTCTTGCCCATTTTGATATGGCGGGCGATGTTCTCGATTTCCACGATCGCGTCGTCGACCAGGATACCTGTCGCGAGCGTCAGGGCGAGGAAGCTGACGAGGTTCAGCGAGAAACCCATCATGTCCATGACCCAGAAGGTCGGGATTGCAGAGAGCGGCAGCGCGATGGCCGAAATCAGCGTCGCCCGCCAGTTTCGGAGGAACAGCAAAACGACGATGACGGCAAGCAGAGCGCCTTCCAGCAGCGTGTGGATGGCGGCTTCGTAGTTGCCGTAGGTGAAATAGACCGAATCGTCGATCATTTCGATCTTCACGTTCGGATTTTCGCTTCGGACCTTATCGAGGCTCTGCGCGACCGTTTCGGCGACGCTGACCTCGCTGGCGCCCTTCGAGCGGAAAACGCCGAAGGTAACAACAGGCGTATCGTTGAAGCGCGAAAAGGATTTCGGCTCCTCATAGGTGTCCTTGATCACGCCGAGATCGGACAGCTTGACGAAGCGTCCGCTCGGCAGCGCAATCGTCGTGTCGGCAAGTTCGGCGACGTTGCGGGCATCCCCCAGAACGCGGATTGCCTGTTCACTGCCCGCCACCTGGCCGCGACCGGAGCCGAGATCGACATTGGTGCCGCGCAGCTGATCGTTCACGCTTGCGGCGGTGATGCCGTAAGCATCGAGCTTACCAGGCGCGAGTTCGATGCGCACTTCGCGCTCCGCGCCGCCGTAGCGGTCAACGCGGCCGATGCCGGCCTGGCCCTGCAGGGCGCGCTTGATCGTGTCGTCGACGAACCAGGAGAGTTCTTCCAGCGACATGTCGGGTGATGACACGGCGAAGGTCTGGATCGCCTGGCCCTCGACATCGACCTTGGTAACGATTGGTGCTTCGGCCGTCGCCGGCAGATCGCTGCGGATGCGGTCGATCGCGTCCTTGACGTCCTGTACGGCCTGTTCCGTCGGCACTTCCATCCGGAACATGACGTTTGTCTGCGAGCTGCCGTCGGTCACCGTCGACTGGATTTCGTCGATGCCGGTGATCGAGGCGATCGCATCTTCGATCTCCTTCGTCACCTGCATTTCGAGTTCGGCCGGCGAAGCGCCGCTTTGCGTGACGCTGATCGAGACGAGCGGTACGTCGATGTTCGGGAAGCGCGTGATCGGCAGCGTGTTGAAGGACTGAATGCCGATGAAGATCAGCAGGCAGAAGGCCAGCAGCGGCGCGATGGGATTTCGAATGGACCAGGCTGAAAAATTCATCGGATGGTCTCTTTAGTTGGAAGCGGAGGGCTGTTCACGCACCGGCGTGATGTGGTCGCCGTCGCGGACATAGGCGCCCGCCTTGGCAACGACCTCGTCGCCGCTCTTCAATCCATTGACGATCTCGACATAGGCGCCGTCCTGGATGCCGGTCTCGATCTTGGCGAATTTCACCACGCCGTCTTCGACCTTGCGGGCGGAGGAACCTTCGTTGCCGGTGAGCACCGCCGTCAAGGGAAGCGATACGCCCTCGGTTTGGCGGACGATGATCTCGGCGCTACCATACATGCCGGAACGCGCCTTGCTGTCATCGTCGATGGAGATATGGACGAGGCCGAGGCGGGTCACCGAATCGACGGTGGGTGAAACCAGGCGCACGGCGCCGGAAAGCTTTTCGCGGCTGCCGGAAAGCGATATCGTCGCCTTCTGGCCGGCCATGATCCTGACGATATCGCTTTCGGCGACTTCGGCAACGAGCTCGATATCGCCGTCGCGGATGATGGTGAACAGCGGATCCCCGTTGCCGGCGGCGATCGCGCCGACCTTGGCGTTCTTCGCAGAAACCACGCCGGCAACCGGCGTCTTAACGTCGGTGCGGGCGAGCTTCAGATCGGCGTCGGCGATCTGGCTGTCGAAGACCTTCAGATCGGCTTCGGCGACCTCGATCGCCTGTTCGGCGGAGACGACGCGGGCATTGGCGGCAGCGGCGGTTGCATCGGCCTGCTCGACCTGGGCGGTAGAAACGGTGCCCTTCTTGCCCATTTCCTGGGCGCGGGCCTGCTGCTGCCTTGCCTGTTCTGCATTGGCCTGCGCTTCGATGAGCTGGGCGCGCAGCTGGGCGAGGCTTGCCTCGCCCTTGGCCTTGGTCGCCATCATCTGGCTCTTCTCCAGGACCAGCGCGTCGTCGTTCAGCGTCGCCAGCGTGCTATCCGCCTGAACCTTGTCGCCGATATCGGCTTTCAGCGTGCGGATCGACAGTCCCTCGACCTGCGGCTGGATATAGACTTCCTCGACGGGCTTGACCGTTCCGGTGCCGATGACACGGTCGACAAGGGTGCGGTTCACAGCCGTGGTGACAACGATCGCCGGCAGGTTCTGCTGCGGCTTTGAGACCGGCGCCTCCTGCGAAAAGGCGGTGGATGCAGCCAGCGCCGCTGCAAAAAGGGTGGATGCGCCTAAAATTCCGGTCGGCTTGCGTGCCATGCGTTTTCGTCCAATCTCGTCAGAAGGTTAGCCGAATTCGCGCGTCTGCCATTGAGCTCGCGACCAGGCCACTGCCTTTCCTGCATTCTCAGGGGTATCCACACGTCTTTTGCCGTCTTCATCCCTCGCCGGCAAATCGGCTTCTAATTGGTATCGATTTGCTCGATATGCAAGCCCGGCAGAAAACAATTCCCCATGAGCTGATATTAATTACCATCAGAACTTGAATCAATCACCGAAGGGTTATGCGAACATGACGATGATTGATCCTGCCTCTATCCAATGACGTTTGACGCCCGATAAATGCGACAGCTGCACGGTGTTTTTTCATCAAGCGGGAAAAATATCAAACGCGCGGAAATATTCTCCGCGCGTTTGCCTCAAATGTGGCCGTCCTTACTTGGATGCGGCGTCGGTGATCTCGTGCGTCCAGGCGCCCGACGGTTCCTTGCTGATGATCTTCTGGTCGAGCAGCGCTTTGGCGGTGCGGGCATAGAGCGCCTCGTCCAGCTTGCCGGAGCCGTCGCCGACGAGCTTGGCGACTTCGCCCATCATGCGCTTCTGATGGTTTTCGTCCTGGCCGCCATTGTCCACGACGATCTCTGCCGCCTCGTCCGGGTTCTCGGTCGCATATTTCCAGCCCTTCATCGAGGCGCGGACGAACTTGACCATCTTCTCCTTGAACGCCGGGTCCTTCAGCTTGTCTTCCATGGCGTAGAGGCCGTCCTCGAGAAGGTCGTTGCCCATTTGCGTATAGTTGAAGACCGTCAATTCCTCCGGCTTAAAGCCGGCATCGATCGCCTGCCAATATTCATTATAGGTCATGACGGAGATGCAATCGGCCTGCTTCTGGACGAGCGGCTGCACGTCGAAGCTCTGCTTCAGCACGGTGACGCCGTTCGGGCCGCCTTCGGTGGAAAGACCCAGCTTGTTCATCCAGGCGAAGAAGGGGTATTCGTTGCCGAAGAACCAGACGCCGAGCGTATGGCCCTTGAAGTCGGCCTCGGTCTTGACCGGGCCGTCCTTACGGCAGATCATTTCCAGGCCGGACTTCTGATAGGGCTGGGCGATGTTGACCAGCGGAACGCCCTTTTCGCGGGCAACCAACGCGCCGCCCATCCAGTCGACGATGACATCGGCGCCGCCACCGGCGATCACCTGCTCAGGCGCGATATCGGGACCACCCGGCTTGATGTCGACGTCGAGGCCTTCCTCCTTGTAGAAACCCTTCTCCTGGGCGACGTAATAACCGGCGAACTGGCTCTGTGTGACCCATTTCAGCTGCAGAACCACCTTGTCGGCGGCCATAGCATGGGCCGCTGCAAGCGACATGGCGCTCGCCATCATTGCAACCATCAATTTTTTCATTTTCTTGTCCTTACCCTCTGAAGTTATGCCCGGACCCCATTTGCGAGGCCGCGCGCGCCTAGCCACCACGGATAGACGGATGCCAGAACGTCACCGCCCGTTCGGTCAGGGCGATGATGCCATAAAAGATCGAGCCGGCCAGCGCCGCGACGGCGATTTCCGCCCAGACCATGTCGACATTCATGCGGCCGATCTCGGTCGAGATGCGGAAGCCCATGCCGACGATCGGCGTCCCGAAGAATTCCGCAACGATGGCACCAATCAGCGCCAGCGTCGAGTTGATCTTCAGTGCGTTGAAAATGAAGGGCATCGCCGCCGGAAGCTTGAGCTTGAGCAACGTCTGCCAGTCGCTCGATGCGTAGGTGCGCATCAGGTCGCGCTCCATGCTGCCGGAGGCGGAAAGGCCTGCCACGGTGTTCACCAGCATTGGGAAGAAGGTCATGATGATGACGACGGCGGCTTTCGACGGCCAGTCGAAGCCGAACCACATGACCATGACCGGAGCGATGCCGATGATCGGCAGGGCCGACACCATGTTGCCGATCGGCAGCAGGCCGCGGCGCAGGAAGGCGATGCGGTCGGCCAGCACCGCGACGACGAAGCCGCTCAGGCAGCCAACGATATAACCGATCAGGACCGCCTTGAAGATCGTCTGTCTGACGTCGTCGCCGAGGATGGGCAGAGAGGCCATGATGCGGGCGCCGATGGCGCTCGGCGGCGGCAACAGGATGAATGGAATGCCGGCGCCGCGCGTGATCGCTTCCCAGAGGATGAGAATCCAGGCGCCGAAAATCGCCGGAATCAGCAGTTCGAGCACCGATGCACCGAAGGCGGCGGCAGGCGGCACTTTCGAAAGCTCCGTGACGCATCGCCAGGCGAGCAGCCAGGCAGAGAAGAGCAGCAGGAAGTAAGCCCGCGTTGCCGTGCCCTCGTTGCCGGAAAGTGCCGCAAGCAGCAGCCAGGCGGCGCCATGCGCGCCGATGAAAAGCACGGTGGCGCGATAGGCCGGTGGCTGCGGTGCAAAGGACAGGAGAGCGGCCGAAGCGATGACGATGAAGATGAGGCTCGCGGTGCCGTCGGTCAGGGGACGGGCTGCACCGTTGGACAGAAGCGGCAAGGTCGCCAGCGCCGTGACGCAGAGAAGAAGAGCCGCCGTGCCTTGCCAGGAGAAGGTCAGGCGCCTCATGCCGGCCTCCCGCCCATGGCGCGGTCGACGATCTTCGCCGCCAGGCCGACAATCGCGACCAGAACGCCGGCAAGCAGCGAGCCGGCGACCAGCGCCGCCCAGATGTCAATTGTCTGGCTGTAATAGGAGCCGGCGAGCAGCTTCGAACCAATACCGGCAACCGCGCCCGTCGGCAGCTCACCGACGATGGCGCCGACGAGGCTTGCTGCGATCGCGACCTTCATCGAGGTGAAAAGAAACGGGATCGAGGCAGGGACGCGCAGTTTCCAAAAGGTCTGCATCGGACTGGCATTATAGGTGCGCATCAGGTCAAGATAGAGGATTTCGGGTGACCGCAGCCCCTTCACCATGCCGACGGCGACGGGAAAGAAGGAGAGGTAGGTGGAGATCAGCGCCTTGGAGACGAGACGGGAGGCGTCGGAATCGAGGTTCAGCAGATGCGCCAGCGCATTATCGCCTGTGAGCACGTTGTAGGAGATGATGACGATCATCGGCGCGATGGCGAGGATCGGTATCGTCTGGCTGGCCACGAGCCAGGGCATCAGCGAGCGGTCCATGGCGCGGTTGTGCACGATCAGCACGGCGAGAAGAATGCCGAGCAGCATGCCGAAACCGAAGCCGAGCAGGGTGGAGGAGAGCGTTATCCAGCTGTGATAGACGAGGCTGCGGCTGCTCGAAAGGCTGCGCAGGAAAGTGTTCTCATAGACATTCTGCGCCACCTGATGCGGCGCCGGCAGGATCGGCTTTGGCTGCGCCAGCGTCTTGCCGATGAATTCCATCGTGGTCGGCGTGACGCCGGCGCGGCTGTCCATGTCACGCTGGAACGGCGCATTCATGAGAATGGCGGCGACATACCAGATGGCGATCAGGCCGAGCAGGATCGTGGTGACAGGAACGATCTTGTTTTTGAAGGTGTCTGGTTTCACAGCGACTGCCTCCATCTGTTGGCGTCGAGTGCGGAGCCACCCCCCTCTGCCCTTGAGATCAACGCTCTAAACCTCATGGCTATGCCCCGTCCTCAGCCCCTCGCGGACACGATGGGCGATTTCCAGGAATTCGGGGGTGTCGCGGATGTCGAGCGGGCGTTCGGCCGGCAAGGTGGAGTCGATCACGTCGGTCACGCGGCCGGGGCGCGGCGACATCACCACGATCTTGGTCGAGAGGTAGACCGCCTCGGGGATCGAGTGGGTGACGAAGCAGATCGTCTTGTTGGTGCGGGCCCAAAGCTTCAATAGCTCTTCGTTCAGATGGTCGCGGACGATCTCGTCGAGCGCACCGAAGGGTTCGTCCATCAACAGCAGGTCGGCGTCGAAGGCGAGCGCGCGGGCGATCGAGGCGCGCTGCTGCATGCCGCCGGAAAGCTGCCAGGGGAATTTCTTTTCGAAGCCGGAAAGGCTGACGAGGTCGAGCGCCTCGGCGATGCGCCGCGTGCGATCAGCGCCGCGATAGCCCATGATCTCCAGCGGCAGGGCGATGTTGCTTTCGATCGTGCGCCAGGGATAGAGCGCCGGCGCCTGGAAGACATAGCCGTAGGCACGGGCCCTGCGCGCCTCCTCGGGCGTCATGCCGTTGATCGAGATCTCGCCTGATGTGCTCTTTTCGAGATCGGCGATGACCCGCAGGAAGGTCGTCTTTCCGCAGCCGGACGGGCCGATGAAAGAGACGAAATCGCCCTTGCGGACATCGAGATTGACATCGCTCAGCGCCCGAACGGGGCCGTCATTCGCTTGATAGGTGAGACAGAGATCCTTGGCGGATACGACCGAGGGTGCTTGCATCAATGCGACCGATCTTGTTTTCCCCGCGGGACCGCGGTTTGCGTGTTACCATCACCGCAGGCTCTGCCGGCGGCACAATTTACGGAGTAAGAAGATGGATGCGACATCAAAACCCACCTGCCACATCGTTCGTCCCAAGCACGCCTATGACGGCAAGCAGGGGCTCAGCTATTTCGAAGGGATAGCGGCCGAGACCGTCGGCGCCACGGGCATCTGCATGCACCTCCTGACGATCCCGCCCGGCGTGCGTGCCAAGGCGCACCTGCACGAGGCGCATGAGACGGCGATCTACGTGCTCTCCGGCGAGGCTCATACCTGGTACGGTGACCAACTGGAGCATCACGTCGTCACCCATGCCGGCGAGCTCTTCTACATCCCGGCCGGCGTGCCGCATATGCCTGCGAACCTCAGCAGCACGCCCTGCACGGCGGTCATCGCCCGCACCGATCCGCACGAGCAGGAAAGCGTCGTGCTTCTGCCGGAGCTGGACGCGTTGGTGCCGGCGTGAGGTCATCCGCATGGAGGCGTCGTTCCCCAGATGATGGCCGTATCGTTATGCTCCATCGTCACACGCCGGTTGCCGGGATGCCGCTGCGTTCCACCTTGCGCGGGGAGGTGATCTCCTTCCAGGTGGACAGCGCTTTGCTGACGGCTGTCACCGGTTCGCGTCTGACGAACTCGCCGTGGCCCTCGCGGGTCTGGATCGTGTTTTCCTCGATCGCGACGACGCCGCGCGTCAGCGTATAGCGCGGCAGGCCGGTTACTTCCTTGCCTTCGAAGACGTTGTAGTCGATCGCCGACTGCTGGCTCTTGGACGAGATAACCTTCGAACGGTTCGGGTCCCAGACGACGATATCGGCATCGGCGCCGACGAGTATCGCGCCCTTCTTCGGATAGATATTGAGAATCTTGGCGATGTTGGTCGAGGTGACGGCGACGAATTCGTTCATCGTCAGGCGGCCGGTGTTGACGCCGTGCGTCCAGAGCATAGGCATTCGGTCTTCAAGGCCGCCGGTGCCGTTCGGGATCTTGGTGAAGTCGCCGACGCCGAAACGTTTTTGCGCCGTGGTGAAAGCGCAGTGGTCGGTTGCGACCACCTGCAACGAACCGGAGGCAAGTCCGGCCCAGAGCGAGTCCTGATGCTGCTTGCTGCGGAAGGGCGGCGACATGACGCGGCGGGCGGCATGGTCCCAATCGGGGTTGGAATATTCGCTCTCGTCGAGCGTCAGGTGCTGGATCAGCGGTTCGCCATAGACGCGCATGCCCTTGGCGCGCGCCCGGCGGATCGCCTCGTGCGCCTGTTCGCAGGAGGTATGGACGATATAAACCGGGCAGCCGGCCATGTCGGCGATCATGATGGCGCGGTTGGTGGCCTCGCCCTCGACTTCGGCGGGACGGGAATAGGCATGCGCCTCGGGGCCGTTATTGCCTTCGGCGAGCAGCTTTGCCGACATCGAGGCGACGACGTCGCCGTTTTCGGCATGCACCAGCGGCAGCGCGCCAAGTTCGGCGCAGCGCTGGAAGGAGGCGAACATCTCGTCATCGTCGACCATCAGCGCGCCCTTGTAGGCCATGAAGTGCTTGAAGGTATTGATGCCCTTGTCGCGGACGATGGTCTCCATCTCCTTGAAGACCTGCTCGCTCCACCAGGTGACGGCCATGTGGAAGGAATAGTCGCAATTGGCCCGCGTCGATTTGTTGTCCCACATGGTCAGCGCTTCGAGCAGCGACTGGCCAGGGGCGGGAAGGGCGAAATCGACGACCATGGTCGTGCCGCCGGAAAGCGCCGCACGCGTGCCGCTCTCGAAATCGTCGGAGGAATAGGTGCCCATGAAGGGCATTTCGAGATGGGTATGCGGATCGATGCCGCCGGGCATGACGTAACAGCCCGTGGCATCCAGGCTCTCTTCACCTGAGAGGTTCGGGCCGATCTCGATGATCTTGCCGCCGTCGATCTTGACGTCAGCCTTGTAGGTGAGGTCGGCCGTGACGATGGTGCCGTTCTTGATGACTGTGGTCATGGCTGCTGTTCCTTCTCCCTGCGGTCTCTTGTTGTTACTGCTCAACTGCCATCGTGGGCGTACCACTTCGCAGGAGCGCTGCACCCTTGGCGATGAGGCTGTAGACGGCTTCCTCACTCAGCTCATCTGGCGTGTCATGCTCTTCCTCGTAATACCAGTCGGGCTGGTCAACGACGTCAGTGCCGCCGACGGACAATGACCAAAAACCATCGCTTTCGCGAAAGTAGAAATCCTTGCCATCGATCAGCCCAGTTGACTGTACGGGATGGCCGCCGTTGGGACGTTCGACCAAAATGCCGGGCATGGAAGGGCCGAGTTCGATTCGAACGACACAAGGCCTAGGTCCATAGATATAATAGGTTCGATGGGGCCCATTTGGGTCGGGGTCATCCGAATGGGCCAGTTGGACCCCGGAAGGTTTATACCGCCAAAAGCTGGGTATTTGCGGAAGCCTAATCCGCTCGCCTGCAGTGTTGACGCCAACACAATAGATCTGCACGCTAGGGATGTCGCCCCACGGCCCTTCAGTCACTGGCACCACATTGGAGGTGGCCCATGCGATGTCGTCGGCAGTTCGCTGAATTCCGAACTTAAAGGCATCGGCATAGTCGAGATACGTCGTTGGCAAGTTCGACGCCATCACACCACAATCTCCGCCGTCTCCACAACAGCATGGAACAGCACATCGGCACCCGCGGTCGCCCATTCCTTGGAAATCTCTTCCGCCTCGTTGTGGCTGAGCCCGCCGACGCAGGGGCACATGACCATGGTGGCAGGCGCCACCTTGGCGGCCCAGCAGGCGTCGTGGCCGGCGCCGGAGATGATGTTCATGTGGCTGTAACCCAGGTGTTCGGCAGCAGAGCGAACCGAGGCGACGAGCTTTTCGTCGAAGGTGACCGGCGCGAAATGGCCGATCGCCTCGATGGAACAGCCGACACCCAGTGCATCGCAGATGCCAGGCGCTTCCGCTTCGATCTTTGCCCGCATGCGATCGAGCTTGGCCTTGTCGGGCGAACGGATGTCGACGGTGAAGACCACTTTGCCCGGCAGCACGTTGCGGGAGTTCGGCGAGAAGAAGACCTGACCGACGCCGCCGACGGCGCCCGGCTGTTCGCCCATCGCGACAGCCTGGACCATTTCCAGGATGCGCGACATGGCGAGGCCGGCATTGACGCGCATGTTCATCGGTGTCGAGCCGGTATGGGCTTCCTTGCCGGTGAGCGTGAATTCCAGCCACCACAGGCCCTGACAATGGGTGACGACGCCGATCTGCTTGTCTTCAGCTTCGAGGATAGGGCCCTGCTCGATGTGATATTCGAAATAGGCGTGCATCTTGCGGGCGCCGACCTCTTCGTCGCCGACCCAGCCGATGCGCTTCAGCTCATCGCCGAAGAGATTGCCTTCGGGATCCCTGCGGTTATAGGCGAAGTCCAGGCTGTGCACACCGGCGAAGACGCCGGACGCCAGCATGGCAGGGGCGAAGCGCGCGCCTTCCTCGTTCGTCCAATTGGTGACGACGATTGGATGCTTGGTCTTGATGCCCAGGTCGTTCATCGTCCGCACGATTTCGAGTGCCGAAAGCACACCGAGAACGCCGTCATATTTGCCGCCGGTCGGCTGGGTATCGAGATGCGAGCCGACATAGACCGGCAGGGCATCGGGATCGGTGCCGGGGCGGGTGGCGAACATCGTGCCCATGCGGTCAACACCCATGGTCAGGCCCGCTTCGTCGCACCATGTCTTGAAAAGGTTTCGGCCCTCGGCATCCGAATCCGTTAGCGTCTGGCGGTTGTTGCCGCCGGCGATTCCTGGGCCGATTTTCGCCATGTCCATGAGACTGTCCCAGAGACGGTCGCCATTGACGCGCATGTTCTCGCCTGGTGCTGCCACCATTCTTCAAGCCCTCACCTGTTTGCGGCAGTCATGCAAGGGGCATGCCCGCCTGTTCCCATGGTCTGATCCCGCGCCTCTTATTGGTTTTATCGAGCGCAGGAAAATCGCCAGTTGCCTTTGTTTTTCATCTGGCGGATATTTGACCGATTGGTAAACATTACAACTTCCACCGCCGGGCTCAAGACGAAAATCACGAAAATTGCCGATAAAAATGCGGGCAGTTGCTGAAGAAAATGGCAGGACCGACCCTAGCCAAGACTTGAGCGAAGAAGTTGAATTGCAAGGGGAAACGATAGCCTATGGCTATTCCGAGAGCAGCGAAGACCTTGCGGCGGACGCGAATCCAGGAGGAGAAGGAAGAGCAGATTCTGGAGGCGGCGCTCGATGTCTTCTCGGCCCGCGGCTTTCGCGGCTCGACGATCGATCAGATCGCCGAAGTGGCCGGCATGTCGAAGCCCAATCTGCTCTATTATTTCCGCACCAAGGAAGCCATGCACCGGGCGCTGATCGATCGGGTGCTCTACACCTGGCTGGAGCCGCTGCGCGCCTTCGACGCCGAGGGCAATCCGGAGGAAGAAATCCGCAGCTACATCCGGCGCAAGCTTGAGATGGCGCGCGATTTTCCGCGCGAGAGCAGGCTTTTCGCCAACGAAGTGCTGCAGGGTGCCCCCCATATCGAGGACGAGCTGAAGGGGCCACTGAAGGAATTGGTCGACGAGAAGGCGGAGGTCATCCGCGCCTGGACGAAATCAGGCAAGATCGTCGAGTGTGATCCCTACCACCTGATCTTTTCGATCTGGTCGACGACGCAGCATTATGCGGACTTCGACGTCCAGGTGCGCGCCGTGCTGGGGCAGGAGCACGCCGGCGAGGGGCGCTTCGAGGATGCGGCGCGGTTTTTGGAACAGCTTTTCATCGGCGGGCTGCGGCCGGATACTGCGAGAACTTGACCGTTTCACCCTCCCTTCGGAAGCTGCACCCGGGCAAGAAGATCCGTGATGCCTTCGGTCGTATAGGGCTTCTGCAATACCGGCGCGCCCGAGTGGGTGTTGGCTTGGGCGATGCCTTCGCCATAACCCGTGGCAAAAACGAAGGGCACGCCTGCGGCTGCCAATCGGTCGGCAATCCCGAAACTCGTCTCGTCTCCCAGATTGACATCGAGAAGCGCGAAATCGAAGGACCGGCCGGCCAGGATCTCCATCGCCTCGGCGACGCTGGGCGCCGTCGTCACTTCGGCACCGAGGCGGCGCAGGATATCCTCGCCATCCATGGCGATGATCAGGTTGTTTTCCACCAGCAGGATCTTCAAGCCGGAGAGCGGCTCCCGGTCAGCGGGAACAGTCTTGCGTTCCGCAACGCCGGCAGCCGTCGCCTGGGGCAATAGACTCTGGTCGACATCGCTCACGTAGCGGGCCGGTATCGAAAAATCCGCCTCCAGCCCTTCCTTGATGTAGCGGATTTCGGCCTTGCCGCCGAGGTCATAGGGAATGGAGCGCCGGATGATCGTCGAGCCGAATCCGTGACGCTCCGGCTCGGCGACGGGCGGGCCGTCCTTTTCGCGCCAGCCGATGCGTAGACTGCCTTCATCATCGCGATGCCAGCCGAGCTCGACGGTGCCGCTGCCGGCGCCGGAGAGGCTGCCGTATTTGGCGCTGTTGGTCATCAGCTCATGGAAGACCAAGGCGACGATGGTAAAAGCCTGGGGCTCTAGGAGGACGTCTTCGCCGCTTATCCGGAAGCGTTGCGCGTTCTTTCCGAGGTAGGCCGCGGTTTCAGCCGACAACAATTGCCGCAGCGAAGCGGGTGCCCAGTGATCCCTCGTGATCTGGTCATGGGCGCGGGCGAGCGACTGAATGCGGCCCTCGAGCTGACGGACATAATCGCCGAGGCCGACCGACGTCGTCTGCGACTGCCGGATGATGCCGGTGATCAGGCTCAATATGTTGCGGACGCGGTGGTTGAGTTCGGCGATCAGCAGTTCCTGCCGCTCGTTCGCCACCTGGCGGGCCATGCTGGCCTCGTCGGTCAGACGCAGCACCACCTCGATTAACGTGACGCGGATGGTTTCAGCGACCCGGCGCTCGGCCTCGGTAAAGGGCAGGGAGCGGCCGCGCACCAGTTCGGACCAGGCTTCGAAACTCTTGCGCGGCGTCAGCCGCGGACCGTTGGGGCCGTATTCCACTGGCTTGTGCGGGTCGCCGCCCCAGCGAACGGTGCGCACCAATTCCTGACGGAACAGCACGACGTAATCGCGCGGCGAACGCGAGATCGGTATGGCGAGCATGCCTGCCACCGCATCGTCGATCTCAAGATCCGGATAGGTTTCGCCAAGCCTGTCCACCGCATAGATGCGCCCGCTGGCGTTGCGGTTGAGGTGGCGGACGAGGGCCGAAAAGCCTCTCTCATCCGGCCCGATCCCGGCAAGCGCCATCCGGCCGTTGATCCAGACGCCGATCCCGTCGGCGGGAACGGCGTCGGCGAGCGCCTCGATCAGCCAGGCCGGATCGTCGAGCAGGCTGGCATTGTCGGCGACGGAAGTGAGAAGCCGGTCGGCGATGCGGCGCGCCTTGGTCTCGTAGTCGAGCGCCAGCCGCCGCTCGCGGCTTTCCAGGCGCGAAGCGAACATTTGGCCGAAGAGTTCGGCGGTGGAGCGGCTTTGCGCCGACGGCAGACGCGGACCGTAGTGATGGCAGGCAAACAGGCCCCAGAGCTTGCCGTCCACGACGATCGATATGGAGAGCGACGCACCGACCCCCATGTTCTTCAGATATTCGATGTGGATCGGCGAGACCGAGCGCAGCACCGACATAGAGAGATCGAGCGGCTGGCCCTCTTCGTCCAATTGCGGGAGAACCGGCACGGGCACCGCGTCCACATCGGCGATGATGCGAAACAGATTGCGCAGATAAAGGGCGCGCGCCTGCACCGGAATGTCGGAGGCCGGATAGTGCAACCCAAGAAACGAGCCAATGCCGCTGCGGGCGGCTTCCGCCACGACCTCGCCCGAGCCGCCTTCATCGAAGCGATAGACCATGACCCGGTCGAAGCCGGTAAGCGCGCGTGCCTGCCTCGCGCCCTCGCGGAAGAAGGCTTCCAGCGTCTCAGTTTGATCGAGGCGGGAGATCATGCTGCGCATGGAGAGCGACGGGGCGTTGCGCTTGTCTTGCTGGCTGCGCTCGCCTTCAAGGATGACCAGATTTTCTTGCAGGTGGACGGCGAGGTCGAAGCGGGACTCCTCAGGCAGCAGGGTAATGTCGAAAATGCGCTCGACGACATCGGAGCTGCGTATGGTGGTCAGCTTGTTGCGGATCGTGTGGACCGCCTCGGGCAAGATCAGCGACGAGACGGGACGACCGAGCGCGTCGGTGTGTTCCACCCCGAGAAATTCCGCAAGATTCGCCGAGGCCCGCGTGACCATCCAATCGAGCGATATCGCCAGGAGGAAACCGAACGGCTGGATGGCGCCGAGCTGATGGATGGGCTCACGATCGCAATTGGTGAGATCGACGGGTTGGCGCACGCTGCTCATGCGACGGCTTCCAGTTCGAGTTGGCCGGCTCTGAGGAAAAGTTCGAAGAGCATGCGGGCCGCCGAAATGGTGGCGGCGGGAACGTCGACGCTGCTTGCATCGAGACGATCCATGAAGACCCTAGTAGCGCCCTTGGACCCCTGCGGCGTGAGATAGCTGCTGGGCAGGTGATCGGGCACGGACCTGGCGAGCATGGCGCCGCCGAGCTTGGAGCCTTCAAGGACGTAGAGGGCGCCCCAGAGCGCCGCGTCGCCCTGCAATGGCGGTGGCGGAAGGCGCTTGGGCAACCGGTCGCCGAGTTCGCCGATGTCGGCAAACAGCAGCTGCGCGCGCCTTCTTTCCGGCCAATCGGGCAGCAGGCGAACGACTCCGGCTTCCTCGAGCGCATGTTCGGCTGCCGGTATGATGCGGGCGTGCGCGCGCAGGAATGTCCTGTACTGCTCTCTGCTGGAGAGGTCGAAAATGCCGAAGAGCTTATCGACTTTGGCGTGGCAATCTGCTGTTTCTGCGCGGAGCACGCTTCGAAGTGACATACGGACCGTGTTCTGAGTGAAGTGGCAGAGGATGCTGCGAATGCGAGAGCGACGAACTAGCGATATATTGCAGCGTCTCGGCATTTCCAGAGAAACCTATAGAAAAACATGGGCTTCGCCTCCGGCTCGATTTGGTGAGATTCAGCTCATGATCGCCGGCAGTTCCGCGGCCAGCGTATCGATGGCAAGACGCACTTTCGGCAGCATCACCGGCGATCGCGGCCAGACGGCATAGGCTTCAAATATGGTGGATGGCGTATCGGTCAGAACCCGCACGAGTTCACCTGAGAGGACCCTGTCCCGCACCAGCCAGCAGGTCAGCCAGGCAAGCCCGCGGCCTTCAACCGCGGCGTCTGCGATCGAGGCGAGATCGTCGAGCCGTAACCGCGATGTCGGCAGAACTTCGCGTGGGGGCCCGGCCGGAGCCGGGAAGGTCCAGGCCTTGTCATTATCACCCCTGCGATAGACGATACCATGATGACGGGCGAGATCGTCGAGCGTTTGCGGCACGCCATAGGTTTCGAGATAAGCGGGCGAGGCGCAGACCGTCATTGTTTGCCGGGCGATCGTGCGCGCCATCAGGTCGGGATTGTCCTTCAGAGGACCGTTGCGGACGGCAAGGTCGAAGCCGTCCTCCGAGAGATCGACGACCCGATCGCTGAAGGATAAGTCCAGTTCGAGATCGGGGTGGTCATCGAGCAGGCGGGTCAGGATCGGCGCGGCGCAATGGCGCCCGAACAGTGCCGGCATCGATACCCGCAGCCTGCCGCGGACCTCGCGCCTGCCCGACTCAAGCTGGGCCTCACCGATCCGGATTTCCTCGATGGCTCTCAGGCACCGCTCATAGAAGAACCGGCCCTCGTCGGTGAGACTCTGGGTCCGGGTCGTGCGGTTGAAGAGCCGGACGCCGAGTCGCTGTTCGAGCCTTGCGATTGTCTTGCTGACTGCCGAGCGGGTGAGGTGAAGCCGTTCGGCGGCGGCGGAGAATCCGCCGGCTTCGACCGTCTGGACGAAGATCGAAATCCCCTTCAACTGCTCCATCGTTGTTTCCTTTGCGGCACCAGTTTGACGATTTTATATCGCAACAGGCGATCAATATTCAACGATATATCTGCTACTCCTCCAATCGAGAAGGAGCAGAAAGATGCAGACGACAAGGCAGTGGCAAACCGACGCCATTGGGGCGGAGGCCAATCTGAAGATTGGTGAAGCGAGAATTCCCGACGTGTCCGGCACGATGATCCGGGTGCGGACGCAGGCGGTCTCCCTCAATTTCCGCGACAGGCTGGTGCTCGAGAGCGGCATGGGACTGCCGCTGCAGTTTCCCTTCGTACCGGCCTCGGACATGGCAGGCGAGGTCGAGGCCGTCGGCCCGGATGTCACACGCTTCAAACCCGGCGATCGAGTTATCTCCACCTTTTCCCCGGATTGGATCGACGGACGCGGGCCGGGCACTGCGCGCAATCCGCCTTACCAGACGCGCGGCGGCTTCTATCCCGGCGTGCTGAGCGAACACACCGTGTTTTCTGAAGAGTGGTTCACACTTGCGCCGAAAACGCTCGATGCCGCCGAAGCGAGCACGCTGCCCTGCGCCGGGTTGACGGCATGGTTCGCGCTGATCGAATGCGGCAAGCTCAAGGCCGGCGACAAAGTGCTGGTACAGGGAACCGGCGGCGTGGCGCTCTTCGGCCTGCAGATTGCCAAGGCACATGGCGCCGAGGTCTTCATCACATCGGGCAGCAGCGAAAAGCTCGACCGGGCGCTGGCGCTTGGCGCCGATCACCTGATCAACCGGCATGAGCGCGACTGGGTGGAGCAGTTCCATCAACTGACCGGCGATTACGGCGCCGACCACGTGCTCGAAATCGTCGGCGGACCGCATCTCGGCCAGGCGCTGAAGGCTGTGGCGGTTAACGGACGCATTTCGGTGATCGGCGTCTTCGAGGGTTTCGAGATCTCGGCGCCGGTGGCGCCGCTGCTTCTCAAGGCGCCCGTCATGCAGGGAATTACGGTCGGTCACCGCAGGGCGCTGGAGGATCTGGTGCGCGCCGTCGACCAGATCAGGCTGAAGCCTGTTATCGACAGGCATTATGGCTTCGAGGAGCTGCCGCAGGCGCTCGATCATCTCTATCGAGGTCCCTTCGGCAAGATCGTCATTAAGTTTTGAGAGATGCGCTCCCCTCGCATCGCGAAGGGGAGCGATACCCTATTCGGCAGCGGCGGCTTGGCTTTCGAAGGCGAAGCCCTCGTCGGCCCAGCCGGTCATGCCGCCGATCATCAGCTTGGCCCGGAGGCCGAGCTTGGCGAGACGGAAAGCGGCCTTGTCGGCGCCGTTGCAGTGAGGACCGGCGCAATAGACGACGAAGAGCGTATCGCTGGCCCATCCCGACATGCGGTGGGCGGTCATCTTGCCGTGCGGCAGGTTAACCGCGCCAGGCACATGCGACTGCGCAAACAGCGCCGGCGAGCGCACGTCGAGGAGAACGAAATCGACCTTGCCGGCGGTAAAGGCAGCGCGGACATCCGAGCAGTCGGTTTCGAAGGCGAGCTTGGCGGCATAGTGGGCGACAGCAAGATCGGGTGCGGCAGCGGGGATTTCGGAGACGGAACTCGGCATTTGTTTTTCCTTCTAGTTGGAATTGCCGCCTGGTATCGCCGATGCTAGAGATTTGCGAAATTGGCCAACATGACTGTCAGCGTAAAGATCATGCCAAACACATCTCCGCGGCGGAACGGACCGCTGGTCGCCGTACTTGCCTATGACGGGCTCTGCACCTTCGAATTCGGGATAGCCTATGAGGTCTTCGGCCTGCCGCGTCCCGAGATGGGCGAGGGGTGGTATCGCTTCTCCGTCTGCGGTATCGAGCCGGGGCCGCTTCGCGCCGCCGGCGGATTGACGGTCGCGGTCGACAAGGGGCTGGAAGTGCTCGATGCGGCGGACCTGATCGTCGTGCCCGGCTGGCGGTCAATCGATGCGCCGGTGCCGGAACCGCTTTCCGCCGCTCTCAAGGCAGCGCACCAGCGCGGCGCGCGCATCATGTCGCTCTGTTCCGGAGTTGCGGTTCTTGCCGCGTCCGGGTTGCTTGCCAACCGCAGGGCTACAACGCATTGGCGCTATGTCGCCACGATCGCAGCGCGTTATCCTGACATCACGCTCGACGCGGATGTACTCTACATCGATGAGGGCAGCCTGCTGACAGCGGCCGGCAGCGCGGCCGGCATCGATCTCTGCCTGCATGTCGTGCGCGGCGATTTCGGCTCGGAGGCGGCAAACAGCGTTGCCCGCCGCCTCATCGTGCCGCCGCACCGCGAAGGTGGGCAGGCACAGTTCATCGGCGCGCCGATTCCGCAGGAACGTGAGGGCATACGCCTCAGCCCGCTGATCGAATGGATGCGTCAAAGCCTTGCCGTGGAGCAGCCGATCAGTCTGCTCGCCAAAAGGGCTGGCATGAGCGTACGCACTTTCCAGCGCCGCTTCGAAGCGACGACAGGTCTCAGCGTCGGCGAATGGCTGCTGAAGGAGCGGCTGCGCCATGCGCGCGACCTTCTTGAAAGAGAGCTTGCCGTATCGCTCGACGACATCGCGATATCCAGCGGCTTCGGCACCTTGGCGACGATGCGGCACCACTTCCGCAAGCGGCTGGGCACGAGCCCGAATGCCTATCGGAAGTCATTTGGCGGCTGAGCGCGTTATGCCGACATAGGGTCCAACTTTTCAACGCGTTCGATATCGCCGACGGCCGTCAACCCGTCGGTTGTTTAACAGGCTGGTCCGAGAGCTTCACTTACATTCTATCGCGAAGGTTTCGTACGGCTTGAGCTCAACGGTTTCGCCGATCGTGTGCACCGGTTCATAATTGCAGATCAGGCATTCTCCATGGATCGCCAGCTCTGTCGGCAGACTTACCGCAATTTCGCGCGGCGTGAAATTGGCGACGACAATGATCCAGCTCCTGTCGAGCGTGCGGGTATACACGAAGACATCGGGGTGTTGGTCGAGCCAGGACCGGTACTCCCCATAGACAATGGCAGGGTGGGTTTTCCGGAGAGCGATCAGCTTGCGATAATGGTTCCAGATCGACTTTTCGTCCTTGATGGCGGCTTCGGCGTTGACCTTCGGGTAATTGGGATTGACCTCGATCCAGGGGGCGCCTGTGGAAAAGCCGCCATAGGGGGCAGCACTCCATTGCATCGGTGTGCGGGCGTTATCGCGGCCGTTCTCGTTTGCTCCGCGGATGAATTCCTCCGGTGAAAGGCCGGCCTCCACGTGCAGCCTGTGCATGTTGATGGTTTCGATATCGCGATACTGTTCGATCGAGGTGAAGGGGACGTTCGTCATGCCGATCTCCTCGCCCTGATAGACGAAAGGCGTGCCTTTCAGGAGATGCAACACGGTCGCCAGCATCTTCGCCGACTCGACGTGATAGCCGCTGACATTGCCGTAGCGCGAAACGGCGCGCGGCAGATCGTGATTGCCCCAGAAGAGCGAATTCCACCCATCTTCGGATAGAGCAAGCTGCCACTTGCTGAGCACGGTCTTGAGATTCACGAGGTCGAACGGCTCGGGCGCCGTTTGCCATAGACCGCGTCCCATTGCTGGGTGACGTGCTCGAACTGGAAGATCATCGAAAGTTCCCGGCGTTCACGCCCGGAATAGAGAAGGGCCGCGCCGGGCGTGGCGCTCCAGGCTTCGCCGACGGTCAGGATATCGCTGTTGCCGAAGGTCCTGGCATTCATCTCCTGCAGATAATCGTGCAGATGTGGTCCGTCCTTGACGAGTTCCTGATCCACCTGCTTGCGGAAATAGTCGATGACATCCATGCGGAAGCCGGCAATGCCGCGCTCGAGCCACCAGTTCATCATGTCATAGATTTCCGCCCGTACCCTCTCGTTCTCCCAATTGAGGTCCGGCTGGCGGCGGGAAAACATGTGCAGGTAGTATTCGCCGGTGGCGGGATCGAGCGTCCATGCCGGCCCGCCGAAGGAGGATTTTAATCTGTTTGGCGGTCCTCCGTCCGGGGCGGGCTTGCGCCAGATGTAGAAGTCGCGGAATGGATTGTCGAGGTCTTGGCGGGATTGAAGAAACCACGGATGCTCGTCGGAGGTGTGGTTGACGACGAGGTCGAGCATGATGCCGATCCCCCGGTCTTTCGCCTCAGCCACCAACTGGTCAAAATCTGCGAGCGTGCCAAACGCGGGGGCGATGTCCCGATAGTCGGATATGCAGTAACCATTGTCGTCCATCGGCGACTTGTAGATCGGCGACAGCCAGATGATGTCGATCCCGAGCTTCTTCAGGTAATCGAGCTTTGCGGTGACGCCGGGAAGATCGCCGATGCCATCTCCGTTCGAGTCGCAGAAGCTGCGCGGATAGACTTGGTAGACAGTTGCCGTATGCCACCATTTCGGTTGGAGAGGTGATCGCACGGGACCTCCCAGCGATGTCGTGGACTGATCCATCGGAGGCTTTCCTACTTGTTTGGGATCTTGGGAGAACACCGATGACGCCCGCGGGTTCCACCGGGCCGGACCTTCATCCGGTTTCCCGCGGCCTCGGTGGACCTGGAACCCCCTCCTTCGGGGACCGTTAGAAGGTGTGCAAGAGAGATTAACGGGAGACCGTCGCGGTGCCGAACCGAATCAGCAGCTGGTATGAGGGCGCGGTGATCCACATCCACAATGTCGGGCGCAATCAGCGCGAAATCATCGAAGTCTACGGACATGAGGTGCTGCCCGCTTTCAGGTCCGGGGCGACGGCTGCTGCATCTCGCAATACGGGGGAACGTGAAGGACAGGCCAGGATCAGCTGATGAGGACCTCAAATGCGGCTGCTCTCGCACTCTGCGCACCAGTTGCCTGTCCAAAGGAGGTATCATTTTCAAGAAATACGCCTACGCCTGGATCACCGTCGGCTTCTTTCTGTTTTCGCTCGCCGGCCATTGGTTATTTGGCTGGTTTGCTTTTGTCGGGGAGCAGCAGAGCCACGGTCAAGCCGCTGATATCGATGCCTATCTCATGGAGATGGGCAGAGACACCTTTGAAAATTGGCAGTCCGAATTCCTGCAACTGCTCTGGCAGGTCGTCGGTCTTGCCTACTTTCTCTACATCGGATCTCCGTCTTCGAAGGAAAATGATGACCGCGCGGAAGCGAAACTGGACGCTCTGATCCGATTAAATGCCGGAGAAAGGGCTGAAGCGAGCATCGCCGAAATTGATAAGCACTTCATGAGAACCGGTGGACATGCGGGACCATACGCCCACGACCTGGAAACGCGCAGGGGGCCTGAGAGGATCGGCGGCGCCACCTGAACTGGCCTATGAAGCGCAGCTGCCGATAAGCCCCGCTTCATGGGACGGTTATGCGAGGTATTGGATCAGAGGCCGGCGTCTTCTGCTCGCGAAATGCCGGCTTGCCAGCGCTTCACGGGTACTCCTGAGGCGTTTCGCCGGTTCCCGACTTTTACAGGTGCGAGGACCAAAGCGATATCTCCGTTCAAGACCCAACGCTTCTGGAAATCATAGGGCCGGCGTCCGCTGCCACCATATGAGGGATCTTCACTCGACCACGAGAGACACCATTGATGACCTTGCGGTGAAGCAAAAAGCGGATCCGGCAGACTGTCGACCACGAGATCATTGCCGAAGTTGATCAGCAATAATCTCTCATCAGACGGTTTTTCCGCGAAGAACCTCAGGAGGAAGGCGGTGCTGGACAAGAGACTGCCGTCCAACTGGCCGTCACGGGCGCACGCCTGGCGAGAAAATGCCTTATCTGTCTGACGCAGATTCAGCAGGTCGCGATGAAGCTGAACGATCGCCGCGTTCCTCTCCCATTCGGCCCAATCAAGCTTCACCTTGTCGAACGTCGCGCGAGCACATGGATCAGCCATGTGTCTAATGAGTTCTTCATCCCTCAGGTTCGGGAATTGGCTGATAAAACTACGCCGTCCCTGCCGTACGATGTCGGCAATTTCTCCGTCGTGATCGGCGAAATAATAGAACGGAGAAGAGGAACCAAACTCCTGTCCCTGAAAGAGCATGGGCGTCTGCGGCCCCAGCAACTGGAGCGCCGTCAGGGCTCGAAGTCGTGCCGGAGACGTTATGTGGCCGATTCTGGCTCCTATGCCGGAGTTGGCGACCTGATCGTGATTTTGGAGAAAATGTACGAAATTCCACGGTTTGAGGTCGAGCCCGGCGGCTCCCCGCGGCCGATCCTGCCAATCATATCTTTGTCCCTGAAACAGGCAGCCATACTTGGCGGCAGAAACGAGTTCCTGAGCCGTACCGCGATGATCATGATAATAGGCTTCATTGCGGCCCGTCAGCGCCACTGTCGCGGAGCGGTGGAAATCCTCATTCCACAAGGCGTCCAGCCCATGCCCTCCCACCTCAGCCGGCCGCACCATATTGGTTTGTTGCGGCTCATTTTCGCTGACGAGATAGATTTGACGCTGTCTCGCTGCTGCGCGAGCTTCCCTGGCGATGACCGTGACGATGTGTTCGCGGCTTGAGTCGAACAAGGCCTGCGTTGCATCGATGCGCAATCCATCAAAATGAAATTCGTCGATCCAATAGGCCGCGTTCTTTGCGACATATTCGCGAACGCCACGGCTGTTCGCACCATCGAAGTTGATCGACTTGCCCCATTCGTTCGAGTAACGCTCGGTGAAATAGTCTGGTGTGAATTCGCAAAAACGCTCGCCTTTACCGAAGTGATTGTAGACCACGTCGATGATCACCCCCATGCCGATCCGGTGGGCTTCGTCGACGAAGGCGCGCACATCATCCGGTGGTCCATAGAGCCGGGTGGGAGCATAGAGCAACGTGCCGTCGTAACCCCAGCCGAACTCGCCTTCAAACTCGTTGATCGGCATTACTTCCAGGCAGTTGATGCCAATCGACCGAAGTCTTGCCAGTTTTTCCCGGGCTGCCGCAAAGGTGCCGTCCCTTGTGAAGGTGCCGATGTGCATCTCATAGAGAGCAGCTCCGGAGGCGCGGATTCCCTGCCAATCGTGGTCATTCCACTGATACTGCGCCGGATCCACGACAACTGACGGCCCGGATGGACCCTTCGGCTGAAAACGCGAGGCAGGATCGGCAAGAAGATCACCTGCATCCCCAAAGTGAAACCGGTATCGCGTCCCTGCAGCCAGGCCGGGCAGATAGAGGCAGAAGTAGCCGTCGTCCTCCGCCGGCATCTCGTATTCGGAATTTTCCTCGATGACGGCGAAACAGCGTTCTCTGGCAGGGGCCCATAGTCGGAACGAAACGCCGCCAGCATCAACCTCCGCTCCGATCGGGAGGCGTCGGCTCGAACTGGGGGACACCGGTTTCGACTTTTCGCTGTTTGAGTGGTCGTGCATGGCTCTCTCGTGGAGATCGCCTGCGCTAACTTCGGCAGCCTCATGATGTTCCCAGAATTGCTTTCCGCCACCTTTCGGGGCCGCCCATCAGGCTCAAAATCCGCATTTGCAATACAGCGCAACGCCGCGGACCGAACCTGTCCGCGGCGTCGCGAAGCAGTCACTCCGCCGCTTGGCGGGCCATCGGATTATTCGGGTGGGTCGTCCAATTGGCGTAGTTCGGATCGACGACGCGGCCGGTGCGCTTGTCGAGGGTACCGGCAGCAAGCGGTTCCATGGTGATGCAGTTCTCGACCGGGCAGACGTTGACGCAGAGATTGCACCCGACGCATTCCTCTTCGATCACCTCGAAATGACGCAGACCGTTGACGACATTGGTAATTGCCTGGTGCGAGGTGTCCTCGCAGGCGATATGGCAGCGGCCGCATTTGATGCAGGCGTCCTGGTCGATCTTCGCCTTGGCGACATAGTTGAGGTTCAGATATTGCCAATCGGTGACGTTGGGCACGGCGCGGCCGGTAATGTCGTCGAGGCTACGATGGCCCTTTTCGTCCATCCAGTCGGAGAGACCCGTTATCATCTCCTGCACGATCTTGAAGCCATAGGTCATCGCCGCGGTGCAGACCTGGACGTTGCCGGCGCCGAGAACGAGGAATTCGGCTGCGTCCCGCCAGGTAGTGATGCCGCCGATGCCGGAGATGGGCAGGCCATAGGTTTCCGGATCACGGGCGATCTCGGCCACCATGTTGAGGGCGATCGGCTTGACCGCCGGGCCGCAATAGCCGCCATGGCTGCCCTTGCCACCGACCGTCGGGTTGGGGGCGAAGTTGTCGAGATCGACTGACACAATCGAGTTGATCGTATTGATCAGCGAAACGGCGTCGGTGCCGCCGGCCTTGGCGGCGCGGGCGGGACGGCGGATATCGGTGATATTGGGCGTCAGTTTGGTGATGACGGGCATGCGGGTGTACTGCTTGCACCAGCGCACGACCATCTCGATATATTCCGGCACCTGGCCGACGGCCGAGCCCATGCCGCGCTCCGACATGCCGTGCGGACAGCCGAAATTGAGTTCGATACCGTCGGCGCCGGTCTCTTCGACCAGCGGCAGGATCGCCTTCCAGGCCTGTTCCTCGCAGGGCACCATGATCGAGGCGATCAGCGCCCGATCCGGCCAGTTCATCTTCACCTGCTTCATCTCACGCAGGTTGGTGTAGAGGTCGCGGTCGGTGATGAGCTCGATATTGTTGAGTCCCAGCAGGCGGCGGTCGGCGCCAAAGATCGCGCCATAGCGGGGGCCGTTGACGTTGACGACGGGCGGGCCTTCCTCGCCGAGCGTCTTCCAGACCACGCCGCCCCAACCGGCCTTGAAGGCGCGCTCGACGTTATAGGCCTTGTCGGTCGGCGGCGCGGAGGCCAGCCAGAACGGGTTCGGGGATTTGATGCCGACGAAATTGTTGCGGAGATCAGCCATTGTTCATTCTCCCCTTCAAGCAACCGCGACAGCCGGAACGGCTGTTGCGGAGAGGGCGCGATGGATGGATTCAGCCGCGTCGCGGCCGTGGGCGACGGCGGAAACCGTGAGATCCTCGCCGCCAAAGACGCAGTCGCCGCCGGCCCAGACGCCGTCGAGCGAGGTGCGGCCTTCGGCGTCGACGGCAATGCGGCCGGACTCCATGCGCAGCGAACCGAGGCCCGCGGCATCAAAGGTCTGGCCGATCGCCTTGAAGATCTGGTCGGCGGCAATCACGCCGGTCTCGCCGGTGCCGACGAGGCGGCCTTCGAGGATTTTGGTATATTCCACTTCGATCGCGGCAACTTTGCCGTCCTGCGACAGGATCGATTTCGGCGCCAGCCAGTGGCGGATGATGACGCCCTTGGAACTGGCCAGATCCTGCTCGTATTCCGAGGCGTTCATGTGCTCCTTGCCACGGCGATAACAGATCGTCACTTCCTCGGCGCCGAGCAGCTTTGCCTGCACGGCAGCGTCGATCGCCGTCATCCCGCCGCCGAGCACGACGACCCGGCGGCCGATGGCAATGTCGCTCTTGTCGTCAGCCTGGCGAAGGGCGGCGATGAAATCGACGGCGTCGTCGACGCCGGCTAGGTTTTCGCCCTCAATGCGCAGGGCGTTGACGCCGGCAAGGCCGATGCCGAGGAAGACGGCGTCATATTGCGCCTGCAGATCGGAAAGCGAAAAATCGCGGCCGAGGAGGGCGCCTTGCTTAACCTCGATGCCGCCGATCGACATGATGTAATCGACTTCCCGCTGGGCGAAATCGTCTACTGTTTTATAGGTGGCGATGCCGTATTCGTTGAGGCCGCCGGATTTTTCCCTGCCGTCGTAAATCGTGACGGAATGACCCTTCACGGCCAGGCGATGTGCGGCGGCAAGGCCTGCCGGGCCGGCGCCGACGACGGCAATCCTTTTGCCGCTCGCCTCTGCCCTGATATAAAACTGTTTGCCGGCCTGCATGGCGGCATCGGTCGCATAACGCTGCAGGCGGCCGATTTCGACGGGCCGTTCCTCGGCCGTATTGCGCACGCAGGCCTGCTCGCACAACTCTTCGGTGGGACAGACGCGGGCGCACATGCCGCCGAGGATGTTCTGGTCGAAGATCGTCTTTGCCGAGCCGAGCGCATTGCCGGTCGAAATCTGGCGAATGAAGAGCGGAATGTCGATCGAGGTGGGACAGGCCGTCATACACGGCGCGTCATAACAGAAATAACAGCGGTCGGCGGCGACCAGCGCCTCATGATTGTCGAGGCGCGGATGCAGATCGGAAAAATTAGCGTCATACTCGGCGGGCGAAAGCCGGCCAGCATGAATCCCGGTTTCCAGTCGTTCCATTGAAGTTCCCTCATTATTGGTAAACGGCCTGTGAGGGAAAGCGTAACTCAGGTTTAAAAATTTATCAAACGGTAAAATTTTGACGGATCCTCCTGGAGAGGGTGCCGGTAAATCGCTGTTTTTTAACGTTTAATTTCTTCAGTTTTGACCGATGATTTATCTGAAGATGCGGCGAGGGAAGAGCATCAGAAAAAAGATTAAAAAAGGACGATTTTTTTCGAATGCGAGGGAACCAAATCCTGGCTTCGCCGTTATTGCGATATCCGGATGGTGATCGCATCGACCCAACATGCGCGCCCCCAACCCACTATCCGGACGTACTCACGGTCCCCTCCCGGTGAGTGAAGACAGCCGGTGCGCCGCCCTCGCACCGGCTGTTTTTCTGTTGCTGACAGGCCTGTCGTTTCCGGCTATCACACACGCTTGAAGATCTCGAATTCGGTTTCCGGAATGGTCAACCGATATTCGATGCGGCCGGGCACAAGGCTCAATTCCGCTTTGCCGTTGACAGACGAGGGCACGACACGCTCCAGCACGGTGCGGCCGAAGCTGTTGTCGCTGAATTCATGGACCTCCGACTGATCCTGCAGCACTTCGGCCCAGGCGATCTCGATTGCCTTCCTGTCGTTGATCATCGCCTCGCGGCAGTTCAACGTGATTGAGGCGGCGCCGCCTGATATTGCCCCGTAGGAAGCGGAGTTGACAATGAGCTCGTGGAGGGCGAGGCCGAGATGCACGGCGGCATTCGGCGTCAGATGGGCATTGATGCCGTAGATCGGCATGGAGCCTGATGTCTCCGGCCAGTAGGGAGCGAACTGTTTTTCAGCGAGCTCGAAGAGATAGGCGCCCCGCCAGCTTGAATCCGTGACGAGGTCCTGGGAATTGGAAAGCGATTGCAGCCTGCCGCGGAACTTGAGGAGGAAGCTGTCTAGCGAGAGCGTGTTGCGCGCTGTTTGGGTCGCAATGCCCTGAATGATGGCGAGAAGGTTCTTCGAACGGTGCGATAGCTCACGCAGCAGCGATTTCAGCACTTTTTCGCGATGCCGGCTCTCAGTGACCTCCGTCATCACGGACAGAAGTCCAAGCGTGCTGCGGTCGCCAGTGCGTTGGATCTTCAATTCATAGGTACGCATTTCGCCGTCGACATCGATTTCGACCTCGGCATTGTTGGGAATGCCGGTCTCCAGCACCTTGCGTTTCAGCGCCGTCAGATATTGCCCATGGACATCGCCGAAAAGGGCGGCATCACTGCCGCCGGGCATCAAAAGCGCTGCGAAATGCGGCGGCAGATTTTCGGCGTAGAAGATTGAAAGCCGGGCGTCCTGGCAGAGGATCGAAATCCCGGCGCTGCCGAGCGCCCGCTCCATCATTGCGGCTTTGCCTTCGAAGGTGAAAGGCGTGCCCGACAATGGTTCAGTCGTATTCACTCGGCCGCCTTTCCTTGTGACATCTCGGAGCGTCGCTGAACGGAACGCCCCGCCAGAAACCGCCTGCCAACTCTAGAATAAAGCGCTGCAAAAACCGTTAAAGTCATCGGGGCACCCCGGTAGCACCGGAACGCCTGTCTCGGCGGTTTGGTTCCGAGAACCGGAAAATTGCGTCTCAGGCGGCTACCTTGGTCGATTCATTGAAGAAAAGCGCTTGGCTGATCAGGGCCTTGACCATGTCGGGGTTGAACGGTTTGGTCACGAGGAAAGTGGGTTCGGGGCGCTCACCCGTCAGAAGCCGTTCCGGGAACGCGGTGATGAAGATCACCGGCACGCTCGACGTCTTGAGGATGTCGTTGACCGCGTCGATGCCGGAACTGCCGTCGGCAAGCTGGATGTCGGCGAGCACCATGCTCGGCTTCGTCTTGTTGTAGAGCGCTACGGCTTCGGCATGCGTGCGGGCAATGCCGGTGACGCGATGGCCGAGGCTTTCGACCATTTGCTCTATATCCATGGCGATCAGCGGTTCATCCTCGATGATCATGATGTCGGTTGCGACCTGACGGGAGATTTCCTGCGAGGCCTTGTCGAGCAACTGCATGACATCCTGTTCATCGAGTTCGAGGATTTCCGCGATTTCTGCAACGCGGAAATTCTCCACTGAAGCGAGCAGGAAGGCCTGACGAGCGCCCGGCGAAACCTTGGACAGGTTGAGCGTGGCGCGCTGTTCCCATGCATAAGGGGAGGTCGGCTCTGGAATCTGGACCGCAGTGGAACCAAACAGTTGCGTGAACAGTTTGTAAAGCGCGACCCGGTCATTTGGGGTATCCGGAAAGATCGACAGGTCGGCTATAATGGCTTCGAGAACGGCGGCGACGTAAGCGTCACCTGAAGTCTGAGTGCCGGTAAGGGCGCGGGAATAGCGACGCAGATAAGGAAGGTGCGGCGCAATTCGAGTAGAAAGTGTCATCAAGGGCTCCCGTATGCAGGCCGGTCGTAGGTTCAATGGGCGGTTAACGCTTCCTTGGTAAAAAAGTTCCGGAACGGCAGGAACTTTTTTTGTCGCGCCGCATTATCCCACCCGACGAAGAAAGGGCGTAGCATTTGATCCATGCCGCGGCAAATATCAGCGATATCGATAGTGGAACGGTCGGTGTCGGTGGTTGATTTCTTGATTGCACGCCTCTGGAACAGATAACGGTGAGAAGACGAGTTGATGACTACACGCAATAAAGAGGCGGCGGATCAGCGGAAGCTGGAGCTGCGGGCAAGCGATATTCTGGACCCGAACAACCAGATCGGCGTCAAGCTGCGGTCGCTCTATGCCGCGGCACAGGAAGAGGCGATCCCCGATCGTTTTCTCGACCTTCTCGAAAAGCTCGACCATGCTGAAATGATGGCTTCTGCCAAGATGGCCGAATAGGATCGTCGCATGGAAGAGAAACTGCAACCCAGCTTCAAGCGGGAATTGCTGGCGGCCCTCCCTAGCCTTCGCGCTTTCGCCATTTCGCTGATCGGACGGCACGATCGCGCCGACGATCTCGTCCAGGATACCATCATGAAGGCCTGGGCCAAGCAGGACCATTTCGAGATGGGCACCAATATGAAGGCCTGGCTCTTCACGATCCTGCGCAACGAACTCTACAGCCAGATGCGCAAGAGCGGCCGCGAGGTGCAGGACAGCGACGGGCTGTTCACGGAATCGATGGCAATGCATCCCTCCCAGTATGGCGCACTCGATCTGCAGGATTTCAAGAAGGCGCTCGATCAGCTGCCGCCGGACCAGCGCGAGGCGATCATCCTCGTCGGCGCCTCGGGATTTTCGTACGAAGAGGCCGCCGAGATCTGCGGCTGCGCCGTCGGCACTATCAAAAGCCGCGTCAACCGCGCGCGGCAGCGCCTGCAGGAACTGCTGCAGATTTCAGGCGAGGCCGATTTCGGCCCCGACGCCACTTCGGCGCCGCTGACCTCGAAGGCTTTTGCGTTCTGAGAGGTGTTGCATGTGGAGCCGATCTGCTCTTCGGGGCACCGGCTTTTGCCTCGGTGGGGCCGGGAAACGGCGCATCCGCGTAACGGTTGCTTGTGCGAGGCACCAACTCTCCACCTTCATTCCTGCCTTCGGGTCAAAGCCCGAGGACAGGAATGAAGGAGGTTAGCGTGGTGCCGCTATCGATAATCGCACGCCAAGCTTTGTGGCCCTTCCCTAATCCTCCCGCTTCGAACCCATAAGATTGGCCGCGACGATGGCGGCCAGGACGCCGGCAGTGAGCAGCGGTTGGGCGCGGACGAGGCCCAGTCCCACCGTCGCCAGAGATTCCAGCGCCGCACGGCGATCGCGGGCGCGGCGAGCCTCGCGGGCGTTGATGATAGACATCACCACCAGCACGATGATTGCGATCAGCATCGCGCCGACGGCCAGGAAGAAGACGGCGGCGAGCGGACCGTAGATGCCGGCGAGCCAAATGGCGCCGGCGGCCACCGCCAGCGCATAGGCCGTGAGGAGGAAGAGCGCGGCAAGCGCGATGAAGATGCTGTTGCGTTTGACGCGCGCGACGGTCCGATGCACGCTTGCGCCCATCAGCAGGCTGAGGATCGAGAGCATCGTGCTTCCTCAGCGACGGGCGAGGAAGGCGATGGCCAAGCCGAAAGCGGCAGCGGCGCCGATAGTTGCCAGCGGATGTTTGCGCACCGTCTCGCGCATTTCGGTGGCTCCGCGCTCATAGCCGTGCTGCAGTTCGCGCAGCAGATCCTCGCTGCGGCTGAGCAGTTCCTCATAGCCAGCGTTGGCCTGGCTGCGAATCTTCTCGCTCTGGTGGCGCGAGTTCTTGCCGACGAGGCGCGTCAATTCAGCGAGCTCGTCGCGCAATGCCTCGATCTGTTCTTCGATACCGGATTCGAGATGGTGGAAGGTGCCGTTGCGGCGGCTGCGGCCGGACTGGAAAATAGAATAGCTCATGGCTGTCTCCATTGGCTGGGGCGCGCGCGAGCCCGCCTGTTTCGCACGAGGGTCACCACCGTCCGTTGCATGAATGATGTCGCCCGGCATTGACCCAGATCATTGCCGACAACGTTTTGACAGGGCAAAAGTTCCGCCCGCGCAGGCTCAGGGACAGGAGCGGGCGCTGTGGGCAAGCACGAAAGGCGTGCCATCAGCCGGCGGCGGCGAGCCGACCGGATTTCATCAGCACGATCCGGTCGGCAACGAGTGCTGTCAGGTTGAGGTCGTGCATGACTGCGATGACGCCGCCGCGTTCGCAGAAATTGCCGGCGAGCGTCACGATGGTCAGCTGGTGGCTGATATCCAGACCGGAGACCGGCTCGTCGAGCAGCAGCCAGCAGGGCTTGCCGTCGACGACGGTTCGGAAATCTGGCAGAGCACGCGGGCAAGCTGCACGCGCTGCTGTTCGCCGCCCGAAAGCTCTTGGTAAAAGCGGCCTTCGAAGCCGACATGGCCGACGGAAGCGAGAGCGGCGGCGGCCGTCTGATCTGATTTGTCGGGGCGCAGGTTCAGGCCCAAGGTGAGGCCCATGCGGACGATCTCGCGCAGGGTGAAGGGAAAGGAAATGGTGCTTGCCTGCGGCAGCACGCCGTCAACGGCGGCAAGCTGCCGCGGAAAAGATCCGCGCTTTCGACGATCCGGTGCTGCGCCGCAGGCTCTAAGGGCAGTGGCACATGCTTAAAGGTGTCTGGCTTTTCAACCATCATTTCGGCAGGCAATTCCGTGGTACCGGGATCTGAAGGCCTCCGGTTGTGTTTACAATTAACTTGACTTGCTTACTCATAGTTTTTAAAAGACGCAATAGGAGACTAAAGCAGTCAAGTTTTTGAGATTGCTGATACGAAGCCGTCCGCTGACGGCTCGCGACAATGCGGAGAAGATTATGACGGGTGGGGTTGCGGCCGTAATGGCCGGCTTGGTGGTTGCAACCGTGGTCCAGGCGCAGGAGGCGGCGCCCGCAACCTCTCTCGATGTCGAACTGAACGCGCTGGCGCCTTCGCAGAAGGGCTGCATGATGACCTTCGTGGCGCTCAACAAGCTGTCCTCCGCCATCAACAAGGTTTCCTTCGAGCTCGCCTTCTTCAATGACAAGAATGCCGTCGACCGCATCACCGTTCTCGACTTCCGCGATCTGCCGCAGGGCAAGAAGCGCGTGCGCCAGTTCGACATGCCGAATGTCAAATGCGAGAGCGTGACCCGCATCCTCATCAACGACACGCCGGTCTGCGACGGGCCGGTCGCCGGCGAATGCATGAAGGGTCTCGTCACCCGCTCGCAGATCTCCGTTCCTTTCGAAGGATGAGAAGACGCCGGGGATGAACCCCGGCGGACATGTTTCCGGCTGTCCGAGGCGTAAAGAATGGCGATTTCAGCGAAATCCGGATCGGAACACGTGCTCATCGGGGAGGAGAGTGCCGACACCAGCCTGAACGACAACACGCCCGGCATGCACCCCGGCCACGAGCTTCCCGAACTGCGAAACGCGCAGCGGCAGCCGGCCGGCGAAACGGTGATCCACTATACGCATTTAGCACATATCTCTTCCTTTCCCGGCCATCCGGAAGCCGAACCGGTCGCTCACGTTTCCGCGCCGCCGATGGATGCGGCGGTGGAGAAGCAGGAAGACGATCAGAAGCCGGTGCGGCGGCGGGTGGCGCTGACGTGTGTCGGTTCGTTCTTCTTTCATGTCGCGCTGGCCGTGGCGCTGCTTGTCGTTATGCCCAAGCCTTCTGACGAGACACTGGTGGAAGCAGGCGAAGCGATCAGCGTCATTATGCTCGGCAGTTCTGATGCGGATCAAAGCGCAGCCGGCGAGACCGATGTCACGATCCAGCAAGAAATCGTTCCAGAAGCTGTCGAACCCGATGAGATCAAACCGGTAGAGACAGCAGAGGTGCAGCCGGAGGCCGTCCAGCCGACCGATGCGGAGCCTGTCGAAGCTGTTCAACCGGCGCAGGAGATTACACGTCACTCAGCGGAGACGGTGACGGCTGCGGAGCCGGAAGTTCTTGTATCGGAAACCCCTGCGGAAACTTCAGTCGTACAGCCGATGTCAACGGTGGTGCCTGAACAACCGGTGGACACTCCGGTGATGTCTGTCGAGCCACCTGTGGCGGCCGCGGTGCAGCCCGAGCAGGAAGAGATCAAGCCTGTCGAGACGGCCGCCATCTCTCCCGAGCCGGAACAGCCGGCAGAAATCGTTACGCCAGCGCCGAGACCCAAGCTTGAAAAGCCAGTGGAAAAGAAGCCGGTGGAAAGAAAACAGCCGCCGAAGAAAGCGCAGGGCTCGGAGGGCGATGCCAAACAAGAAGCGCGCAGAGGTGTGGCAGATGGGCAGGCAGACGCCAATTCCGATAACAATTCACGGACATCGGGCGGTGGGAATGGAGCCGGCGCCGCGTCGGAAGCCAACTATAAGGGCAAGCTCGTTGCACGATTGTTCCGTTGCGTCGATCGGATGGAGGCGCGGTATCGGAGGGCTCGCGCCAGCTTAACTGTTCGCATCACCGTCAGCCGCGGCGGCGATATCACAGCGTCGGGCATCGTCCGCGGGTCAAGCTTGCCAGATGTGGATCGTGCCGCACTTGCCAGGGTAGCTTCCTGCAATCTTCCGGCTATGTCCGATGACCTGACGGCATCCCAGCGCACATACACCTTTCCGGTTGAGGTCACTCCGCGATAAATACAATCAACTTTATACTTTACTCCAAAAATCAAGTTTAATAAGGTCCGTCCGCACACGCAGGAATCGTGTGACGATCAACCAGCGAACGGGTGGCATATGGCTCGCAAGGGCAAGAAGGGATCGAACCGGGAGGTCCGCGAGACCGCGGGCGCGGAGGCCGGACAGGCATCCAACGGACGATCCAAACTGGGTGGCCGCAGTTTTCTTTATGTCGGCGGGCGTGACTGCCAGGTGGCGCATCTGCGCCAGATCGCCAGCAATTTCGGCGCCGAGCTCATTCATCACGATGGCGGCCTGCGCGAGGCGGTCTCCCGCATCGACACGCTGCTTCCCTCCGTCGACTGCGTGTTCTGCCCTATCGACTGTATCAGCCACGATGCCTGCCTGCGCGTGAAGACCGGCTGCAAGAAGTTCAGCAAGGCCTTCATCCCGCTTCGAAACGGCAGCAAGTCCAGCCTGGAACGTGCGCTGCAGACGATGAACGAACGAGACACTTCCCGATGAACGACCAGCGCCTCGACGGCTTCACCATGATCGGCCTGCACAAGCTCGCCGCGCAGAGCGGCGACGGCCTCGTGCCCGAACTCCACGAACTGTTCCAGCAGCACACCGCACGCCAGCAGCTCCATCAGAATGTGACACTGTTCCCGACCTGGGAGGCGCGCATGCCTGGGGAGGCGGCCACGAGACCGCTTGGCGCGGCTGCGGCAAACGGCAATAATGTTCTCGCCTTTCCCTCGCCTGCTGCGAAGGCGGCCAAGAAGGCGTAAGGAGATTTCATGTATATCGCAATGAACCGCTTCAAGGTCGTAACCGGGACCGAGGGCGATTTCGAGACGGTCTGGCGCAATCGGGATTCCAGCCTCGCCGAGGTCCCCGGTTTCGTCGAATTCCGCCTGCTGCGCGGCAAGGCCAACGAAGAAGAGGGCTACACGCTCTATTCCTCGCACACGGTCTGGAAGAGCGAAGACGATTTTCAGAACTGGACGAAGTCTGAGAACTTTCGCGCGGCGCACCGCAATGCCGGGGACCGCAAGACGATGTACAAGGGGCCGCCGGTTTTTGAGGGTTTTAATGTGGTCGACGGGATTTAAGGCTTGGCCCTTACGGAATGCCGGTGCCGCCTCCTCCCTCTTCTCCCCGCTGGGGAGAAGGGGTGACTCTACGCTCTGACCCGAAACACAGCACCCGCCGCCACGGCCAGCCAGCCGAGCATCATCGCCCATCCACCGGTCGGCGCGGCATAGGGGAAGAGGCCAGCGCCGGAGAAGCGGAGCGAGACGAGATCGCCGGCAAAGAACAGTGTTCCCACGATCATCAGAAAACCGGCCAGCCCGGCGGTTTTGAGCCTGGCGATGCCGAGCGCCAACGCCAGCAGGGCCGGGGCGTGCGCAAGGCACATGGCGGATGCAGAAGCCGCAAGGTTTGCCTCGCCCCCGCCATGGGCGGCAAGGGCGGCGAGCGCCACGCCGGCTGCGCCGAACAGGCCGGCAAAGAGATAGAGCGCCGGCTCCAGGCGCGCGTTGAGGCTCATGACTCTTCCTTGTTTTGCATGTGATGGGCGAGGCGTTCGACCGGCGCCCAGATGAGATCGCGCAGTGCCTGGCTTGATATCGTCTCGTCGAGCGCGCGGCGGAAGCAGAGCAGCCATTCGTCGCGCTCCACCGGCCCGATCTCGGCAACGAAATGGCGGCTACGCAGGCGCGGATGGCCGCGCTTGTCGGTATAGAGCGGCGGGCCGCCAAGATAGCCGCTCATGTATTCGTAGAATTTTTCTTCGCTGCCTTCGAGGCTCGGCGGGTGCGCGGCGCGCACGTTGCTTGCCTGCGGCAGCGTATCCATCAGCGCGTAGAAGCGATGCGTCAGCGCCCGCACGGTGGGATCGCCGCCGATCGCTTCATATAGAGTGGTGACCTTCTCCGTCACGGAACCATCCCCGGTATTATCTCATCCCCGGCTCTTCATGCACCCGATGGAAAACGATCGCAACTGTCATCAAGGTGCCGCGGCATTTCGCGCATAGTGCCTGTGGGGCATGCGCTTACGCCGATTCTTCTTGACAAAACCGTCCGGACGGTATCTTTATCTCGCATGTCAAACGCTCATCATCGCAAGAAGCAACCCGCTCTCGTGCGCCAGCAGTTGCTGGAGGTCGCCGCGCGTCTCGCTGCCAGCGAAGGCATGGCGGCCGTGACGCTCGATGCGGTTTCCGCTGCCTCCAGCGTCAGCAAGGGCGGCTTGCTGCATCACTTCCCGACAAAGAATGCGCTGCTCGACGCGCTGTTCGAGAGCCTGCTCGAAAGGTTCGATGCCGATATCGAGGAACTGATGCGCGGCGATCCCGTGCCGCAGGGCCGCTTCACCCGCGCCTATCTCAATGCGGTGTCCGGTCTCAAGGACCGTCCCGACGATTCCAGGAGTTGGACGCAGGTGACGATCGCGCTTCTCGCCGAACCCCGGCTGCGCCTTCGCTGGCGCCAATGGGTTCAGGCGCGGGCCGAGGAATATGTCGGCACCGACTCCTCGCTCGATGCACAGATCGTGCGCTTCGCCGCTGACGGGCTGTGGTTCGCCGATACGTTGGAGAGCCATGACATCAGCAGTGCTTTGAGGCTGAATCTCATCAGCCGTCTTGTCGAGCTCACGGGAAAGTAATGCGAAAAGGAATTCGTCATGAGCCAGGCCGCCATCTACGGGCTGCTCTTTGCAGCCATCGTGCTCGAAGTCATCGGCACTACGGCGCTGCAATTGTCGCAACAGTTTACGCGCATCGGGCCGACGGCGCTTGTCGTCGCGTGTTATGCCGCGGCCTTCTATTGCCTATCTTTGACGCTGAAGAGCATTCCCGTCGGCATCGCCTATGCAATTTGGAGCGCTTTGGGAATCGTGCTGATTTCTTCGGTTGGCCTGATCTTCTTCAAGCAGCGCCTCGACCTGCCGGCCATTGTCGGCCTCGGGCTGATCATATCGGGCGTCATCGTCGTCAATCTGTTCTCTAAATCCGTTTCTCATTGATTTCATTGCTATATTTCAGAAAGTCCTCTGGAGTCTCACGGAAGAAATTTTCCCCTTTGTCAAACCCCTGACAAAGCGATATGTGTTGCTCGGACGTGGAGGAGATAGAGGCGCACCCAAGCGCCTTTTTCCAAAGCGCTTTGAATTTCCCGCCTGTCGATACTTCCGGCTTCCAGAGGAGCACATCATGACCATACGCACCGTCGTCTGGGGTGAAAACATCCACGAGAATACCAATGCGATCGTCCGGGGCATCTACCCTGAAGGCATGCATACGACGATCGCCAATGCGCTGAATACCGATGCCGGCATCTCGGCGACCACGGCGACGCTGCAGGAGCCGGAACATGGGCTGAGCGAGGCCCGGCTTGCCGAAACCGATGTCTTGACCTGGTGGGGCCACAAGGATCACGGCGCGGTGTCAGACGTCGTCGTCGAACGTGTAGCCAGGCGCGTCTGGGAGGGAATGGGCCTTCTCGTGCTGCATTCCGGCCATTTCTCCAAGATCTTCAAGCGGCTGATGGGTACCCCCTGCGCGCTGAAATGGCGCGAGGCGGGCGAGCGCGAGCGGCTGTGGACGATCAACCCGCGCC